>JANNBP010000355.1:0-31899 GCA_031385555.1 Deltaproteobacteria bacterium | reverse complement strand
CGACGTCCACGACAACTACCTGACGTCCGAGGGCAAGGCGGTGCTCAAGCAGACGAAGCTGCCGATCAACTTCGGCGAGCAGCGCGACGACGATGGCCCCGACGAGCGCTACGCGTCGGCGTACGAGTGATCCGGCGATCTGGTCGTACCAATCCAGTGCCTCGTTGTCGTTGAGCGCGAGATCGATCACAACGCACTCCCTGGCTCGACCCTGGCCGGCCGCGGTCTCGAGCGCCGTACAGAACGTGACGTCGCGATCGCAGGTCCGACAATGCCGAGTCAGATCGTCGACGGTGGTCGCGAGCTGCTCCCACTGCATCGAGCATCCCTGCCGGTACAGCTCACCGCACCGAGTGACTGGTTGCCGACTGACCAGCGCCCGCCAGCTCGCACCCGGTGGATCGGCGATCGCGTCCCTGCGCCGCGTCGCGAGATCTCGTGCACGAAGGAACGCGGCACGCTCAACGAGACCTTGCTGCTCGAGCCAATCGGCGTAGACCTCGCGCGTCTCGTCGTCGAGCGGATTCGAGCGCAACCGAGCGAGCAGCTCGTCCTCGATCGGTGAGCAGGCGATCGCCATTCGTGGATCCAGGGAGGGTAGCCCACCTGTCACGAGCGGCGGCTGGGTTCAGAAGAAGCCACCGAGATACGTTCCGCACTTCACGGTCACGCCGATGGCCTTGATGCACCGGTCGCGACCCGGCATCAGACACTTCTGGATGTCCCACGTCTTACCGAGGCTGCGATTCAGCGACGAATCGAGCACCTGATAGTTCGCTGGGTGATCGACACCTCCGTGCCCCCGAGGAACGATGTGGTCGATGTCCTTGTGGTCGAGATCGACTCCCTGTGCGCGCAGCTGCTTCCGGTACGCCGCGGTCGAGACTCGCTTGCACCGATCCGCGGCGCCCATGGCCTCGACAACCACGGCGAGCTTCAACACGTCGCGATAGATCTCCCAAGCGGCGGTCACGGCACGGCGCGCGCGTGGGTCGCGGTATCGGGCCGAGAGCTGCGAAAACCCAGCGACGAGCTCCTCCCAGTCTGCGGACAGCTTGCGCACGTCGAGCTCGACGGCACGAAGTTCGTCATCGATCGGATCGGGAACGGGCTCCCTCGTGTCGCTGCACCCGAGGACGGCCAGCACGACTACAAAGACGAGCGTCAGCTGCAAGGTGCCGCGTCCATCAGCCTCTCGGTGCTCTGTTTTGCGAGGCCCCTCAGCTCGAACATGCTCTGCGCCAGCTTCGCCTTCAGGTCTGCCCAGTGTTTCGCTCCGCGGATCTTGAGGAACGTCTGCCGCGCTCGGCACAGGCGATGTTGAATCGCGTCCTCGGCCTTGCCCTTGACCAAGGCCTGAGTGGGCTCGATCACCAGTCTCTCCAGCTGCAGACGCACGCCCGCGTCGCCGCGCAGATGCGGAAGGAGCTGCTCCTCGACCAGCTCGTCGACGCGTTCGAGGTTCGAGGTCGTGAGTGCCAGCAGCACCGCGGCAACTCGATTCTCGACGATTGCAACTTCGCCGACGTCGCGGCGCCGCTGATGATCCACCGTCCAATCGTCGGCACACTTCGACTTCGCGTCCCGCCAGGCCTCGCGCGCCGTCTCGACGTCTGCGTCGTTGGTATCGGCACGCACCAAGAGCTTCTCCGCGCGATCGAGACGACCGTCGCACCGGAGCTTGCGGCCGTCGGCGGCATCTCGTGCGACACGCGACCCGGGAGCGTCGTAGAGGGCACCCGACAGTAGGCTCGCCTGGTCCTCCGTGATCGCGAGAGGCAGGACGTCTGTCGCGACACGCAGCTCGCCGGGCTGCGCCTTCGTCGGGATCGCGTGTTCGGGCGCGTCGAGAAGATCGAACTCCACCTCGCCGTTCGCCGACGTCTGCTTGCGGGCCACGAACGCACCGCCACCGAGCTGTAGCACCACGTCCATCCTCGCAAGCGGCCCCTCGTGACACGTCGTCGTTTTTGCCTCGTAGGGCCCCTCTTGCGTCCCGAGATCGACTTTGCTATCCGCGAGCCGGATCGTGTCGACGAGCCCGATGCCGACACCAACCCCGCCCGCCGCAACCACGGCCCACCCCAGCGCGACGCAGGTTTGTGGATCCGTCATCTCCGATGTACCGTCGGACCGACATCCACGCTCCGGGTTCGCGACCAGCAAGCCCCCCAGCACGACCCCTGCGGCACCGATGAGGAGCTCGCTCGTGATCCCGACACTCTTCTGCACCTCGTGGCGGTCGGTGATCCGGATCTTGCGAACAATCGGAACGTCGGCCTCCTCGCACCGCTCGTGAGTCGTGATCGCGAATGCGATTGTGGTCCCACGGATCTGTAACTGTGCCGCGTAGTCTCGCGAGTCTTTCACCGTGCGGCTGACGTGCTGGCTGCCCTCCGGAATCTCGACGATCCTCACGTTGCTCGCGATCTGTGCGCAGCCGGCCAGGGCCAGGATCGGGAACACGTGTTTCATGGGCTTTCCTCTCCAGCGTCGGGCGGCTGTGGTCCGAGCGGCGTGGGTGCAGCGGGCACCGGATCCTTGTTCGAGCCTGCCGTCGGGGTCGGGCTCGGGCTCGTCGGGCACGCCGCCGCGAGCCGCGTCCGCTCGGGTCCGCTCAGCTGGCCGGTAAGCTTTGCCGCAACCTCGCTCCTGCCTTGCTTGCATGCCGCCATCGCGACGACCAGCGCCGCACCCGGCACGCGGCGCGCCCAGGCTTGTCGAGCGACTCGCTCGGCCGCCACGTAGTCGCCCAGCACGTACTTGTCCTCCGCCTCCGCCAGAAGATCGGGAGGTGCACTCGTTGGAGTCGCGTTACTGCCGCCTGCCGCGTTCGGCGTGCTTGGTACCGGCGCGTTCGTTCGAACAGGCGGTCTCGCGACCGTGGCGGTCGCATCGACCGGCCCACCGTGTGACCACTGCGCGGCGACGATCCGCCAGCGCCCATCGCTCTCTCTGACGAACACGTTCATCACCCGGTACTCGAGGTCACCGCCGATCGCCAATCGTACGTTCGCGAGCTCGACTCCGATCCACGCATCGCTTTGCTGGCTCGCATCCCACCGACCGCCACCGAACACTTGGATTCCGCGTCGAGTAAGTCTTGCACCAACCCGTCCCCACCATCCCTTGACCGCACCCCCCAACAGCCGCTCTCCGGCGCTCCCGTAGTAGATCGTCTCCTTGCCCGTGCTCATCGAGGACGCGTACCAGCTCGGGGATCCGAGCGCGGTTTTCGCAGCTTCGACGAGCTTCGGAGTGCCTTCGAACCGATCGGCGATCTCGCGATTCGCCGGCTTCGTTCGAGACCGCAGAGCCGCGACCGCGACCGCATCAGATACCACCACGGCCCAGTGCCACGCCATGACCCTCCATCCGTGCTCAGTGCGAGCAGCGAGTTCGGTGACCACATACCGTCGCGCGTCACGCTCCAGCTCGAAGGCAACCCAGGCGTGGTCGTACTGCCACCCGATGTTCAACGAGGTGAACGTGATCTCGCTCGCCGTCCACGCAAGATCGCGGCGGAGGTGCGCTTCGATCGCGCGCTTTCCCTCTCCGATCTCGTCCGCGTCCACGCCGAACCCGACGATCTGATCCGAAAGCGTAGCGACCATCCGCGCTAGATCTCCGGCGCTGATCGCACGTCGCTGCTCCTCGACCAACTGATCGACAGACTCGAGGATCGGGGTTGCTTCGAACCGGGATTTGGCTCCTTCCGACGACGTCGTCAACGTCGGCGGCGGAGCCTTGACGCGCATGCCGTGTCCCAGGGCGCCGAGAACCACGAGCACGAGCGCCGCGAGGGCGAAGTCGTGCAATGCGAGCGAACGTAGCTTCACTGCGCCCCCATTCCAACGAGAGCCGCGAGCAGTCCGAGGATCACCA
Source organism: Deltaproteobacteria bacterium (assembly GCA_031385555.1). Classification (GTDB taxonomy): domain Bacteria; phylum Myxococcota_A; class Polyangia; order Haliangiales; family Haliangiaceae; genus JABFXX01. The sequence continues at coordinate 28,014 of JANNBP010000355.1, read as the reverse complement.
CCGCGCGCGCGATCTCGCCGAGCCACCGGCGCTCGAGGCCACGCAACCCGACGGCGAGACCCCACGCGGTACCGAGCGCCGCGCCCACGGCAAGCCAGCCCGAAGCCAGTTGACGCAGTCCCGGGTCTGCGACAACCGCATCCCCGTGAAGGCGGAGTCCGATCTGATCGATTCCTGCCGCCGCCCAGAGAGCGACGTACCCGATCGCGTAGATCAGGATCGATCCACCGACGAGCACGCCCAGCAGGATCCAGATCGTGTTGTCCGAGCGCGGCACGAACGGCGGTGGGTTCGGACCTGCCAACGCAGAATTGCGGCGACGGCGCAACCACACGAACAGCGGCGGACCAGCGAAGATCAGGCTGATCACGACACCGAAGCCCCAGATCCCGCTGTCGTTCAACGCGATCTCACCGGTGAGCGGAAGGTTCGTCGCCCGCCCCGCGAGGAATGAGGCGGCCAACGCGAATCCCAGCACACCAGCAGCCAACCAGCCCAGCACCGAGAGGGCGAGATCGCGCCACGGGAACCGCACGTTCGCCACGATCTCTCGGCTGCCGACAGCGACGCGTGATCCATCGAGCCGCGCGACGACCTGGAGCTTGGTGGAGCCCGAGGTTCCGATCTTCGACGTGAACACCAGCGACCGCTGCACCTTGGTCCCCGCCGAAACCGGAACGATCGTCGAGACCAGCTGGCTTGCGACCGTCGCCTGTCCGCGCTCGACGAATGCACCGATCGGTCGAGACATCGCCGTCTCGAGGACCACGCTCGCGTCGCGCACCAGGTCGTCATTCACCAACAGGACCTCGAACGCTGCATCCCTACCTTCCGGGATGTCCACGGCGTTGCCCGTAACCGACATCGAGACCGGAGGGGGCGGCTCCCCGAGCTCGAGGCACAACGAGGGGAATCGCGAGGACTCGACCTTGCCCTGTAGATCGGACGTGATGGTCATCCGCAGGGCATCGGTTACCCACGAGGTCAACAGACCGTCTGCAGCAAGGTTGCGTGCGGCGACGCGCGTGTGCGGGTCTGCGATCGCGGCGAACAACTCGTCTAGCGTTTGGACCTTGACCGTGCCGACGTGCAGGATCGTCGTGCGGAGCACGTGCCACGCGAAGACCATCGCCGCGCGCCGCGAAGGCATGGTGGTGAGGGTCTGCTCCAACGGAAACGCTGTCGTTTCCATCGGAGCATTCGGAATCGGATCGATCGCGAGCGCATCGCGAATTCGCAACCGAGCATTGGAATCACCACACAGGCGCTCGACATCCGCGACCGCCAGCGCCCGCAACGCCTCGAAGCTAGCGGCACCGATGCCCGTTGCCGGGAAGACCTGGCGCAACCAGGGGCGCAACGCCCGGTCGACGGCAATCTCCTTCGGTAGTGCCCGGGCCTGGGCGACATGCCCGAGCGACCCCGGCTCGATCGCTTCCATCCAGGTCTCGAGGACGCGCGTGCTCAGCAGCACGTACAGGATGTCGCGACTTCCGTTTCGGAGAACCTCCGCGAGCTGCGACGGTTTCGCGATCCATTCCACGCGACCGTCGATCGCGATCGGTAGCTCGCGCAGACCGATGCGGAGACAGGCAATCACCCCCTTGGCCATATCGAGCAATCCGGTGTCGTCGCTTACGGCGTCGAGCGCGGCCACTACATCGGGGCGGGAAGCGAACCGGGCCTGAGGCACGCCTTGACGGATGTGTTCGGCGATCCGCTCGAATGGGACACCTCGCTTCGGGAGCTCGGCGAAATCCTGCACCGAGTCGACTCGCTGACCACCCACCTCGTAGTGAGGGAATCCGGCACGCTGCAACCAGCGAGACAGCTTGAGCGTGCGAGCGTCCTGCCGGATCGACATCGTCGCGCTTGCGAGCGCGGGGTTCGACGTCGACAACCAGGACTCCAACAGACCGCTGGCGAGTGCCTCGTCGAGAAAGCTGTTGCAATCCGTCGCCGCCGAGAACATCTCCTCGATCGAGTGGACGATCACGGAGCCGCCGTCGTCGGTCCGCAGTGGCAAGCCACGTAGACCGATCCACCACATCACCTCGATCACGGCACGACGGAGTGCCGCCTTGCGCGTCGATCCGGGTGATCGCTTCAGCTCGCCTCGTCGTTCACGGGCGACTCGCGCGGCAGGTTCGTTGCCCTGGCACTCGAGCCACGATTCGAGCAGTCCGTCGTCGAGCGCCCCGGCCAGTCGATCGATCGTCCACGTCGTGCGGACCAGCTCGAGCAGCTCGGCGATGCTGCCCGCACGCCGCTGCGGATCGACGACTGGTCGATGGCCGCGGATAAGATGCAGCACGGGTGCCTGACCCGGTGGGACGGTTTTCCACCAGAACCACCACACGGCGAGTGCTGGACACTCCACCCCGATCGCGCGTCCCTGGGCCTCGATCGCGATAGGCACGAGGTTCTTGCCCCCTCGCTGGTGCTTCAAGTACGTGGTCAGCGAGGTCGCGACGTTGGATCCGCTTGCGACGGCGATCGCCTCCGCGAATCGCTTCGGATCGACGAGGGCCGCACGAAGCTGTTCGAGGTCCCAGCTCTCGTCATCGCCACCGAGCGTCTCGTGCGGCTCCCACTCGCCCTTGGGTTGTCGCGCCTTCCACTCCACTTCGCTCTCGCGCGCGATCTTCGTGCCGAGCTCGCGCTCGACGCGCGTCAGCGCCTCCGCGATCTCGGCGGCGCCGAAACCAAACCTCCCTGCGTGCTGCTCGAGCTCGAGCCGCTCGTTCCACTGCAGAATCCGGTCGAGGACGACGAATGTGCGCGTGTGCGCCACCAGCTCGGCCATCAGCTGCGACTTCTGATGTGCGACTGTGCGAACAAGGATCTCTCGCGGTCCAAGCCGCGGCAGCTCCTGAAAGAGTGGTGCCCACGGCCCCACCAACCCATTGGGTGGCCGCGTCGCATCGGCGCGGCCGGCGATCACGTCGACGACGAACAGCCAGCTCGATACGGCCTCGTGCTTCGTCAGCTCCTGCAGCAACGCGCGCCGCTTCTCCAGCTCCACCCACCGCTCGCGAAACAGCTTCGCCCGTGCGCGCACGCGCGGATCGTCGAGCTGCTCGAGTTCGGTACTCCGGATCCCGAGCACGACATCGAGCGACGTGATCCCACGCGCCGCCCGCAGGATCGAGGATTCGTCGACCAGCTTGAGCGGCTCGCCCGACGGAGTCGCCGCAGGTCCGGACGCGAAGTCATCGAGCGCGATCCCGGCGACCGACGCAGGCCCCGAGCCTGTGTGGAGCGGTTCGTCGCCGAGGGCGAGTCCCGCGCCCGTCGAGATCGCTCGTGACACGCTCGCCAGCATGGCTTCCTCGTCGAGTGCCAACCCGGCGTGCGAGCTCGCTCGCGACACGCTCGCCAGCATTGCCTCCTCGTCGAACGTGACGTCAACACCCGAGACTTCATGCTTCGGCTCTTCGTCGATGGCGATGCCGGCTTGCGAACGAGGCTTGTCTGAACCTTCCACCCGCCCTCCTCTCTTATCGACTCGAGCAATCGCAGAGTACGACCGACTCGAGAAACTTCTGGCGATGTCGAAGCTCGGCATCGGGCAACACTCGCGCCGCGTCGTACTCGATCACCGCCTCGCGGCGACGACCGCGTGACTCGACGAGCACGCGCTTGCTGCCGTTGCTGTCGATCGCGATCTCGACCTCGACGGGTTGACCAGCCGGTCCGGGTGGACAGTCTTCGAGCACGATCTTGCCGAGCTGCTCGCAGAAGTCCGCATCCGTGTTGTCGCCTTCGTAGAGCTGGACCGGAATCTCGCGCTGATCGGCGTGCGGGGTCCGGAACACGTGCCGCTTCGTGTACGGCAAAGGCGTGTTGCCGGGAATCAGGGCATAGACGACGTCCCGACGCTCTCGCGCGCTGTACGCGAGCACGCCGACCCCGCGTGCGAGCACGCCGCGAAAGTCGCTCGGAGAGGGAACGCCTGTACGAGTCGAGATCGCAACAGGCTCCTCTGCGAGTTGTGCGCCCCGCAGTGCAGCTCCACGCGCCACCACCGTGTCTGGATCGATGTCCTGCCGCAGCGGCCGGCCCGAGACTCGTTCGAGCGCGGCGCGTAGGTGAACGAGTCGAGAGGCTCCTCCCACACACAAGATCTCGTCGACATCGGACCACCGGAGCTGCTTCTTGGCGAGCGCCTCGACGGCGCACGCCACGCAATCGTCGACGAGCGGCATCGTCGCGGCGATAAAATCCTCGCGCCGCATCACGAACGACCGATCGCGACCATGCTCGAAGGCGTCGTTCGCGCACCGGATCTGATCGCGCGCGACCTCCTGTTCCGGATCATTGAGGCGGCGCTTGAGCTGCTCGGCCTTGCGCATCCACGACTGCGTGGTCTGGGCGTCGAGGTAGCGCTCCGAGAAATCCGCGTACGCGACCTGATAGTCGACGACCATGCGCGCGAACAGCTCGCGATCGAATTGCCGGCCGCCGATCCGATTTCCAGCGCTCGAGATCACCTCGACGCCCGCTTCACCGAGCTTGCAGATCGTCACATCTAGCGTGCCGCCGCCGATGTCGAACACCATGTAGCTTCCGAGTCTGCCCTTTGCAGCGTACGCGAGTGCAGCAGCATCCGGTTCGGTCAGCGTGTCGACGAGCTGCAAGCCCGCGAGCTCGATCGCCTGACGCGTCGCCTTGCGCCGGGTGTCGGTGAAGAACTGCGGATGCGTCACCACGACTCGTGTCATCTCCGAGCCACCCGCGTTCTCGACCGCTCGCTTGACCTTGCGTAGGACGAGCGCCGCGATGTCCTCGGGTCGATACCGCCAGTGATGCGCCTCGACCATCCATTGCGCGTCTCGACCGTCGGGAATCTCCTCGCCGATCCATGCCTTGGTCTCCTCGAAGCACTGCATCGGAGGCCCCGAACGCGGCTCCCAGTTGCGATAGACCTCGTGCGCGCACGCGCCAACATGCGCGAGCGGCCGCCCGTCAGGGGTGACGGTCAGTGTCACCGCGGAACGCAGCGTCGGGGTCGATACCTTGCGCACCGGATCGCGATCGAGTTCGAACACCCGCACGTGCTTGTCGGCTGCGACCAGCGCGCACTTGGTATACGTCGTGCCGAGATCGATGCCGTAGATCGCGCGCGTCACTCCGCGTGCGCCTCGACACGTTCGCGACCTGTCACGAGCGAACGAAGGACCTCGCGAAGCGCGACGCGTGCCTCGACGGCAGCACTGTCGGGCTGCGCCGGTTCACGGACGCGCATCCGGACGTATGGCGGCCTCGCATTGGTCGCGGGCTCGAAAACCTCGACAGCCACCATCGGCTTGCCCGCGAGGTAGACCAGCAGCGCGGTCTCGCGCTTCGCGAGCACGCGTGCCGTCGTCGACCACAGCAGCTGGCCGTGGTCCGCCGACAGTTCGCCGATCGGACGCTCGTTCGGCTTGCACTGCCAGCAGAAGATCGTCCCTGCGACGACGTCGTGGCCGAGCGTGCAGGTCACGGGCTTGCGCTCCTTCATGCGCCCATCACCCGCAGCTTGGGACCGAACAACTCCTCGAGAAGGACCTCGTATGGGCCGCGGAGGAACCACTTCTCGCCCGTGCGCCCGCAAGCCCGGCGCAGCGCGCCTCGCGTCAGGTCGAGATCCGGGTCGAGATCGAACGGCGACAGCAAGCTCGGCGGGAGGCGAGGAACAGTGTCCTTCCAGTCGAGATTCGGCGTGCTGGCGAACGGCACGTACCACGGGGTCGCGTCCCCGGCGGGTTCACTCGTCGCGCCGAGCTTGCCCTTCTTCTTGCCGGGCCCCTCGCCGATGCTGGCATCTGGCGACACCGGCTGAAGTCTCGCGCTGTCGTAGAGCGCGAACCACGGGACCTCGTGACGGCTGCTGACCGAGGTCGTCCAGCCGAGGATCGCGCGCGTGTGACTGGTCGTCTGCGCGGCACCGCTCGCGCGCTGCTCGAGTAGCCCCATCGCGACCGCAGCTTTCTCGTGCGGCACTTCCTTCGGGAGCCGGGCGACCTTCTGCTCGACGTCGATGTCGAGCATCGCCACCACGGAGCGCCCGTACTCGGACGCCTTCGCCTCGGCCGCGATCAACGCGTTCATCCGTTCGTAGATCGCGTCGCACATCGTCGCCTCGTACTCCTTCGCGAGCGTCGCGTTGAAGCGCCAGCCGTTGCCGAGGAAGATCACCGCGATGTTCATCTGGGACGGAAAGCCGAGCTTGCCGTCCTCACCCTCGACCTTGAACCGCTGATCGAGGAAGCCGGCGGCGAGCAGCCGTGCGACGTACTCGACGATGTAGCCGTAGAAGTGACGCGTGCGGTTCTGGATCACGGCCTGCTGGCGTTGATCGAACAGTGCCGGATCGCCGATCACCTGTGTCGTCGTCTTGGCTTCGCGAACGCGCCGCCGCAACTGATCGACGGTCGCCCTGCCGACCAAGCAGCTGTGCTGCTTGCCGTCGCCGCCGTAGCCAGCGAGCAACGTGAGCCCCGCGTAGCGGACGCTCGTCAAATAGACCGGGATCGCGGGGCGGTCTGCGTTCTGCTTGAGTGTGATCGCGATGTCGGTGCTGCCCCCGCCCATGTCGAGGTAGACGTGGATCTGGGCGTTGAAGTCGCGTTTTCCGACGACGGCCGCCGACTCGTCGGCACCGGGTTTGAGCGTCCACTGGAGATTGGTGTCGCGTTCGAGTCGCTCGCGAGTGATCGTCGCGGCGGCATGGAGCGCCTTGAGATCGGTCTCCGGATCGAACGAGGCCGGATACGAGTACGTCACGGAGACGCGATCCGCCCACTGGCCGGAGGCGATGCAGGCTCGCAGGTACGCGCTCGCCAACACGGCCGATAAGTAGCTCGCCTGCACCGTCTCGATGTGACCTGCGAACGTAGGTGCTGCGCGCGCGAGCAGCTGGCTCCATTTGAACTCGGCAAGTGAATGCTCGGCTTCCGCATAGCCTGGCTCGACTCGATTGGATGGAATCCCAAAGTCGATCCCGTAGCGCCACATGCCGATCGTGGCTAGGTGACGGATCTGTTCGTTGCGCGTTCGAGGGAACAATAACTCCGAGGCGAACAGATCGTTGTAGGCGCCGAACCCGGAAGGCGACGGCCACAGGTCTGGCCCTGGGTGCGCCGAGGCCTCCGCACCGCCACGCACCAAGTAGTGACTCCATCGAGTCTCCGGAACCTCGCGGAGCAGCGTCGGTGATTCCCCCTCAGTGCGGATCGCGACGCAGGTGTTCGACGTGCCGAAGTCGAGCCCGATCTCGAGCTGCCCTGCCGTCGTCTCGATTGCCTCCGGGAAGTCGAACATGCCGCCCGCTGTGGGCTCGTCACCCGGCTCTCCGAGCTCGAACGAAACCCACGCAGGACGACCGTCGAGGAAACCCGCGACCGCTTGTCCACTTCGCTGTGTCGAGCTCGCGATCGTCCACGCGGAATCGGTGGATGTGCGTGCGGCGAGTCGGCCACGAAGTGGTGCGAACACGGCGTCTGAACCCGCACCGCACGCTGCAAGCCCGACGAGGAAGTATCGCCACTCCTTGATCGGAGCGTTCGGCCACACGCGGAGGTTTATGCCACGCAGAACGCGGTGCTCCTCTCCGGCATCGCGATACGTGTACAGCTGCAAACGCATCGCGACGGGCTCCGCGAGCCCGTTGAGCGGTACCGCCACCTGGTATTCGCCACCAACGACCGCCGCGCGCCGCCCCTCGGCGATCAAGCGCGCCAGCGCCGGGCGATCGATGCAATCGAAGAACTCGCGACGGACAGGCAGCGTGGGAACGATGGTGGAGCCATCCTCTCCGAGGAACGCAGGCACCCGCGAATAGCAGACCTCGCGCGGCTCGATCGCTCCCAGGTTGTCGAACACTAGTTGGAACCGCGATGTCGGGCCACCGACCTGCACGATCGAGGAAGCCGCTTGCTTGCCTTGTTTCCATCGCAAGTACTGGGTCTGCGGTCCGGCACCTCGCACGAGCACACCGAGCGACTGCAGACGGATCTCGAGGTGCTGTCCGCACAACGGACATGTCAGCGACACCACCGCACCATCGGTAGGCTGCACTCTGCGGCGACCCGGAAGGTCGGCAAGCTCGAAGCCGCACGGGCACGTGATCTCCATCAGGTCTCCAATGCATCCACGGCGAGAGTGAGCTCGTCGCCCGTCGTGAGCTTGAGCAGAGTGGCGATCCGTCGCGGCGGACGCCCGAGAGGTGCGAGCTCCGAACCGTGGGCCCAGGTCACGAACGACCGCGCAGCTCCCGCGAGCACGCGCGACATGCCTGCCTCGGAACCTGGATACGCGACGAGAAGGCGCGCGAGGGTCGCGGTGCGCAGCCCCAGATCCCCGGACGATCCGGCGATCCGCTGATACACCCAGTCGCGTGGCTCGAATGGACTCGCCTTGGTGTCGAGCAGCCTGTCGAGGTTCGAGAGTGCGAGCTGACCTCCAAGCTCACTCGCGACCTCCGCCTCGCCCACGAAGACGAGCCACAGTACGTAGCCGAGCGCACGAAGGTCCAGCACCTCGATCTCGGCGAGCCGATCGAGAAGGTAGAGCTGCACGGTTCCGGATCCGAGCCGCATCGCGAAGCCGCCGTCGCGCTCGACGGCGATCGGATCGAGCGTGGCTCCGGATCGGATCAACGCATCCGTGAGCCGCGCGGATCGTGCATCGCGCGCACCCGACTCCGGCCACAGCCCGCGCTGGAACAGGATCCGGATCGGGTCCGGGTAGAGCATTGGACAAGCCCCGACGTGGGCTCGTTGCACCGGGCGATCCATCGACTCGAGCGCTGCGGTCGCTGGCTCGAGTAGCTCGACGATCCCATGCTCGCCGGCGCGGCCGGTGATCCACAACTCGCCGCCTGCGTCGACGCGTACGGCGTCATGCAACTCGAGCGAGCCCGCACCGAGCGCGAGCACTTGCGTGTCGGCACCGGCACGCGGCAACCGGATCGTGGCACCCGCGCGGCGGCCCGGATCCTGGAGCTCGGCATCACCAACGCTGTTGATCGCCGGCCGCAACTTGCAGCTCGCGACGAACCGCTTGGACCACTCGGGCGCATGCGCGGGCAGATAGACGGGTTGTGCGACGAGCGGCTCGTCGGGGCGACCCGTTGGGAGATCGAGCCACACAGGACCGACGAAGCGCGCGTCGTCGCGTAACCGCGTATGGCCCGGGCTCGGTTGTGTATTCGCGGCCTCGAGAACGTAGTCGATCCCGCGTTGCCACGCGCAGCCGCGATCCGGCGTCCAGCGCCCAGCGCCCGCGAGCACCGCCTTCCAATCGGCGAGCAAGGACAACGCAGTCGGTTCGAGCGTGCGAACGGCCGCGGCGAGCTCGTCCCAATCACCCTGCGCCCTGCGTGCGTGGGGCGAGAACAACGAGCTGCGATACGTGATCCCGTAGCTCCGGGCACCGCCTCGCGCGCCGGCCCAGCGCACGTGTGCGAAGTATCGGGCGTCGGAGTCGACCTGCTCCAGTGCCTTGCCGAGGTTGTCGTACTTGCTCTTCTGATCGGCGTCGACCGCGCGCAGGTCGTCGGGCTGAACCGACAACACACCGGTGGTGACCCCGACGAGCATCAGCCGGAACCTCACTGCGAGCTCGTGATCGGGCGACTCCGCGATCCGCGAGAGCACCAACCGCGTCGCCTCTGCCCGCGCGAACGGCGTCGGGATCGCCTTTGGATCGTAGTTGATCCGCCGACGCTCCTCGTCCGGGCCGGGTTCCCAGTCCGCCGGGATCGCAACTCCATCGCCAAGAGGAAACAGCCCGTGCGACTTGTCGAGAAGAGCGCTCCAGTTCGGTACCAGTGGAATGGTCACTTTCGAACCTCGTCGAGCGCGCGTTGAAATAGTTTCACAGCGTGGCGCTGCGCGACATCGGCGCCCGACAACGGTGCATTCGTATCCTGCTCCACTGCCTGTCCCGACCACATCTCGGTCAGCTTGCCCCAGTGGAACGAAGACTCGGCTTCGCGACGCTCATGTTCGGCGAGATCGACCATCAGCTTGGGGCGCGACCCACCGGGCCGATGATCGAGGAGCGCTTCGGGATATAACTTCTTCAGCCAATCCACGCAGAGCGCGTCTTCCTCGCGGACCTCCCCGAGACGCCCGAGGAGAGCGCGAACGAAGTCGACGTTGCCGTCGCCTTTGCAGCTGATGATGCTGGTGTCGAGATCGCCCCACGCGGCGCGTCCGCGCGTCAACCGTCCCAGCGCACCGGCGCTGTAGTGATCGACGATCTTCTTCTGGTTCGGCGGCATCGTGATGAAGCGCAGCAGGTTGTGACGGACCTGCAGTGCGTTGGTGAGTGCTCGCAGTGTCGTGTTCGGGAGTTCCCAGGTTTCATCGAGGAGCCAACCCTCGTGCTGGTCGTCGTGCGCGATGCCGTATGCCTTGATCTGTGCGTTCGCGGTGTGGGCCGCCGGTAGCTTCATCAACGCATGTGCAGCGACGAGATGGAGATAGCTCGCCGTCTCGCCCATCCTGCCGTCCTCGACTCGCGGCTTGTTGAGGACGGCGGTCTTGATCGATCCGGGGAAGCCGAGGACGAGCGACGCGGTCAGCTGGGGGATCGTATGCGTGTAGAAGTACTTGATGCCGTGCGAGGCGTTGCGCTGGATGATCGCGGGATCGATCGCGCCTTTGCCGCCACCGCCGATGTCGAACCACGGCATCAAGAACACACCGTAGATCTCGCGGTTGTAGTAGCGCTTGATCTCGTTGACAAGCTTGTGGACGAGTCCCGCGCCGGTGCCTCCGACCACCGAGCCGCAGACGAACACCTGGGATGCACTCTCGAGGGGCTTGAGGAGCTGCTGGAGCGGACCCTGTGCTCCCTCCGCGAACACGGTCGCGCCGACGCACGGCGTGCCGTACATGCCCTTGTGGATCTCGATCGAACCCTCGTCCGCGTCGAACAACGTCTCGAACAGCTCGGACTCGGCGGCATGATCGTCGTCGACAAATAGTTGCGCGAAGTTCTTCTTGCCGAGGCGGACGATGTCGAATGGCGCCTTGACGACGCCGTCCTTCAACGGATGGCGCTCGTTCGACAGCGATGGCGTCGGAGCCGCCAGCTTCTTCGGCAACTCCGTCTCGACGTCAGCATCGAGGGCGATCAGCTTGATATCGGGTTTCAGCGCGCCCATACAGACGAGTCGCGTGACCGCGAGCGCGATGTGCTGGCCAGTGCCACCGACGGAGATCAGGACGCGCGACACCTCACCGCCTCCGCACGACGCCCTCGACGAGCGTCACGAGAAAGAACAACACCACCGCCGGCACGACGCCCAGTACGGCGACTCGACCGGGAGCCGATCCGGACAGGAACACCTCGCCCTTGAACACCGCGGTCTCGACGCAGCAGCGCAGATCCTGACCGCGCGCGGGGTCGAGTGCGACGAGCACGCCGGCCACGATGGCGGCAAGTGCCATCGTCACGAGGAGACGCACGCCAATGGTGCTCGTCCCCTTTCGGTTCCACCACATCCGGACCACCGAGAACACCAGCACGCTCCCGAACACGTACGCGCCGCTGGTGACGTACTGTGATGTGTTCGACTTCGAGCAGGTCTCTTTGGTGATGTACTCGCATCCCTTCGAAGGCACGGCGGTCGCCGTCGTCGAGTCCGGTGACGCGGATCCCGAACCCGGACCGGAGCTCGAACCCGAGCCTTCCTCGGGGGCGAACGGATCTTTTGCCGGTTGTGCCTCGACGCGCGCCGACACCGCGAGTGCCGCGAGGGCAATCGCGCGCTTCATTGCTTGCGGTCCACGTGCACGCGCACGGGTCCCCATTTCGAGGCACGCGTCGCGCGCTCTTCCAACAACGGCATCACCAGATCGGCGAGCCCGTAGACCTGCTCCGGTTGCTTCCACGAATCCTCCGCCGACCACTGGACGACCCAGTTCTGCTTTGCTGCCGCGCGATCGAACGCGAGCTCGGTAACGAGGCCGAACTCGAACTTGTTGCGGTCACCGAGTGGGAGCGCAGCGCAGTTCACGCCGGTGCGAATGTGATCGCTCTCCGTACGCGGCGGCTTGATCGTGCCGGGCATCGGTACTGACGGGACGAGCTTGATGCGTTCGGTGAACAGCGACGGAGGCTTGCCGTCGACGGTGTAGCGAACATCAAGCAGGGTGGCTCCGTTCTGGCCGCACCACATCTTGCTCGACACGCCGTCACCCATCGGTTTGGAATCCTGGAATCCCGTCTCGGCGAGTTGCGCAGCCTTGATCCCCTCAGCTATCTGTGCGGCTGCGTCGACGGCAGCGACCGCCGTCGGCCGGACGGTGCGAGTCGCCAGCGGTGCGAGCTCGATCTCCTGGACCGTCTCGTCGGCGGTCATCTTGCCGGGTCGAAGCGGCGCCTTGCGAAGCGCGGCGACGAGCAACGACGACGTCCTCCGGCCGAGCTCGTGATCGCGCGCGAGCACGAACAGCAGCAACGGCTTGCGTCCCTGGTACTCGTACGCATGCGTCCCGTCGCGGCCGAGCACGAGCTTGCTCTTGAGCGCGAACGTGACGCCGAGGTTCCGGGGATCGAACTTGAGCGCGTCGACGTGCGACTTGATCTCGGCGAGGTACGAGTCGGCAAGCGCGCGCTCCGCATAGTGCGTACCGTCGAACGCGAGCTGGATGCCCACGATCCAGACGCCGAATCCCTCGGCGATGCGCTCTCGCAAGAGTGAACGGATGCACGAGGGATCCGCGCTGCGCGCACATGGCGTGTTACCCGCGCCGGGCCCCGCCGCTTGCATGCCGTCGGTGACGACGATCGTCAGCTTCGCGTCGTCGAGCAGATCCGGTTCGGGCGGATGGTTCGGATCGATCTGCACCGGGATCGGCTGCCGCGCGAACACGCGGTCAAGCCGCGCGACGCTTTCGCGATAGAGCACGGGATTGCCAAACGCGATGGCGGGCTGCGGCGCCGCCTTACAGTCGACGGTCGCGCCGACCGTGCAGCGCTGCGGCGTCCCAAGCCCGACCGCCGCGATCGCGGTGTCGAGCTCGGCGTGGAGAGCGGCGTTGCCGGTGCGAGCGCCAGCCTTGAAGAAGCCGCTCACGCTCGCCGAGACATCGACGAGCACGCGCGCGCCGATCCGCGCTGGAGGCGGAGCAGGTCTCGCCGGTGCGACGCTCGCGTCCACCGCCACGACGACTGGTTGTTTCGCAGCATCGACCGCTCCACCGTCGCTCCCACAGCCCATCCAAGCGATCGCCGCTACCCGCCAGCCGAATCTGGTGACACCGCCCACTGAGGAGCCACTCTACATGTACATGCACCAATGGAGCAATCTACTGATCCATTGGTTCATTCACGTGCACGCGGCGTCGTCGTAACCCGTCGGCATGGCAGCGCCCGCTCCGCTCTATCGCCGGCTCGGCATGCGGCTGGTCGATCTGCGGCGAGCGCGCAAGCTGACGCAGGCCGACGTGGCGGAGCAGATCTCGCGGAGCACGGAGTACATCGGGCGGATCGAGCGTGGGGAGAAGCGGATTCAGATCGAGGATCTCGGCAAGCTTGCCGATACCCTCGGTATCTCACTCGCGGAGCTCTTCCATGGTGTCCACACCTCGAACAAGCTGTTCGCGGGTGAACGCCGCGGACGCTACGACACACGCACACCCGACGAAGATCGCGTCGTGGCGCTCATCCAGCTCGTACGCACGATCGAGAACGAGGACATCGACGTCCTCATCGCGATGGCGCGTCGACTCATGGTGACGCGCTCGAAATAGCTGATGCTTGCATTTTGCATGCATTGCCGCCACAATGATTGCATGCCGACATCGATCACGATTCGCGATGTGCCGGATGAAGTTCGCGACGAGCTTGCAGCCCGTGCCGCCGCATCAGGGCGTTCCCTTCAGGAACATCTTCGACTCGAGCTCATCGAGCTCGTTCGCAAGCCAAGCGTCGAGTCGGTGATCGCGCGGGCACGCGCACGCGTGGAGATGACCGGAAGTCGACTCTCGGCGAAGAAGATTCTCGCTGCCCGCGATCGAGATCGCCGATGATCGTCACCGACGCATCGGTCGTCATCGCCTCACTCGTCGACGATGGGGACGATGGACGTTGGGCGGCGCAGCTTCTGAGGTCGAACGACCTCGCGGCTCCTCATCTGATGCCAGCCGAAGTCGCGAACATGTTGCGTCGTAGCGTGCTCGCGAAGGAGCTTTCGAAGGAGCTGGCAACCCTGGCGCATGCAGACCTGATCCTGCTTCGAATCGACCTGTTTGCGTATGAATCGTTCGCTCGTCGGGTGTGGGAGCTCCGCGGCAATGTGACCGCCTACGACGCTTGGTACGTCGCGCTCGCCGAATTCCTGGGCGCACCTCTCGCAACCCTCGACAAGAACCTCGCGCGCGCACCCGGACCACGCTGCAAGTTCGAGACGCCGTGATTCCTGGGCCGCGAGCCAGCCGACGTCACGGCACGAGGCCGGCGAACAGGGCTTCGGCGATCCGCGCCGCGCCTTCGCTCGTCGGGTGCTGGAAGTCCTTGATGATCAGCCCGCGGCGGAACCACTGCGCGGACGCGCCCTTGCCGCCCATCCACGCGAAGGCATCCCAGAACGCACAACCCATCGCCTGGGCCGCACGGCGCTGCGCCTCGACCATCGCGGGGATCGAGTCGCGCGGTGGGGCGCCGTCCTTGCGCCAGTCGAGCTGATCGAGCGGCGAGACGACGAGGCAGGAGCCGTCGGGGTTGGCCGCGCGCACGCTCGCGAGGAGCTCCTTGAACACCTGCTCGTGCTCGGTCATGCCCTGCCCCTTCGGCGCCAGCCACTCGGCCTCGTTGGTGCCGAACATCACGATCACCAGATCCGCCGAGCGATGTGCGAGCTGACCCTTGAGGTGATCCGCCAGGTTGTAGCGAGCCATGCCCTTCGCGGTGGCGTTGACGATGCCGAGGTTGTCGACGACCGCGCCCTTCGCCGTCTCGAGCGACGCACCGAACAAGCGTACGCGACCTCTGGCGACGCGGAGCTCGAGCTTCTTGCTCGCGTCGACGGTGACGCGCTTGAACGCGGCCTTCTTCGCTTCCCCCGAGGTCGCGACCGTCTCGATCAGCTTGCCGTCGGCGAGCACCTCGATGTCACCGCCGCGCGGTTGCTCGAGGTAGTGGATGTCGATGCTGGTCACCGGGCTCGCCGGGACGAAGCGGATCGAGCCGTTGCCCTCGGCACTGCCGCCGAGCCCGAGCAGGTGATCCGCGGGCACCGCCGACGACGCGCCGTGGATGCGCCAGTCACCGGAGATGTAGCGCTGCACCACCGCATGCTGGTTGAACGGATGCGGCGAGGCGGCGAACACGAAGCCCGGACCGCCCTTGCCGAGCAGCGCACCGAACCGCTCGCGCAGGCCGTTCGAGATCTGATCGGAGGCGATCAGCGAGTCCCCGAAGTACGAGATCCGCAGCGCGCGAGCGAGCGTGCCGGCTCTCTCTTTCGCGACCGCCGCGCGAAAGCCGTCGAGCGCCTTCTTCTTGCAGCCCGGATCCGTGCACGGATCGTCGAGCTTCGCGGGCGTCACGGGCTCGCGCTTGGGCGCAGCCTCGGCCTCCGAGAGCAACGCGATCACGAGTAGGAGTGTACGCACGCTCGGACCCTATCTCAGTTCTGGCGCGCGGAAACGCGATCACTCAACGCCTTCAGGATCACCGGACCAGGACGGAACAGGCTTGCCGACTTCACGTGCCGTCCGTCCGGAGCTCGTCGAGTGCACCCTGAAGATCTCGCTCGCGATGAAATCCGCGTTGCTCGATCAACTGGACAGCTTCCGCGGCACGCCCCCACTCGAGCACGTCAGCCTCGCGCGCGAGCGCGATCAGGTCGGCTTGGTCCATCGGCCGTCGTTTGTGGTCTCGACTGACAAGCTTCATCGCGATCAGGTGCCCGATCCGGGCGACCCGCACCTGGTGGCCGAGCACGACCAGAGGCTCCGCTGCACCGACGATCTCGCGCTCGATCCCCGACGCAGCGAACAAGAGGTCTACAAACGGGGAGGTCGCTGTCTGGCGGAGACGCGCGGTCGCGATGACACCGGTCTTCAAGCGCTCCAGGATCGCTTCTGGGCGGAAGCCCCGCACCGACAGGTTGTAGACGAGGGCTTCCGCATCCGCGTCGTCAGCGACAGCCGTGGCGAAATCCAGATCGGCTGTGAATCGGGGCACCGTACGAGCGGAGACGGCGAGGCCGCCCACGATGGCGAAGCGGCTCGGATCACCCGCGGCGGCCAGGAAATCACCAAGACAACGTGCGAGGACTAGCGGACTCTCGGCCATGGCCTGCGAATTCCGACAGCATCGCCGTCCTCCGCACCAGGCCGCTGCGCGAGCCAGACCCCAACCGCAGCCTCGATCTCCCCGTCCGAAGCATCGGGCATCCGACGGCGAAGGTTCTCGCGCATGATCAGGACGCCTGCATCGTGCAGTTGGAGGGCGAGCTCGAACCTATCTGCGACGGTTTCCTCGTCGGCCATCTCGGCTATTGTGCCGGCCGTGCCAAGGATGTCAATTCGCGAACCTCCTCGAGCACCTACTTCGCACGCTTGATGATCAAGAAGTCGACGCGGCGGTTCTTGGCCCACGCCTGCTCGTTGCTGCGGCGATCCTTCGGCTGCGTCTCGCCGTAGCCCTGCGAGATCAGCCGCTTCGCATCGATCGGCGTCGAATCGCGCTTCGAGCCGTGCGTCCGCAGATACTCCATCACCGCCGCGGCGCGCTTGTCGGAGAGGTCGAGGTTGTAGGCGTCGTCGCCGCGCTCGTCGGTGTGACCGGCGACCTCGACGAGCTGGATGTCGGGGTTACCCTGCATCGTCGCGACTACGGCGTCGAGGATCTTGAACGACGCCGGCTTGATGATCGCCTTGTTGAACTCGAACTGGATCGGTTCCATCACGAGGATCTCGCTCTCGGTCTCCTGCGACGGGCCGCGATCCGGGCAGCCATCTTCGTCGTCTACGTTGTTGTAGGTCTCGGGCTCGTTCGGACACCTGTCGTCCTTGTCGAGGATCCGATCCTTGTCGTTGTCGAGATCCGGGCAGCCGTCCTCGTCCTCGAACTTGTCGTAGTCCTCCGGATCGTTCGGGCACAGGTCGTCGACGTCGAGGATCTTGTCGTTGTCGTTGTCGGGATCGGGGCAACCGTCCTCGTCCTGGAACTGATCGTAGTCCTCGGGGTCATCGGGGCACTTGTCGACGTTGTCCAGGATCCTGTCGCCGTCGCGATCGTTCGCGTCACCGTCGGGGCAGCCGTCCTCGTCCTGAAAGCCGTCGTGGTCCTCCGGGATCAGCGGGCACTTGTCCTCGTCGTCGATGATGCCGTCGCGATCGTTGTCGGGATCGGGGCAGCCATCCTCGTCCTCGAAGCGATCGCGATCCTCGGGATCGTCGGGGCACTTGTCGATGTCATCTTTCAGCCCGTCACCATCGCGATCGCCGAGTGACGGCTCGAACACGATGCCGATGAACGCCCGCGCGTTCGGGTTGCCGCCTTCGTTCTTGAGCAGGCCGCGACCCGCGCCGATCGAGAGATACGAGTTGCGCGCGAGGTAGAGCTTGACGCCCGCGACCGCCTCGAGCGGCTGGTAGCTCTCGTGCTTGCCGAGCGGTACCGCACCGAAGACTTCGCCGACCAGATCGAACTTCTTCGACAGCGCGTAGGCGATGCCCGCACCGAACGGGAGCTCACCCGAGGCGGTGATCGTGCGGTTGGTCGGCATCGCGCCGCCATCGCCGGTGTCGGTGAACGTCGATTCGTTGCGCAGCCGGATGCCGCCGTTGAGCGCGACGCGCAACCGACCGGTGCGACCGAACTCCTTGTCGAGGATGCCCATCAACTGCGGCGTCAGCTGCTTCTCGCCCATGAACCGCTCGGCGGTCGCGGTCGGCAGGAACAGGCTCGCGATCACGCCGAGGCCGACGTGCGGAGGGCGGCTGGTCTTGAGGAACCGCGTCTTGAGGTGGAGGCCGATGTTGCCGACGCCCTGGCCATCGATCTTGAAGTTGCGATCGTCGTTGGCGTTGGTCGGCGACCCCGGATCGTCGGGGCCGCGGTCACCGGACACGATGGTCAGCGGCGCGGACGCCGCGAACTGCAGCTCCGCCGGGCCGACCTTGAACCCGACCGCCGCGATCAGCGTCGCCGTGATCACGTCGTTGACCACGTAGTCCGCGCCATTGTCG
This sequence comes from Deltaproteobacteria bacterium, assembly GCA_031385555.1. GTDB lineage: Bacteria > Myxococcota_A > Polyangia > Haliangiales > Haliangiaceae > JABFXX01. The sequence goes on along the minus strand of JANNBP010000355.1, from coordinate 9,814 downwards.
CCCTGGAACTCGAGCAGCCGATGGCCCCACGACAGCGAGCCGAGGCCGAACGACACCTCCTTGTGCCCGAGCGTCTGCGACGCGTTGATCGTCAGGTAGCCGCGCGAATCGATCGCGGGACGAAACGGATCGAGCTGGAGATCACCCGCGGGCTGGGCGACGGCAGTTCCGGTCAGTGAAACGAGGGCGAGCAGAGGCAGTCCGCGCATGGACGGTCCTTTCCCACGGCGTTCCGATCGGACATCGACCGGACGCATAGCGGGGGTTCAGCACTCACAGTGCACGGACCCCACGCGCCGGTTACACGCCACGCAAGTTCAACCGCAGACTCGATTTCGGCCGGTCGTCTTCGCCTGATCGAGCTGCTCCTCGGCGTCTCCGAGTACAAAAGTACCCGTACCCGCGTGGACACCGAGCCCGATCGACAGCGTCGCGGTGATCGAATCGGTCTCGAACACGAAGCTCGGTTCCGCGGCGCGCCGGATCCGCTCCGCCAGTGCGCGTGCCTCGACAAGCTCGATGTCGGGCAGCAGCACGAGGAACTCTTCGCCGCCGTACCTCGCCGCGAGATCGGGCCACGCGATATGCGCCTTGAGGATCGCCGCCGTGCGCTTGATCGCGGAGTCACCGGCGAGCATGCCGAGCTGATCGTTGATCTGGTTGAGTCGATCGATATCGATCATCATCACGACCCCGGACGCGATCCGCTCGAGCTGCCGAGCTGCCGTACGGCGATTCACTAACCCGGTCATCCTGTCGATCGTAGCTTCGACATGGCGGAGCTCGTCGAGGACGCGCTCGCGATCGCCGACAAGGAAGCGCAGCCGCCAACCGGGCTGATCTGTCGAGCTGATCTCCTGACCGTGGTGCAGCGGCTGCTCCATGACGAGTGGTGCGTCATCGACGAGCACGGGTATCTGCAGCGGCGCGATCCACCACGCGTTGCTATGCCAGCGGATCACCGCGGCCGGCACCATGATGCCGAGGACGTCATCCTCCGGCCCGCCGAGCGTGAGCTCGTCGCCGACGTCGAACAGCGCGCGCGCGGCGCGGATCGACTCGCGGACCAGCACCGCCGGTGGCGCCATAAGCCGGTAGAATGCCACGTGGCGACGCGCGAGGAGCTCGAGGCGCTGGTCGAAGAGGACCCGACGGATGACTCGGCGTTCGAGATCCTCGGCGATCTGTTGCAGCTCGAGGGAGATCCGCGAGGCGAGCTGATCGGCCTCGACGCGGCGTACCTGCGCGGCGGCGATCGCAGGCTGTGGGCCCAGCGGCGCGCGGAGGTGCTGGACCAGTACCTCGAGCTCCAGCCACGCACCGGCTCGAACATCCACTACCGCTGGCACCTCGGCTTCGTGCGTCGGGTCTCGCTCGGCACGTCGGTCAACTACCTCGCGATCTTCGGGCACCCGTCGCTGCGCTTCGTCACCGAGCTGGTGTTCCTCGACCCGAGCGAGGGCGGCGAGTTCCGGACGTTCTTCATCGAGGCGTGTCGAGCTACGCCGCTCTTGCGCTCGCTCGCGATCGGAGATCCCGACGACAAACATCATCACTGGACGCAGGAACGCGAGGTGTTCCAGCTGTCGGGGTTGGTCGAGCTGGCGCGCGTCGAGCAGCTGTTCGCGTGCATCGCCGTCGAGATCGGGTTCGCGCCGCGGCTGCGTTGGTTGCGGCTCGAGGGAGATCCCGATGTCGTACGCCGGTTGCGCGGCGCGAAGCTCCCCTCGCTCGAGACGCTGTCGATCCGCGACGACATCTACGGCCTCGAGAACCTCCGGTGGTTGGTCGAAAGCCCACCACGCTCGCTGGTCGACCTCGAGCTCGTGGGAGCCAACGGCGACGAGCTGATCCCCGCGCTGGTCGGCTCGCCGCTCCTCGCGCAGCTGCGCTCACTGCGGTTGTGGAACGCGGAGATCTCCGTCGAGACGGCGCGCCTGATCACGCGCGACGCGTTCGGCCACCTCGACCTGCTGGATCTCTCGGATCCGCTGCTGGACGACGCGGCGATCGCGCAGGTCTCCGGCGTCTGCCGCGAGGTCCGCACGATCTCGCCGTGGATGCGCGCGATCCTCCAGCGGCCCGGTTAGGGTGCGGAGATGCGCTGGGTGATCGCGCTCCTGATCCTGCTCGTTGCCACGATCTCGCCGTGGATGCGCGCGATCCTCCAGCGGCCCGGTTAGGATGCGGAGATGCGCTGGGTGATCGCGCTCCTGATCCTGCTCGTTGCCACCGAGGCGCGCGCGCAGATCGTCAACGTTCAAGGCCAGCTCGCGAAGGCTCCCGAGACCGACAAGGTGATCGGGCAAGTCGAGGGCAAGCTCGACTGGCGCGAGGGCAACAACCCGATCTTCCAGATCGGTGGCGTCGGCTCGATCCTGATGAGGCGCGGCAAGCTGCTCTCGCTCGTGCTCGCGAAGGGCGAGTACGGCCGCAGCCAGGGCGTCGATCTCTCGAAGAAGTCGTTCGAGCACCTGCGGTTTCGCTACACGCTCGACTGCCGGTGGAAGTGGGAGGCGTTCCTCCAGCACGAGTTCGATCGCTTCCGCCGCCTCAGCGTGCGCGCGATCGCGGGGACCGGCCCGGCGTTCCAGCTCGTCAACGACAAGCAGTTCGCGCTCCTCGCCGGCGCCGCGTACATCTTCGAGATCGAACAGCTCGACGAGCGCCCCGGCACCAGCGACGCCGGTGAGAGCACGATCTTTCACCGCGCGTCGTTCTACCTGACGGGTGTCGAGAAGATCGGCAAGCAGGTCTCGATCGTCCAGACGGTCTACGCGCAACCGCGGCTCGGCGACCCGGGAGACGTTCGCTTGCTCGGCGAATTCTCGGTCACCACGCAGCTGTCGAAACGGATCGCCCTCACCGATAGCTTCACGGTCGCGTACGACCGCACGCCGCCAGACACGATCAAGAAGTTCGACACCACCCTCACGCTCGGAGTCCTGGTGTCGTTCTGAGTTACGCTGCGGCCATGCTTCGCGTCGTCGCGATCGCGCTCCTCTCGGTCGCCTGCAAGTCGGAGACGTCGGAGGTCACGGTCACCGTCGAGAACAAGCCCGTGTCCGCGCCGAAGCGGTCGGTCAAAGACATCCTCGAGAAGTCGCTGCGCAAGAAGCTCGAGATCTACAAGTTCGACACGTTCACCTGCCCCGATGCCGCCGACGACGCGACGTCCGTGACCTGCACCGTCAAGGCAGCGAATGGCGTTGCGATGACGCTCGTGGCGACCCCCAGCACGAGGAAGGACGACGGCAGCTGGAAAGGCTGGGGCTGGGAGCCGACGGTAGCGCAGCGGGTGATCACGGCGGAGGAGCTCGCCGACAAGCTCCGCGAGGGGGTGACCGCGGCGGTCAAGAAGGCCCACCCGAAGGCGACGTCGGAGCTCGCGTGCGGCACGAGCCCGGTCCTGTTCGTCGACCACAAGGCGACCTGCAAGCTGGCGATCAAGCAGCCCGACAAGGTCGTCCAGATCGTGATCGACGACAGCAAGGGCGAGCTCGACTGGTCCGCGGACGCGTTCTAGTCGAACTGACCATACGAACCGCACACGCTAGCGCGACGGTGCCACGGGGAGATCGAGGGGGTTCGCGGTGGCATCGGCGATGCACCACGTGTCCGGATGAAGCGCATGACTGACCTCCGCATCCTCACCCTCGATCAACTCAAGGCCGTGCCGCCACCTCCTCCCTTTGGCGGCGTCGACGGCGAGTCCAGCACGGCCGAGCACAAGGACTGGATCTAGAACTCGGTTCCCGCGACCCAGTCGTGCTCGAACGTGTCGACGATCGGCGCGACCGAGCCGGCCTCGACGACGATCACGCCGACCTCGCGATTCTTGGTGAGCGATGTCCACGACAGGTTCTCCGAGCCGACGTAGGCGCGCACGCCGTCGGCGACGATCGCCTTGGTGTGCAGGTGAGGGATCCACTTCACGGTGACGCCGCGATCTTTGAGGAACGTCGCCGCGGTGGCGTTGGCGTCGATCCAGTTCGCGTCGGCGAGGAGCACGCGAACGTCGACCCCAGCGGCGATCCGCGCGTCGACCGCTTCGCGCACGTCGGTGTCGGCGAACTGCATCGACTCGATGGTCAGCGTGGTCTCGGCGCTCGCGATCAGCTCGAGGATGCGTTGCCGCGCGTTGATCGGCGACACGATCATCCTCGTGCAGTCGATCGCGGGTGCGGCGCGATTCCAGTCGGCGTCGAACAGCGTGACGAGGTCGGCGACATCCGCGGGATCGCGATCGACCGCGACGAAGTTGCGCTCGAGCTCGATCGAGTACTGCTTCGAGTAGTTGCCGGTCGACATCACCGCGACGCGATCGTCGACGACGAAGTACTTGCTGTGCGTGAACGTGAACGCGGTGTCGCTCCAGATCACCTGCGCACCGGCGGTGGTCAGCTGGGTCGCGTACTTCTCGTTGGTGCTGCGCTTCGACTGATCGAGGATCACGCGGACATCGAGGCCGGCGGCCGCCTTCTCCTTCAGGCGATCCAGGATCCCGCCGTAGCCCATCAGGTAGACCTGGACCCGGATCGAGTCGGTCGCGGCATCGAGCGCTTCGAGGTACGGCGCCTCCCCCGCCTCGGGAGTGGCGAAGACCTCGACCGGTACGGTGCGTGGATCGGTCGCACGACAGGCGTCGATCACCGGGTCGGGATCGGGTACGGCGATGTCGGCATCCGCCTCGGGATCCGGGTCGAGGCCAGGGCCCCGCGCGCAAGCTGTCGAAATGACGAGAAGGGGAATGACGAACCGGTTCATGCGAAGGGAGTCGCTCGGGTCGGACTTTTGATCCCGAGAATGTTTTTGGTCCAAGACCGACGAAACCGCGGGCGTCCAACACTGTCTCAACTGCTCGAATAGACCGCAGGAACTGGTCGTTCGTTCGTAGCTCACCTGCCACTCGGAGGCCTCATGACTCGCCGCCTGCTCGGACTCTCCACCGCCACCCTCGCGCTGTTTGCTGGCTGTCTCGACAACAACCAGAACGTCGAGACAGACACTGCGCCGAAGGCGATCAAGCGTCCCGAGTTGCCCCCGATGGTCGAGGCTGCGAAGGAGATCACCGGAGCCCTCACCGACAAGCTGACGAAGGTGAAGCTGCCCACGCCGAAGGCGGGCGAAGCGCAGACGTTCAAGTTCGGCAAGGGCGAGTACGAGCGCGAAGCGTGGGTCGCGAAGCTGCCGGAGAGCGGTCAGCTCGTCACGGTCGCGTACTCGGGAGGCAAGATCTTCGTCGGTGGCGGCTTCGATTCGAGTGCGATGTACGCGCTCGATGCGAAGACAGGCAAGCGCCAGTGGGTCTCGTACAACCTCGCCGATCCGGGCCCCACGGCTGCGGTCGTCGATCAGGACGAGCTCGCGTTCGACACGTACTCCTGCTCGCTCGCCGTGCTCACCGCCTCGACGGGCAAGGTGCTGTGGCAGAAGTGGACCGGCACCGAAACGCCGACGCAGCCCGCGTTCACCAAGGACTTCGTGCTCGCGCCGCACCCCACCGATGGTGGCTACGCGCTCTCGGCGTACAAGCGCAAGACGGGCGCGGATGTCTGGGCCGCGTCGATCGACGGTCACGGCATGACGGCGCCGGTCGTCGTCGGCGACATGGTCTACCTCACCACGACGAGCGGCACGCTCTACAAGATCGATCTCAAGGGCAAGCGGCAGTGGGCGCAGCACATCAACGCGCTGTCGGCGCCGTGGATCGATGGCGATGAAGTGCACATCGCCGTCAAGGACAAGGGTCAGGAGGCGCAGGTCGTGCTGAGTGCGAATGACGGCAAGCGCCTGCGAACGGTGTCGGCTGCGAAGTACGTCGGTGACGCGCCCGGCGACGACACCGTCGCGATCTGGTCGTACGAAGGTTCACGCCCGGTCGTCAAGGACGGCCTGCGGTTCACCGCGATGGGCGAGCGCGTCGAGGCACGCGACGCGAAGACCGGCGAGCTGCGCTGGGAGCGCACGCACACCGTCGGGACCGGCAGCCGCAAGGTGACGTCGGTGATCACCGCGGGTCCGCTCGCGGTCGTGACGTCGCGCGATGGCCATGTCGTCGCGTTCGACGCGAAGACGGGGACCAAGCGCTTCGGCTACGACTTCGACGCGCAGATCACGGCGCAGCCGGTGATCGCCGAGGGCTGGATGTACGTCGCCACGGCGCGCGGTCAGGTGTTCGCGTTCGATCTCGGCAACAAGGCGATCGACGGCTGGCACATGTGGGGCGGCAACGCCCAGCACAACCTCTAGTGCCCTGCCTCTGAAGTTCGCGATCACCAGATCGTGATCGAACCCGAGGGGCGATCGATCACTTGCGGCCCGGCAACGTGATGCGGGACTTCAGCTCCGGAGGCACTCGCACTCCAGCGGGCTTGCGTGCAATCGCGACTGCGCAGCCGAGCGTAGGGCTCCCGAGTGACTACGTCGATCGAGAGGCTGCATCGTCGAGACCTTGGCGCCGGAGCGTTGATGGACCGACTTGTTCATTCGCAAGCTTAGTCGTCGTACTGCTCGTAGTGCCCAGCGCACTCGAGCTCTTTCTCCAGCCAGCAATCACGACTGCGTAGTTCGAGATAGATCTCGCGAGCGCGGTCGGCGTCGACGAAGTCGGCCTTGATCTCGAGGAGATCGGTGACGTCGACCTTGATTTTCTTCGTCGCGAAGTACGTGCGGACGTGCGCGACGTCGAGCGGGCCGGAGCAGAACCCGATGCGCTTCATGGTGACTAGGTTGGTCGACAGCGCCGGTCATGGCCAGCAGTTTTTCTGTGGTCGCAGGTGTCGCAGCTCAACCCACGTTTCGTCGACGACAACGGGGGTAGGATGCCGCGATGGCGCGCTGGCTGATCGCACTCCTGGTCTTCGCTTGTGGCCCGACGACGTCGACCACGCCGGTGACACCGATCGTGGTGAAGGATCCACCGCCTGTCGTAACAACATCATCGTCGAAGCCCACGCTGCGGCTGCCGAAGACCTTCCTCCCCACCAGCTACGATGCCAAGTTGACGATCGATCCGGCGAAGTCGGCGATCGATGGCTCGATCGCGATCGCGGGGAAGATCAGCGAGCTGTCTCCGGTGATCTGGCTGCATGGCACGAAGCTGACGATCAAGCGCGCGGTCGCACGCGGCTCGAGCGAGGTGGCGCTCGTGATCATCGCGCACGACAAGGACGAGCTCCTCGAGGTTCGGCCAGCCACGCCGCTCGCCCCCGGTGACTGGACGCTCGCGTTCGAGTACGTCGCGCCGCTCGACACCAACAACACCGCCGGTGCGTTCAAGCAAGTCGTCGCCGGCAACGCGTACGTGTACTCGCAGCTCGAGGCCACGTATGCGCGCCGGGTGTTCCCATGCGTCGACGAGCCCGACAACAAGGTGCCGTGGAAGCTGACGCTCGACGTGCCGAAGGCGCTGGTCGCGGTCAGCAACACGCCGGGGACGGAGACGGTGATCGGCGATCTCAAGCGCGTCGAGTTCGCGCAGACCAAGCCGCTCCCGAGCTATCTCGTCGCGTTCGGCGTCGGGCCATTTGACATCGTCGACGCCGGCAAGACCAAGAGCGGCACGCCGGTCCGGATCGTCACGCTCGCGAAGCGCGGTGGAGAAGCAGCGTGGGCGGCGAAGACGACGGTGCCGCTCGTCGAGGCGCTCGAGGAGTGGTTCGGAATTCCGTACCCGTACGAGAAGCTCGACATGTTATCGATCCCGCTCACCGTCGGGTTCGGCGCGATGGAGAACGCCGGGCTGATCACGTTCACCGAGACGCTGATCCTGCAGGAAGCGAAGGTGTCGAAGGATCGGCTGCACGACTGGGTGGCAGTCGCGGCGCACGAGCTCGCGCACCAGTGGTTCGGCAATCTCGTGACGATGGTCTACTGGGACGACATCTGGCTCAACGAGTGCTTCGCGAACTGGATGGAGACCAAGGTCACCGGCAAGATCGATCCGACCTATCGCGACGAGCTCGGCGAGCTCGACGAGCGCAACGGTGCTCTCCGTGCCGATGCGCTGGTCAGCGCGCGCCGGATCCGCCAGCCGATCGAGACGCCCGATGACATCGCGAACGTGTTCGACGGCATCACCTACAACAAGGGTGCGGCGGTGCTCAACATGTTCGAGCGCTACGTCGGCCCAGCGACGTTCCAGAAGGGTGTGCGCGAGTATCTGAAGTCGCGCGCGTACGGCAACGCGACCTCGAAGGATTTCGTGGCGGCGATCGCGAAGGCCGCCGGCAACACCGAGATCGAGCTCGCGTTCTCGACGTTCCTCGATCGCCCGGGTGCACCGGAGGTCACCATCGACGTCGCGTGCGAGGGCAAGACGGCGCAGCTCCGGGTCAACCAGAGGCGGTACCTGCCACTCGGCGCACCCAAGCCCGCACCACAAGGCCCGTGGTCGATCCCGATGTGCTTCGCGTACGACGCGCAGGGCAAGCGTGCCGAGGTCTGCAAGTTGATCGTCGCCGAGAACCAGAACATCGAGGTTCCAGCGTGTCCGCGCTGGGTGATGCCGAACGTCGACGGGCGCAGCTACTACCGCGTCGCGTACTCGACGAAGCAGATCACGGCGCTGCGCGACGAGGCGTGGGACAAGCTGACGTGGGGCGAGCGGCGTGCGGTGTTCTTCGATGTCGACGCGGGGATCTCCGACGGCAAGGTGCCCCTGCAGCTCGCGCTGTCCTTCATCCCGAAGCTGCTCACCGGCAACGATCGCTTCACGATCGGCGCGGCACTCGACCTCGCGAACAGCGTCGAGTGGCTGGTGCCCGACGAGCTGCGCGGCAAGTACGAGTACTGGTTGCGCTCCACCTTTTCAGCCGCGGCCACGGGAGCGGGCTTCGAGGCGAAGGACAGTGACACGCTCGACACCGAGACCACGCGCAGGGGCTTGATCGGGACGGTGGCGTGGACGGCGCGCGATCCGGTGCTGGTCGCCGAAGCCAAGCAGCTGGCGTCGCGCTATCGCGACCTGCCGCAGGCGATGCGCGAGCTCGTGCTGACGATCGCGGTCGATGCGCGCCCGGAACTGTTCGAGCAGGTCAAGAAGGAGCTCTACGCGGAGCCCGATCGGTCGCGCCGGCGCGAGTTGCTCGCGGCCCTCGGCAGCGCACGCGATCCGGTGCTGCACGCGAAGGCGCTCGAGCTGACGCTCGACACTAAGCTCGACATCCGCGAGACCCAGCAACTGTTCGGGTCGGGCGCGACGGAGGCGAATCGCGATGCAGGCCGTGCGTTCTTCGCGAAGCACGCCGACAAGATCCTCGCGCGGATCCCTCCCGACGGCACCGCGGGTCAGGTCAGCGGCTTCGCGTGGTTGTTCACGGGGAGCTGCAAGGCCGACGGACGCGACGAGATCATGGCGTACGTCAAGAAGACGTTCGAGCCGTTGCCCGGCGGTGTGCGCACGGTCAAGCAAGCGATCGAGTCGATGGACACCTGCATCGCGAAGCGCAAGGTCGTCGACGGCGAAGTCCGCGCGTGGTTGTCGGGCTTGCGAATCCCGAAGCCGACGCAGAAGACGCCCGCTCCAGCGAACGCGAAGTCGCCCACAAAGTCACCGAAGAAAAAGTGACGCGGATCGGGGACAGGATCTACCCCCGCAAGATCAAGAGATCACTTCGGTTCTAGCGGCGATCGTAAAACGGCCGCAGCGTCGATTCTGCGGCCAGCTGGAGGCGGTTTTACGAGTGACGCGGATCGGGGACAGGATCTACCCCCGCAAGATCAAGAGATCACTTCGGTTCTAGCAGCGATCGTAAAAACGGCCGCAGCGTCGATTCTGCGGCAAGCTGGAGGCGATCTTGGAGGCGATCTT
>JANNBP010000327.1:0-51697 GCA_031385555.1 Deltaproteobacteria bacterium | reverse complement strand
TCGCAGACGCCGTTGGTGTTCGCGTCGGCGCAGCCGCTGTTCGCCTCGATCAGGTCGGAGATCGTGTCGCCGTCACTGTCGAGCTCGCGGAAGTCCGGGGTCCCGTCGTTGTCGGTGTCGGGGCGATCGTTGTAGGTGCCCACGCCATGGCCGTTGACCGTGTCGCGCTGATTGACCACGCCGTCGCCATCGCCATCCGCGCCATCGCAGCGCGCGTCCGCGGGCGTCGTATCGGTGCAACCGGTGTTGGCTTCGATCAGATCCGAGATGCCGTCGCCGTCCGAGTCGAGGTCGAGGAAGTCGGGCAACCCGTCGAGGTCGCTGTCGAGCGCCGCATCGGGACCGACATCGTCATTGTTGAAGTCGACGACGCCGTTGTCGTTGGCGACCTCGAACGCGTTGCACAGCCCGTTGACGCCCACGCCGCCGGCGCAGTCGAGGCGGCCGTTCTTATTCGCGTCCGGCAGGTTCCCGAACACCTCGACGACATCCAGGATCCCGTCGTTGTCGCTGTCGAGATCCAGGTGGTTCGCCACGCCGTCCCGATCGCGATCGAACTCGATGCCCGGTGCGTCGCAGGTGCCGATCGGCGCCGCAGTATCGACACACGTGCTCGGCTGGCCGTCACCGCGGTTCGTCTTGTCGCGGACGTTCGGGATGCCGTCGCTATCGGCATCGGCGTCGGGATCGAGGTTCAGCGTGTTCTCGAGGCGATCGGGGATGCCGTCGTCATCGTCGTCGAGATCCGTCGGATCGAGCACGCCGTCGCCATCGCGATCCGGCGCGTAGACGACCGTGAACACCGCCTCGTCGCAGTCCGGAATCACCGGATCGTTGTCGCAAGCGAACACCGTGATCGGATAGCTACCGGCGATCGCCGGGTTGGTCGGCGTGAACGTGATGTTGCCGTTCGCTGCGATCACGGCCGTGCCACCCGTCACCGACTTGATCACCACACTCGCGGGGTCGAGCTGATCGCCACCCTCGACCAGCTGACCCGCCGTGTTGATCACGGCGGTCGCGCTCCCGATCGGACGGAGGAACGTCCCCGCCGTCAGCGCGGTCAGGTTGCACACCGACGGACCGAACGGGGCGAGGTTGGTGTATTCGACCTCTTCCTGCGACAGCAGGTAGAAGCCCATCTGACCCGCGGGAAACACGTTGCCCGGGAACTCGCCCGGAAAATCGGTCGGTCGGACCTCGAGCTCGAGGATGTTGTCGATCCGGATCTCGAGGCGATCCGGTCGATAGGTGATGATCGCCTCGACCGGCGTCTGATCCGTCCAGCCGGTGGTCGCGAACCGCCGCCCCTGGGCGATCTCCTTCGCGCACGACGTCGTCGCGTTGGTGCACAAGCGCGCCGGGATGGTCTGGTTGGGGAACGCGCCGGCGTTGGCGGTGCCGCGAACGTGGACGAGCCGCAGCCCGGCCTGCGCGGGTCCCTGGGCGGCCTGCTTCCAGTCGACGACCAGGTAGTTCGCGTTCGCGTTGGTCTGATCGCCGGGATTGAAGCCGAGCACGAGCCCGATGTAGTCGTCGTCGTTGAAGTTGGAGGGGATGGGAGCCAGCACCTCCATCCGCACGACGTACGAGCCCTTGGCGGCGTCCTCGCCGAACAGCGCCACCGTCGGGTTCGACGTGTTCTCGGTCTGCACGCCGGACAGATCGTCCGCGGCGACCGTCCAGTTCGCCGGCGTGCCCGTGGTCGGGAAGTCCTCGATGTCGAGGTTCGCGAACGTCACCGCACGCGCGCAGCTGTTCTCGCCGACGATGTTGCACTGGTTGTTGCAACCGTCCGTGCTGACGTTGTTACCGTCATCGCAGTTCTCCGACGGAGCGACCGAGCCATCCGGGGCTCCCCCAACACACACCGCGTGAGCCGCGCGTCCACCCAACGTGACCGCGAGGACGGACAGCACAAAGCTGACGCACTTCATCGAGGCCACCCTATCCCCCGAACCGGGTTTCTCGATAGCCCTCCCTACCCGGGGCGTACCCTTGAACAACCCGGCATGGGGTAGGCTGCGCCGTCATGGCCGAGTTGCCTGTCCTGGGCGAACGCTACGAGTTGCTTACGGAACTCGGCTCCGGGGCGAGCGGTGCGGTGTATCGCGCACACGACCGGATCCTCGGTCGCGAGATCGCCGTGAAGTGGATGATCGAGCTGCCGACGGCGGAGGACGCTCGACGGTTCCGGCGTGAGGCCACGCTCGCATCGAGCTTCCGCCACCCCGACGTGATCGAGGTGTTCGACGTCGGCGAGCATGCCGGCAAGCCGTTCATCGCGATGGAGCTGGTCTCCGTGCCATCGCTCGCCTCCGCCCTCGTCGAGACCATCGACCCGCCGACGATCACCGGCACGATCAAGCTCGCCGCGATGGTCGCCACGCTGATCGAGGTGGCGCATGCCGCGGGCATCGTCCATCGCGATCTCAAGCCGGCGAATGTGTTCGTCGAAGGCCCGCTGGGCGCACCCACGCGGTGTCGGCTCAGCGATTTCGGGCTCGCGTTCATGCTCGATCCTCCGCAGGACACGCTCGGTCGCTTCACGATCGAGGGCGTGTTGCTCGGGACGCCGCTCTACATGGCGCCGGAGCAGGCCGAGGGACGCACCGTCGGAGCCGCCGTCGATGTCTACGCGCTCGGTTGCGTGATCCACGAGATGCTGAGCGGTCGCCCGCCGTTCGTCGGCAACGTCGCCCGCGTGCTCGCCGGTCACGCGTATCTCCCTCCGATTCCCCTGCGCGAGCTCGATGCCGAGGTCCCCCCCGACCTCGAGGGGCTCGTGCTCGACATGCTCGCGAAGGATGCAGCGGAGCGTCCGACGGCGGGTGAGGTCGCGCGCCGGCTCCGCGAGCTCGGCGAGACCTCCGGCCGCAAGCGCAGCACCACGCTGCAACCTCGCAGTGCACGCGCGCTCGCCGCGACGACGGCAGGCGACAAGCGGTCCGCCGACCGACGGCTACGGATCGATCACGACGACCCGGCGCTCGCCCTACAACTCCAGGCGCACGGCGTGACGATCGCCGAGGATGCGCGCGTCGTGCTGATGGCAGGCGACACGCCTCCCGCGGACAGGCTCGCGATCCGCGTGCTCGCCGCACCCACCCCCAACGACCTCGCACTCGCGATCCGCAGCGGGCTCGCCGGCGTCGTGCGGTGGCCCGGACCGATCGAACCGATGCTCGCGCAACTCGCGCGCGTGTGGAGACGAGTTTGATGCGCCTCAGCTTCCGGCTCAAGCTGACCCTGCTCGCGTGCGTCGTCGCGATCGTCCCATTGATCACCGTCGGCTGGATCGTCAACGACATCAACCGCGAGGCACTTCAGGACACCAACCGCCAGCTGCTCGACTCGGTGATCGCGAGCCTGTCTTCGACGATCGAGACCACGATCACCGAGGGCGATCGCACGTTGCTCGCCTCGGCCAGCGCCCTCGGTCGCCCGAGCGAACAGCGCGACTCGATCATCGAGGCCGCGCTCGATACCCAGACCGTGATCAAGCACCTCGCGATCTACGACGCCACCGGCGCGAAGGTCGTCGAGGTCGACAGCGCGCTCACGTTCGAGCCCCCCGCGTTGCCCGCGAAGCTGCTGCCCCTGGGCGCGACCACGAAGTTCGGCGACGTCGCGTTCACCGCCGGGCAAGGGTACGTGATGCGCGCGGTGTCGACGCGCGACGGCAAGTACACCGTCGCGGCGTACCTCTCGCTCGCGGCCGTGGCACGCCGCGGGATCGAGCTCGGCCTCGCGCACCTGGCGAACGGACAGCTCGCGCTCGCCACGACAGACCGGCGGATCGTCGTCGATTCCCTCGGAGAACGGATCGGCAGCACGCTGACCGACGACAGCTTCGGAGTGCTGCGGGGCGCCGAGCAGTCGTTCGTCAACAACAACGTCGGGATCGTCAACGACGCGGACCGCGCCGACGGCACGCGGGTCACCGGCGCGGTCAAGCGCGTCCCCGAGACGCCCTTCGTGGTGATGGTGGAGCGGCCTTACAAGGAGGTCTACGCCTCGATCGCGACGGTGCAGCGCATCGTGCTGGGCTCGGTGCTCGCGGCGATCCTCGTCGCCGCCGCCGCCGGCATCCTGCTCGCGCGCCGGATGACGCGCCCGATCACCGCGCTCGTCGACTATGCGGGGGAGCTCGCAAACCGCCGCTTCGATCGCAAGGTCACGATCCGTGCGACCGACGAGCTCGGCGTGCTCGGCGATGCCCTCGAGAACGCCGCCTCCCAGCTCGCCGAGAGCGATCGCACGATCCTCAAGGAGCAGGCGATCCGCAGCGATCTCGGGCGCTACCTGCCGGGCAAGTTGGTCGAGCAGATCGTCTCTCGCGAACGCTCGCTGGCGCTCGGCGGGCAACGACGCGAGATCACCGTGCTGTTCGCCGATGTCGTCGGCTTCACGCCGCTCGCCGAGCGCGAGGCTGCCGAGACGGTGGTCACGCTGCTCAACGAGCTGTTCTCGATCCTCACCGAGATCGTGTTCCGCCACGGCGGCACCGTCGACAAGTTCGTCGGCGACTGCGTGATGGCGGTGTGGGGTGCCACCGAGGACCAGCCGGACCATCCGCAGCGGGCGATCGCTGCCGCGCGCGACATGCAGCGCTGGCTCGAGGTCGCGAACGAGCTCTGGCAGGCGCAGCACAACTTGAACATCGAGCTCGCGATCGGCGTCCATACCGGCGACGCCGTGGTCGGCAACTTCGGATCCGAGACCCGCATGGAGTTCACCGCGATCGGTGATGTGGTCAACGTCGCGGCGCGGCTCGAGGCGATCGCGCGCCCGAACCAGATCTTGTCGACGATCATGACGCGCTCGCGGCTCGCCGACGACCCCGACTTCATCTCGCTCGGCGTGCGCCCGCTGATCGGCAAGGCGCAACCGATCGAGCTGTTCGAGGTCCGTGCATGAGAGGGGTGAGATGATCATCGCGAAGCGCTACGAGATCATCGACGAGCTCGGCGAAGGCGGCATGGGTACCGTGTACCGCGCGCGCGATCTCACCCTCGCCCGCGAGGTCGCGCTCAAGCTGATGTCCCAGCGCTTCCTCGCGCAACCCGACGCCCTCCAGCGATTCGAGCGCGAAGCTCGCGTCGGCGCGAAGCTGCAGCATCCGCACGTCGTCGCCACCTACGACTTCGGCCACGTCGACGATGAAGCGTTCCTCGTCATGCAGATCCTCGCCGGTGGAGACCTTCGCGGATACGTCGATCGCCACGCGCGTCTCGACTTCACGGCGATCCAGTTGATCGGCTATCAGGTCGCCGATGCGCTGTGTGCCGCGTACGTGCTCGACATCACGCATCGCGATCTCAAGCCCGAGAACTTGCTGCTCGAGACCACGGACCCGCTGCACGTGCGGATCGCCGATTTCGGCATGGCCTTCATGGAGGCCGGCGGCCCGAAGGAAGGCCGGATGACCGAGCAAGGTCACTTCGCCGGCACGCCGGTCTACATGGCCCCGGAGCAAGTGCTCGACCAGCCGGTGACGCCTGCCGTCGATGTCTACGCGCTCGGCGTCATCCTCTACGAGCTGGTCGCCGGGCACCCTCCGTTCGACGGCACGCCGGCCTCACTACTCGCGGCCCACGCGTACGCCGATCCTCCTCCACTCGACAAGGCGCGCCCCGACGTGCCACGCGCGATGGTCGAGCTGATCGTTCGCATGCTCGCGAAGTCGCCGCTCGATCGCCCCTCTCCCGAAGTGATCCGCCGCCGCATCGGTGCGTGGCTCGGCGATCGGCTGCCACCCGAAGCGCGCCAGCGCGATGCCGCGCCGCTCTCGGATCGCGATCAACGGATGATCTCCGAGATCGGTGAGCGGCCCGAGATCTATGCTCCATCGACGACGAATGCGCTGCCGATCGCGGTGCGTGGCGAGCTCCCCACGGATCTCGCGACCGCGTTTCGCGTCGCCGGCTTCGACATCGTGCGCGATGACAGGCCGCATGTCGCGGTGTTCGCGATCGGCCAGTCCATCGCCGCACTCGCGACCCTGGTCGCGGCCGGGAAGCCCGTGGTCGCCACCTGTCCGCGCGGTCAGGCAACGCAGCTCGCCGCCTTGATCCGCGCCGGGATCTCCGAGGTCGTGATCGAGCCACCGGCGCTCGATGCCGTGGTTCGCAAACTCCGGCGCGCCGTCGCTACGAAAGGTCTGTCGTGAGAGCAGCGCTCGTGCTCGTGATGATCCCCGCGCTCGCGTATGCCGATCGCACCTACGTCGTGCGCGACGGAGATACCTGCCTCGGCATCGCGAACCGCGAGCTCGGCGATCCGGCGAAGCTCGAGACGCTCCACGCGCTGAATCCCCAGCTCGGCCCGCTGCCGCACAAGCTCAAGGCCGGGCAGCTCGTGAACCTGCCCGGTGGCGGACCTGCTGCCGCGGATGCACACCTGCGCACGATGCGTGGCCGCGTCGAGGTCCAGCCCGCCGGCACCGAGCAATGGGACTCCGGTACCTCGGGGCAGGAGCTGTTCCGGACCTGGCGTGTCGGCACGCGCGATCGCTCGACCGCGAAGGTCGAGTTCCTCGATCGGTCGACGATCGACATGCGCGAGGACACCGTCGTGATGATCTTCGGGCCCACCTCGGGGCGCGCCTCGACGCTGCGCACCCAGCTCGATCGCGGCGTCCTGCGTACGCGGCTCGCGGCGCTCGATCGAGGCCCAGATCGAGGCCCAGATCGAGGCCCCGAGCGAAAGGTCATCGTCGAGACGCCCGCCGGCAAGGCCGAGCTCGGCGCCGGCTCCGCGGTGATCGACGTCGACTCGACGAAGGAGACGCGGCTCGCCAATCACAAGGGGAAGCCGGCGAGGCTCGCCACCACGCGCGGCAACGTCGAGCTCGCTCCCGGCTACGGATCGCGCGCCGTCGCGAACAAGCCGCCGTCGCCGCCGATCAAGCTGTTGCCGGCGCCACGCTGGGACCAGGCCGGTGCGCTCGCCCTCGCGTGGCAAGGCGATCCGCTCACGCTGCGCGGCACGTGGGTCCCGGTGCCCGGCGCCGTCAAGTACCGCCTCGAGATCGCGCTGTCGACCTCGCCCCTCGATGTCGAGAGCTCCGTCGAGGTCCCGGGCACCATCACGCGCCTCGAGGCCACGGGCCTCCCCGCGGCGAGCTATCTGGTGACGGTCGCGAGCGTCGACAAGGATGGGCTCGAAGGTCCGCCGAGCACGCCGCTGCTGATCCAGGCCGCCGAGCTCGCCGCGCCGCGCGCGATCGCGGGTGGCGTGTTCGAGCCGCCGCAAGGCCTGCGGTGTGCGCGCGGTGACCTCGCACCTGTCGCCGAGGCGCCACCCGTCGTCCTGGTGCCCGATCGCCGGACCGGCCTGTCGCGGATCACCTGCGCCTCGCCCACCGGTCACGCCACGCTCGAGCTGCCCGTCGCGATGCCGGTGATCCGCTGGCCGTCTCGCGAGCTGACCCGCGGCACGCTCGCCACCATCGAGATCGAGCTCCGCGACTTCGATCCCGCGCGCCTCCAGGCGATCGTCACCGGCGCCACGATGATCGGCAGCACGCCGCGCGGTGATCGCCTCGAGGTCCAGCTCGTCGCACCCGCTGCCGGCCCAGCGCGAGTCGCGTTCCTGATCGATGGCGTCACGATCGCCGCCGAGGAGCTCACTGTCGTCGAGCCCGTCCTCCGCTCGTCGGCGGTCCCCCCCACGACCAGCAGCTCCCTCTGGCGATGGGGGGCGGCGGCGTATGCCGGCGGCACGCTCGCGCGACGAGACAACGACGCCCTCCTCGGCGCCGAGCTGTGGCTCGCCCCGCGCCCGTGGATCGCACCGTACCTCGGGATCGCCAAGCTCTCCGGCGAGCGCGAAGGCACCGCGCGGTTCGGGCTGCGCACGGCGTTCGCCGAGGGGCTGCACCCGCTCGTCCGCGCCGGCCTCGTGGTGTTCGGGAGTGAGCGGATCGGAGGCGAGCTCGGCGCCGGCATCGAGCTCGGTCGTCGAGGCTTCGGCCTCCGTGCCGAAGCGACGGGAGTCACCGAGGGCGGCGACCGGTATGTCCAGGGCGTGATCGGCCTGACCCTCTCGCGGTGACTACCCTGCGCGTACCTAGCGACGCCCGTGGTCGCGGCCCATCGTCGTGGCGTGCAGATCGACCGCCGCTATCCCGCCGAGGTCATCCTGTCCGTGATCGAAGCGAGGCTCGATCAACATCGCCCTGCCGACGCGCTCGGGATCCCCGATAACACCTCGGTCGACCATGCATGCACCATATACTCGCAGCTGGTTCGCGAGCTCGCCCGGTTCCACGGTCATCCGGCGCTGGGTGCGCGCGCGATCCTCGCGGCGAGGCGCTCGCGCTACGCGCTGTTCGCCTTCATCAAACTGGCGCGAGCCCGGGTGATCGACTCTCAGCTACCGGTCGGGATGACGCGCAGTCGATAACCGAAACCGCGGCGCGACTCGATCATCGTCCCGAGCCGGATCGAATCGAGCCCCTTGCGGAGCCGGCGCACCAGCTGCTTGAGGTGGTTCTCGTTCGGATCCACCGCATCCCACGGCAGGTCGGCGATCAACTGACCCGAGGGCACGAAGCCGCGCACCACCGAGGCGATACTGGCCTCGTCCTGCATCCGCGAGACCAGCATCGCCAGCATCGCGTGCTGCGTGACCGAGAGCTGCAACCTCGCACCCGCGGCCTCGAGATAGCCGCCACCCCCGGCCGGGGCTTCGAGCAGGCGCATCGCGAACCGCGGCAAGCCCGCGTTGGTCAGCTCGCTCGGATCGTTGCGCACGACCTTCGAAGCGTCATCGGGGCGCAGCGTGCGCGAGGACAGTTGTTCGGCATCGAGCGACACCCGCTGGCCGTCGTCGCGTGTGAAGTAGAGCCCGACCGATCCGAACGCCAGCCGATCGCCACTCGCGAGCACGACCTTGGTGACCGGCTCCTCGTTCCTGCGCGTGCCGTTGCTGCTGCCGAGATCGACGAGCGACCACACGCCGTCTTCGAGGACGATCTCGGCGTGATCGCGGGACACCGAGGCGTGGAGCAAGGCGAGCCCGCGCGATCGCGGCGTGCGGCCGATGTGGGTGTTCGCCTCGACGGGATGGACTCGGCCCCAGACGTCGGTCAGGACCATCGCCTCGGGACGTGCCGCGGCTGACAAGACCTGCTCCGCGATGAATGGGATCGGAACGTCGAGCTCCGCAGCACATTCGTCACACAAGTTTGTTGCGGTCGCCACCGCGCAGACCGCGCACGACATGGGCCAAAGCCTACACCATCCGTCGGGGCGCCGGATGTAACGGCAGAGACCCGAAACGCATCCTGGGGTGGTTGGCCACCCTGCGACGCACGCGACACCGTCGACGCGGTTCGCACCTGTCGGATTCCCTGACGGCGAGGTTTGAACGATGAGTGACGCTGAGGGCACCTCCCGCGGAATGAGTACGACGATCGCTCCAGATCAGCCGGGCGCAGGTCTTGCTACCCTCGGGGGCCGGTGAGAGTTCCACTAGTCGTAGCGTTGCTCTCGGGGTCGGGTCTCGCACTCGCGCAGCCTCCCGAAGGCTCTCCTCCTCCCGAGAATCAACCCG
Organism: Deltaproteobacteria bacterium; assembly: GCA_031385555.1. Taxonomy (GTDB): domain Bacteria; phylum Myxococcota_A; class Polyangia; order Haliangiales; family Haliangiaceae; genus JABFXX01. The sequence goes on along the minus strand of JANNBP010000327.1, from coordinate 42,136 downwards.
CCCCGAAGGTCCCGGTCACCGGTCGTGTCGTCGACATGTTCGGCAAGCCGGTCCGCAATGCGAAGGTCGGCATCGAAGGCGCCGGAGCGCGCGTCACCACCGATGCGCAGGGCCGCTTCATCCTCCAGGCGCCAATGGGCGCGTCGATCGTGGTCGACAAGGACCGCTACCAGACGTCGCTCGCGACGGTGACCAGTGGCAACCTCGGCGACATCGTCATGCTGACGGACTCGTTGGGCGAGACCATCGAGCTCAAGGGGGAGGTGCCGCCTCCCGCACCCGGCGCAGCGCAGCTCGATCGCACCGAGCTCCAGCGCGTGCCCGGTACCGGCGGCGACATCGTCCGCGCGCTCACGGTGATGCCCGGCGTGGTGAATCTTCAGATCCCACTCGGCTACAGCGGCGTCGTGATCCGCGGTGCCTCGCCGCAGGACAGCAAGGTGCTGATCGACGGCTTCGAAGTGCCGGTGCTGTTCCACAACATCGGCTTTCGCGCGATCACGCCCGCGGAGACGATCGCCACGCTCGACTTCATCCCCGGTGGCTTCGATGTCGCGTTCGGTCGCGCGTCGTCGGGCATCGTCAACCTGACGACCCGCGACGGCGGCGACAAGCGCGGCGGTCAGGCAGAGGTCTCGTTCATCGATGGTGGCCTGATCGCGCAGGGGCCGATCAGCAAGGACACGAAGTACCTGGTCGCGGTGCGGCGTTCGACGATCGACTTCGTGCTGCCGGCGCTGATCCCCGATAGCGTCGACCTCTCGCTCACCACCGTGCCGCGATACTGGGACGAGCAGATCCGGATCGATCACAAGATCAACGCGAACTGGAAGCTGATGCTGTCGAGCCTCGGCACCGACGACATCTTCGAGCTGGTCGCGAGCAAGCAGGAGGATGCGAAGGACAAGCGGTTCTTCAACCGCACGCGCTTCCTCCGCAACACCGTCGCGGCGAAGTATCACGAGGGCGAGTGGACCGCGGACCTGGGGCTGTCGCTGCTGCTCCAGCAGTTCGTGTTCGAGCTCGGCAGCAATCAGTTCATCAAGAACACCCTGACGTCGGTGACCCCGCGCGTCGAGCTCACCCGCGCGATGCCCGCGCTCGCCGGGCTCAAGGACGTGGTGTGGCGGACCGGTGGGGAGGTCCAGGTCGGCCGCTATGGCGTCAACCTCGCGCTCCCCGTCGAGCCCCGCGAGGGCGAGCCGATGATGGGCGAGGTCGATCCGAACGACGTGTCGACGTCGTTCAACGGCACTGTCTACACCCCGGACTTCGTCGGATGGACCGCGATGACCGCGAACATCGACGACAAGACGCGCGTCACCGCGGGGCTGCGCGCCGACTTCTTCGGACGCGGGATGCAGCTCGCGCTGCAGCCGCGCGGCGAGGTCCAGTACAAGATCAACAAGCCGTGGACGCTGCGGCTCGCGACCGGCGTCTATCATCGGCCGCCGCAGTTCCAGTCGGAGCTGCTCGAGAAGGATCTCGAGAGCGAGCGCTCGGTCCAGACCATCGCCGGCGTCCAGTACGAGCCGCGCGAAGGCATCCGTACGCAGCTATCGGGCTACTACACCGATCGCACGCGCTTGATCACGCGCCCGGTCGCGCGCGAGACCGGCACGACGCTGACCGATCCCACCCTCGTCAACTTCGGGCGCGGCACCTCGGTCGGTGGCGAGTTCCTCGCGACCTATCGCGGCGGTCCGTGGTTCGGCTGGCTGTCGTACTCGTACTCGCATTCGACGCGGCAAGACGCACCCGGCGAGCCGACCCGGCTGTTCACCTACGACCAGCCGCACTCGATGAACGCGGCGGTGAGCTGGAAGAAGGGCAAGTGGCAGCTCGGCGGCCGCTTCCAGCTCTACTCGGGCCTCCCGTTCACGCCGGCGCTAGGCTCGGTGTTCGATAGCGACCGCAACGTCCACATCCCGATCTATGCCGACCCCAACTCGGACCGCGCACCGATCCACCACCAGCTGGACCTCCGGATCGATCGGACCTGGAAGGCAGGTCCCGTGAAGTTGACCGGCTTCCTCGACGTCCAGAACGTCTACATGAACACCAGCGTGGTGACGTACTTCTACAACTACGACTTCACGCAGCGCTCCGCGTTCGAGTCGCTGCCGATCATCCCGTCGATCGGGCTGCGAGGTGAGCTGTGAGATCGATGTGGTTCGTCGCCGTGCTCGCCGCCTGTGGTGGAGATCTCGATCAACCGTGGGATCTCGACCACGATCGCATCGTCGCGATCCGCGCGACCCCTCCTGCGATCCTGGCGGGCGAGACGTCCAAGCTCGACGGCTTGCTCTCCGGCAAGGGCACCGCGACGTCGGAGACCGGCCCCTTGCAGGTCATCGTCGTCCAGCCGGAGAGCCTGGCAGATACGTTGTCCCAGGATGCCGACGGCACCTGGATCGTGACGGCACCCGAGGAAGCGCGGCTGGCGGCGGCCCGCACCGAGCTCGGACTCGAGGCCACGGATCCCGTGCCGCTCCAGCTCGGCGTCGCGTTCACCACCTCGCTCGCCGGCGTCAAGTCGGTGCAGCTCGGCACGTCGTCGTCGAACCCCACGCTCGGTGCGATGCAGTTCAACGGCGAGACCGCGCCGGCACCGGACGTCGAGCTCGTCGTCGGCCCGCTCGTCGACGTGCCGCTGTCGATCGAGGCGCTGGAGACGGACGATGTCAACTGGCTGACCAACGTCGGTGAGATGCACGACTTCGATCTCCCGAGCGCGTACGTTCGCGTCGAGGAAGACAACGAGATCAGCGAGGGCGAGCTCGCGGTCGTGCTGCGCGATGATCGCGGTGGCGTGACCTGGCAGGTCTGGCCGATCCGCGTCGAGTAGCAGTCAAGCCCGAGGCCGAGGGGAACGCTAGTCTTCGTTCTCGTCGGACTCCTCGAGCTCCAGCACTGTCCCGTCGCCGGCCACCTTGACCTCCCAGAGTAGATCTGGCGCGAGCACCTGAATCTCGCGTGCACAGGCGACATCATCGTCGGGGATCGCCGCGGTCACCGTGCCACCTGCTACCTGACCCTCCGCGATCGCGATCGCATCGACCAGCGAGATCGAGTCGGGACAGGTGTCGCTTCCGGCGCCGGAGACTGCCGAGAACACGATCACTCCATCGACCGTATCGATCTGGATGTCGCGCAGCGAGCCCTGACCGATCAGACCGTACGCGTAGACGGCTGTCCCGCCACGCACGCGCAACGCGGCTGTGACCGCACGGCCGTCGGGCATGCTGCCCTCTGCGACATCGAGCATGTCAGGCATCGATACCTGGGCGGTGTCGATCGCCTCTCGCAGTGTCGAGATGTCGCGTTCGTTGCCGCCGCAACCGATCGCGGCGAGGGTGAGGAGAATGGCTGCTTTCATCCGAACGACCCTACGCGGTCGAAGATGAGAGCAAGATGAGCGGATCACCACGAGATCGTGATGACGAAGCGATCACCGGTCATGGCGGCGGTGATCGTGCCCCCGAGGAGCTCGACCAGCTTCCGGCACAGCGCGAGCCCCACGCCACCATGCGTCCCCGAGCTCCGCGCCTTGTCGCCGCGCCAGAACCGGTCGAACACGTGCGCGAGGTCCTCCTTCGCCATCGTGCATCCGGTGTTCGAGACGACGATGTGCGCGGCTGTCAGCTCGACCGTGACCGTGCCGGCTTCATCCACATAGGTCGTCGCATTCTCGATCACGTTGTCGAGCACGACCCGCAGCTTGTCGCGGTCGGTCTCACGGGTGATCTGCGCGAGCTCGGTGTGGAGCACCAGCTTCCGCTCGGCAACCCGAGCGGCGTGCGGCACGACCGCTTCACGCACCAGCTCGTCGAGCTCGACCGGCGTGCGCGCCGCGGCGACCATACCCGCATCGAGCCGCGCCAGCGACAACAGCGATTCTACCGTCCGCGCGGTCTGCACGCAGATGCTCAGACAATCGCCAAGTGCCACGCGGTAGCGCGCCGGCGTGCGTTCGCGATCCAGCGCGAGCTCGATCGTCGCGCGCAGTCCAGCGAGAGGGGTCCGCAACTCGTGGGCGACCTCCGCGGTCAGTTCACGCTCGCGTGCGAACGCGCGTTCGAGCCGTGCCAGCAGGTCATTCAGGCGATCCACGACGGGCCGGAGCTCGGCCGGTGACCGCGCAGCATCGAGCCGCGCAGCGAGATTGCTCTCGCGTAGCTCGGCGATCGCGAGCGCGAGCTCCCGTACGGGGTGGAGCCCGAACCGCACCGCGGCTGCGAGTAGTCCCAACGCCAACAGGGTCGCGGCGATGCCGACCAGCGCGAGCACGCGGCCGAGCGCCGCGATCGTCGCGTCGGCCTCGTGGGTGGACCTCGCGAGCGCGAACGTCAGCCTCGCCGGAATACCAGGTGGCCCGTCCTCGGGATCTTGGTGGGGATGGAACGTGAAAACCACCTGTCGACCGGCTGCGCCATCCGGCAGCGTGACGTTCTCGATCTCGAGCTCACTGTCGCTCCGCGGCAGCTCACTCGCACCAAGCGACTTGCTCCGCTGCAGGACCGCCCCGCCCGCGTTCCAGAGCTGGAAGTACTCCGTCTCGATCTCCTGGCGACCGAGCTCGGTCTCGATCGTCGTGCCCTCCTGTTCGACGAGCGCGGACAGCGCCCGCGCGCGCATCACGAGCGCGTCGTCGAACTGCGCGTAGATCTGCGAGCGTGCAAGTACGTACACGAGCACCCCGGAGATCGCGAAGGTCACCGCGACGCCGAACGCTGTCCCGGTCAGCAGCCGTGCACGGATCGAACGCAACCTCATCCAGCATCCTTGCCAAGCACGTAACCGTGACCGCGACGCGTGTGGATCAACTTCGGGAGTCTCTCGCTCTCGAGCTTCTTGCGCAGATACCCGATGTAGACGTCGACGACGTTCGAGTGCGCATCGCTACGAAAATCATAGACGTGCTCCCAGATCTCCGTTCGAGTCACCAGCTGTCCGGTCCGCACGGCGAGGTATTCGAGCAAGGCATACTCCCTGGCCGAGAGCACGACGGACTCACCCGCACGCTTGACCAGCCGTTTGACGGTATCGATCTCGAGATCCTCGATGCAGAGCGTCGGCGTGCGAGTGTCGTAGCGACGCCTCACCAGCGCGCGAACCCGGGCGAGCAGCTCGCTGAACGCGAATGGCTTGACGAGATAGTCGTCGGCGCCGAGATCGAGCCCGGCCACCCGATCTTCGACGGCGTCCTTCGCCGTGAGCACGAGCACGGGGATGTCCGCCCCAGTCTTCCGCAGCCGCTTCAGGATGGTGAGACCGTCCAGCTTTGGCAACATCAGGTCGAGCACGATGACGTCGTACGGATTGTTCTGCGCGAGCCACAGCCCTTCCTCGCCCTCGCAGGCAGCGTCCACCGCGAACCCGTTCTCGGCGAGACCTTCGGTGACCGCGTTGCGAATCGGCGCGTAGTCTTCGACGACGAGCGCGCGCATTCAGCCACCCGCCAGTGAAATCTCGGCGATCACGCGACGATCATGCTCCCGCCTGCATGAGAACACGATGAGAGCCAGTTCTCATCAACTCCTATGGGCGATGCCGATGCTCGCGAGATGCATCGCATTTCTCCCATGATCACCTGCGAAGAGCTGGTCGAACTGATGCAACAGGCTCCGCACCCGAGCAGCGGGCGCGAGGTTCACCCGATCTCCGCATCGATACGTCAGGGTGTGCGTCGTCCGGTGAATCGAGGGGCGAGTGCCAGAAACTTGCCGCGCAGTCTCCCGGCGCGGGAGAATTTTCACCATGCGTGGCTTAGGTCTCGCGGCGCTGCTGATCGCCGCTTCGTCATGTGATCCGGATGCTGCTCGCGCCGTCGAGGCGTGCTCGGTGATCTGTGATTGCCAAGATGCTGCTGGGGACGAGTGCTTCACGGAGTGTGTGAACGATGCGTCGGACGAGATCGCACGGGTCCCGGCCGCGTGTCTGTCATGCATCTCGGATCACCGCGACCGCTGCTTGTCCCTCGAAGTCGACTGCTTCCAGGGCCCCTGCAACGTGGACGACCAACCGCCGCCAGACCCCAACCCCGACCCTCCCGTGATCGTCGACGCGGGCGTACCCGATCCCGATTCGCTTTAACCAGGAAGGACCGAGATGAGAACGAAGACGCTACTAGTCGCCGCGAGCCTGATGCTCGCGGGTACCGTGGGTGCGCAGCCGCTAGATCCGGAGAACCCGAATCCGAATCCGACGCCGAATCCGACGCCGACGCCGACCCCGACCCCAACGCCAACCCCGACGCCGACGCCTCGACCGACACCGCCGCCGGTGACCGAACCCGCGCCGATGGACTCCAAGGATCCCCGCCCGTCCGAGCTCGCGGTCGGCATCGGCATCGGCTACGTGTTCCCGACCTCCCTCGAGGCGCCGAACATCACCAGCGTGCGCTTCCGGCTGCCCACGGGCCTGACGTTCGAGCCGCGCGCAGTGTTCCGTCGCGTCACCGATACGGTCGACACCGGAATGGCGATGGACTCCACCACGACCACGATCGGGCTCGGTACGCTGGTGCGCTATCCGCTGGTCAAGCACGGGCGCGTCGACTTCGAGTTCCTCGGCTCGTTCGACATCAACAACGTCAAGCAAGACCCCTCGGACCAGGAGGACGACCAGACCAGCACGACGACGACGGCGCTCGGCTACGGCCTCGGCATCGGCGTCTGGATCAACCGTCACTTCCAGATCAGCGCGACGGCGGTCAACAACCTGCTGGTGTTCGAGAAGCAGCGCCAGGAGATGGGCCCGATGAACGTGCTGGTGACGAGCCGCACGACGATCGCGCTCGAATTCGACCCGACCGTGTTCGTGATGGCGCACTTGTTCCACTAGTCTCCTCGCGTGAAGGCGCTCGCGGAGGCCGTCGTCGCGCACTATCAGACGGTGCGCCGCGACCTGCCGTGGCGCCGCACGCGCGACCCGTACGCGATCTGGGTCAGCGAAGTGATGCTGCAGCAGACGCGGGTCGCCACGGTGATCCCGTACTGGGAGCGCTGGATGGTGAGGTTTCCGACGGTGACGGCGCTCGCGGCCGCACCGCTCGACGACGTGCTCGCGCTGTGGGCGGGGCTCGGGTACTACGCGCGCGCGAGATCGCTGCACACCGGCGCGAAGGAGATCGATGCCCGGTTCGCCGGCAAGCTCCCCGGACGCGCGAGCGAGCTGCTCGAGATCAAGGGGATCGGGCCGTACACCGCGGGGGCGATCGCGTCGATCGCGCTCGGCGAACGCGCGCCGCTCGTCGACGGCAACGTGGCTCGCGTGCTGTCGCGCGTGCGCGGGATCTCGAAAGACATCAAGTCCACCGCCGGGAGCAAGGCGCTGTGGAAGGCCGCCGGCGAGCTGATGGCCGCGCTGCCGGAGACCTCGGCCCCAGGTGATCTCAACCAAGGCTTGATGGAGCTGGGCGCGACCCTGTGCTCGCCGACGTCACCGCGATGTCTGATCTGTCCACTCGCGACCCACTGCGTGGCGAACCGCGAGAAGCGCACGGATCAGCTACCGGTGATCGCACCGCGCAAGAAGCAGGACGAGCTCCCGGTCCTCGAGCGAACGCTGGTGTGGATCGAGGATCGCGCTCTCGTGCTCGCGCGGCGCAGGCCCGACGGCTTGTTCGGTGGGTTGTGGGAGCTGCCGGATCGCGAGCTGGTCGAACGGCTAGGCGGCGTGATCGACGACGAGGTCGTGGCCTTTCATGACCAGGTGCTGTCCCATCGACGGCTGAGAGTTCGGGTCGTGCGTGGAAGCCTATCGGCGCACGCTGGCCTCGCGAAGGCCGATCCGAGCTACGATGCCGTCACGCGCATCTCGGTCGCCCTCGCCGGCACACTCGGGATCGCCGCGGCGACGACCGCGATCCTCAGCAAGTACCAGGACACACCATGGAGCTCGATCCCAAAGCCCTCGCTCTCTTCACCGAGGGCTACACGAAGATCCTCGAAGGCATCGGCCAGCTCGGCTACGACGTCGGCGACGAGAACTTCGCCGACACGGCCAAGCGCGCGGCGAAAGGCTTCCACGAGCTCGTCCACGACTCGCGGCAAGTCGAGACCGAGATCAACGGGCTCCTAGCGAAGACGTTCCCGGCCAAGTACACCGAGATGGTGATCAGCAAGGGCAACACCGCCTTCGGGGTGTGCCCGCACCACCTGCTGCCCGTGATCTATCGGATCTCGATGGCCTACATCCCGACCTCGAAGGTGCTCGGGCTGTCGAAGCTGTCGCGCCTCGCGCGGTTGATCGCGCGCGGTCCGCGGTTGCAAGAGGACCTCACCCACGAGCTCGCCGACATCCTCCACGAGCAGCTCGCGAGCCAGGGCTCGGCGGTCTACATCGAGGGGCTGCACATGTGCATGGCGGCCCGCGGCGTGGGTGCGCACGAGGCGCGGCTGGTGACCTCCGGGGTCCGTGGCGTGTTCCTCGAGCTCGCAACCCGCGAGGAATTCATCAAGCTCGTCGTCGCGCCGTCCGCGCATCTCGTGTGAGCGCAACCCAAAGCGGCTCGTGCTGTCAGTCGGACATGCGGCTCGTCGCCCTGACCCTCGTCGCAGCTTGTTCACACCCTGCCATTCGAAGCCCGCGGCCCGCGCCCGAGCTGGTGGTGCAGCCGAAGCCGATCGCGTCCCCGCGCTGGCCGGTGCCGGTGCGCGTGATGGCGTGGAACGGCAACGGGATCGAACAGCTCGGCACCCTGCCCGACGCGCCGCCGGCGACGTATCCGGCGCTGTGGTTCGTCGAGCCGATGGGCAAGCTCGACGCCGATGGCTTCGCGAAGCTCGTGCGGATCCTCCGCGAGGACAAGATCCCGGGGCTGTCGCTGCACGGCCAGTCCGGGTCGCTGGTGGGTGCGCTCGTCGAGCTGCCCGACCTCCAGGCGCTGCTGCTCGACGACCTGCCGCTGCTGTCGAGCGACCTCCTATTCACCCTACCCGCGCTCGAGCGGCTGTACCTGGCGCGCACGCAGATCGATGACCGCGCGATCGAGGCGATCAAGCGCCACGCCAAGCTGCGCGTGCTCGATGTCGAGGACACGGCCCTCACCGATGCCGGGCTCGCGAAGCTGGTAGGCCTGGATCTGCACGCACTCAACGTCGCGGGGACGCGGATCACCGACGCGGGTGGCGCGGTCCTCGGGAGCTTTCCGAAGCTGGCGATCCTCGACGTCGGGGGAACGAAGATCGGGGCGAAGACGGTGGATGCGATCAGCAAGCTCGCGATCACCGAGCTGTTCATCGACCACACGTTCGTCGGTAAGGAGATCGCGAAGCTCGCTCCGTTCGCACCGGGCCTCGTGCGGTTCGACGCGTCGACGCTCGCGACGTACAAGCCGACCGACGCCGATGTCGAGTGGCTCGCTCGCGCCCCCAACCTGATCGAGGTCGGGCTGTCCAACGCGAAGGTCCATGACAAGCTCGTGCTCGCGATCGCGGCGAAGCCGAACCTCAAGGAGCTCAAGCTCGCGAGCACCGAGATCTCGGCTGCCATCCCGGCGATCGCGAAGCTGACGAAGCTCGAAGAAGTCGACCTCGCGAACCTGCCCGTCGACGACGCGGCGGGCGCCGCGCTGATCGCGATGCCGCGGATGCGCGTGCTGCGGCTCGACGGCACCAAGATCACCGACGCCGCGATGAAGGGTTCGGGACAAGGGTTCGGGTCCCGAGATCGTCCCGAGATCGTCCCGTCGCCCCACCTGATCGAGCTCTACGTCTCGAAGACCAAGGTCACCGACGCCGGGCTCGGGATCCTCGATGCGACACCCAAGCTCGAGGCGCTCGGGCTGGGTGATCTCGGCGTCACCGACGTGACGGTCGCGCGGGTCGTCACGCTGCGCGCGCTGCACACGCTCGTGCTGTCGCATGCGGGCGCGAGCCCGAAGTCGCTCGCGTCGCTCGGTACGCTCACCGATCTCGGGCGGCTCTACCTCGACGACACCCGCACCGATGACGACACGATCGCCGCGTTCACCAAGCTCACCGAGCTGCGCGCGCTGCACCTCGCGGGCACGCAGATCTCCGACGCGTCGCTGCGGATCCTTCGCAGCTTCCGTGGCCTCGACGAGCTGACCCTCGGAGACACCCGGTTGACGAAGGCCGCCGCGGACCTCGAGGCGTGGCCGCAGCTGAGGACCCTCTCGCTGTTCGGGTTGCAGATGCGCGATGCCGAGCTGCCGGCGATCGTGCGGCGCAGCTCGCTGGTCACGCTCGATCTCTCGGCGACCGACATCACCGATCCGTCGCCGCTGATCTCGATGCCGAAGCTGCGGCTGCTCGGGCTGTCGAACACGCTGCTGTCGCCGGCGGGGCGGACCGCGGTGACGTCATTCGCGACCAAGGGGATCGAGGTCGTTCGCTAGGACCCGACCCGACCGAGCTCGTTATCGCCGCCCAGACAACAAGCGGTCGAGAGTGATACGAGCACCCGCGGTAAACGAGACGAAGTTCGCCCAGTTGTCGATGTTCTGCGACTCCACCTTGGCACCACCGCCGAGGAGACGGGCCACGAGCATCAAGTCCACTCCTCGACCGATCGGGTGCCCGACCGTAAGCCCGAGGTCATAGATGCCTCCACTCACACCGTCGATCAGCCCGAAGGTCGAGAGCGCGTCGGTCTCGAGTGCTGCCCAGAATCCGCGATCGCGGTCGGGCTTCAGCCACAGGCGCGCCTTCGCCGCGAACACCAAGCCGATGTCCGATTGGTTGGCCTGGCGGAGACCGTCACCGGAGGTGAACGCGACGTCGGCATTGCGGACCTGGAGCGAGCCTCCGAGCTCGAGCTTCAGCCGTGTGCGATCGAGCAAGCGATACAGATACGATGCGCGATACCCGTCGAACAGGTAGCGATGCTGGACGACCGAGCCGGCCACGAAGCGTTGATCACGGAATTGCAGATCGTTTTCGAGCGTGACCACCGTCGTCAGCTGAAACGGTGCGTAGAGCAAGATCGCGGTGTGGCGCCCGGATGCGACCTCGATGCTCGCTCGCGAGACCCGCGCGAGGGTGTCCTGCTGGCCGACATCGGCCGCGTCGAAGGCCGTGCCCGTCGATCCGTAACGGCCATCGTTCTGGGCGACGTACGCGAACCCGGTCTCGAAGACGAGCGTCGGGTGAAGCGACGAAGGTGGGACGTCATCGTCAGCGTCCTCGTCCGCGCGCGCTCGTTCTGGAATCATCACCGCGATCCAGGTCAGCAAGCTCAGCAGTCGCATGCTGCTGGCTATCACGTTCCGCACGGGCCGGGGCCGGTTGCTAACGAGTTTGCCGCAGCTCTCGAAAGGTTTCGCGGTTGGTCGAGGACTACGGCACGGGAGTCGTGTTCGTGCAACGACGCTCGACATACTCCTCGACGCGCGCCACCGTGCGCAGCTCGACCTGTGCGAGATCGGCCGTGCCGAGCCGATACCCTTCGAGCGTCGTCGGGGGCGGAGCCTCGGCACGTTGCGCGCCACCTCCGCACCCGGCCGGACAACTGTTGTCCCGTTTGGTACCGACGACACGGAGGTCCACCTTGCGACGGAGGATCACGACGTGGCCATCCGTCGCGCGATGAAACGTGTACGTCATCGCGAGCGCGCAGGCGGAGTCGCACGCCTCGCGCCGTTGGCATGCCTCGGAGCCGAACACGAGAGCTCGCGTCGAGGGATCCGCGTGGATGAGCTCGCCAGACTCCAACCTCGCGACTGGCACGGCGGTCACCTCGTCGCGCTGGATCGAGACGCGTGCAGGGGTGAAGGTCTCGCCGGCGCGGGCGGCTGTCTCGTCTGCGCGCTGGACCTCGCGCTGATTGTGCGCGGCGATCTCGTGGAGAGATGGCCCACAGGCCACGAGGATGGGAACGATCATCACGATCCGCATGCCTGCGAACGCACCGCGCTGCGCCGCCTTACATCCCGAGCGCTCGATCTTCGAGCTAGTCCCCATCCTCTTGCTCGAGTGGGGGCTCGTCGTCGGAGTCGGACTCGGGCTTCGCGACCGCGAGCGGATCGGTCTCGCCGCAGGTCTCGGGGATCGCGTCGCCAGCGGCGAAGTCTGCCTGGAGCGGAGCGGCGAGGAGCGTGGCGAGGTCATAGACACCGACCCGGCCATCGAAGAACGCGAGTGCCAGCTTGGTGCCGTCGGCAGACACCGCCGGCTCGACCACGCCGGACCAGCGCAGCGTGCGGGTGCCCTTCGTCGGGGACCACAACACGACGCGATCATCGAACACGATCACGAGCTCGTCTCGCTTCGGGATGAACGCGATCTCGTTGAACGAGCTCGACTTGATGCTCGCGAGCAGCGTGCCGGTCTTGCGATCCCACAGCGCGAGATCCTTGCTGTCGTAGGTGACCGCGCGCGAGCTCCTGGGATCGACGACCGCGTGCTGATAGATCGCCTCGCAGTGGGGGATCCGTAGCGTCGACGTGGACTTGCCCTCCTGCGTGGCGACGGCGACGCGCCCTTCGACCGCTACCAGGATGTCGCCGTCGGGATCCGCCGAGACCACCTCGGCGTCGTAGTTGAACCGGAACAACGGAACGAGCGACGTGTCCTTCGTCCGCAGGATCTGCTTGTGGTCTCCGTCGTTGACCGCGAGCAGGAGCGAACCATCGCGCGCGAGATACGCCAGGTCGACTGCGGCGGGAACGTCGAACGTGCGCACGGACTTGTCCCCGATCGTGCGGACCTCGAGCTTGGCCGTGTGGTCGGTGGTCTTACCCGTGACGTAGCGGCGCGGGTCATCGCTCCGCATCATCTCGATCGGGAGGTCGAAGATCTCGGTCGCGGTGACCTTGCCGTCGACCATCGTCCACACGAGCGGGTCATTGCCGCCCAGCACCACCCCGTCGTTGCCGACGGCGAGCCACGCACCGATCCGGGTGCTCGCGTCCTTGGGCGCGACCAGTCCGGACTCGAGATCGATCAGTCGCACGAGGCCGTTCCACGTCACCACGGCGCGCTTGCCGGAGACCACGAGTCCTGTCTGGTAGAAGTTCTCGCTGTCGCCGACCTTGATCCGCTTCTTGATCTCCCCGCTCGGCAGCTCGTGGATCCGGAGCTCGCTCTTGAACGTGGTGAGGAAGTGTTTGCCGTCGTACTCGTAGACGCCGTCGATCTCGTCGGGGAGCTCGACCTTGGTCTTGTCCGCGCGCGTGATCTCGGCGATCCACTTGCTGTTGCGCGCGACGCGATAGACATCGGCGCCCTCGCCCGTCACCAGGTGGCTCGTGATGCCGTAGCCGAGATCGCGTTGACCGTTGGTACCGAGGTCGAAGCGCTTGACGAGGTTGTTGCGCGAGGCGAGGAGGATCTCGCCGCGGCCTCCAATACTGCTCCAGCCGATCGCGTTATCGAGGGTGCTGCGCACGGTCAGCCCCTTCGGTTCGTAGATCGAGAGCGGCAGCCCCGCGCCGGAGATCACGACGCCATCGCCGATCCTGATCGCGCGCGGGAACACCAGCGAGCCCCTCGCGATCGCGCGCACCGGGAGCACGACCGGCGTGGGTTCGAGCGTGGTGACATCGAGGGTGAACGCGGCGGGTGGCGAGGAGATGTCCGTGTTCGAGAACCCGATGGCAAGGACGCGCCCCCCGCCGAGATCGACGATCGAGGTCACCAGGCCCATGTCGAGCTTGCGCTCGCGAAGCGGCTTGCCGGTCGCGAGATCGAACTGGTGCACCCAGCCGCCCGGGCCGCCGAACGTGACGCGATCGCCGTCGATCACCGACGCGGTTCCCGAGTGCAGCACGTGCCACGGCTCGACGGCGCTCTCCCAGAGCACGCCGGGCGCTCTCGGGTTCGCGGGCTTGTTCGGAGCTTTTCCACCGCCGGAGCACGCGGCGACCGCCAGGAAGATGACGCGTTTCACCCGCAGACTTTATCATCGCGGCGTGCGCGCTCTGCTCCTCCACGGCTTCGCCGGTGCCCCGCAGGTGTGGGACGGGTTCGAGGGTGACGCCATCGCGATGCCCGGGCATGGCGCGCCGCTCCACGACTCGTGGCAGGCGAACCTGGATGCGCTCGACACCCGAGGAGCCACGCTCGCGATCGGCTACTCGTTCGGCGCGCGGGTGGCGCTCGGGCTCCTCGCCGATGGCCGGGTCGAGAGGGCGATCCTGATCGGCGTCAACCCGGGGATCTCCGACGAGGAACGGCCGGCGCGTCGGGCGGCGGATGCGCGGTGGGCGCACCTGCTGCGCGAGCGCGGGATCGAAGCCTTCGTCGCTGCGTGGGAGGGCCAGCCGCTGTTCGCGACGCAGCACCGCGTCCCGGAGCGCTTGGCAGCACGGCGCGCGCGGCGGCTCGCTCTCGAGCCCGAGCAGCTCGCCCGTTGCCTCGAGACGATGGGGCTCGCCGAGATGCCGGACTATCGAGCGGTGGTCGGTCGCGCGACGCTGATCGCCGGCGCCGACGACGCGAAGTTCCTCGCCCTCGCGGGTGATCGAGTGATCGCGATCCCCGGTGCGGGCCACGACGTGCTGCTCGAGCAGCCCGAGGCGCTCGCGGCGGTGATCCGTCAGCTGAACAGTTCGCGCAGGTGATCGGGGATCTTCGTCGGGCGGCCGGTCGAGAACGACAGCATCGCCCACGTGGTCGCGGCCTTCGCGACGATCTGGTCACCGCGCTTGAGCTCGGTCAGCCGCACGCACGACGCGAGCTTCCACGAGGGAACCCAGGTCTCGCCGACGAGCTGCTCGCCTGCGCGGACCTGCGCGACGTAGTCGATCTCGTGGCGGCGGACGACGAAGATCGAACCGAGGGTGCGGTACTCGGTGTGACCCCAGCCCAGCGAGGACGAGTGCGCGGTGGCGACCTCGAGCACCCAGCGCAGGTAGACGAGGTTCGAGACGTGACCTAGCTCGTCGATGTCGGCCGCGGAGGGTGTGATCGGCAACGTGAAGCGGGACGACACGGGTGCGGGCACCTTACAGTCGAGGGCACCATGAGTGAACTGCTCGACGAGACTAACGCGGAGCGGCTGCGTGCTCGGCTCGAGCACGGCGAGACCACGGCGGCGGATGCGATCCCGCTCCTCGCGGTGGCCGCGATCGATGCACCCACGCGGAGTGCTCGGCTCGATGCGTGCCGGTTGCTCGGCGATCTCGCGGGCCGTGCGCTCGGTGCGGAGTGGGAGGTGGCGGAGCGTGCGGCGTTCGCCCTGCTCGAGGCCGCGCGCGTCGCGGACACGGCGGCCGATCGGCGCGGCGTGCTCGAGGCGATGGGGCATGGCTTCCGCAACATCTGGCTGCTGCCGTTCGTCCACCGGCGCTTGTCGGATCGCGATCCGAACGTCGCCGCGGCGGCGTTGCAGGCGGCGGGCGGGCTCGGGTTTCCCGCGCTCGAAGAAGCGGTCGCCAGCTTCCTCGGCGATAAGGTGCCACAGCTGCGACGCGCCGGGATTGCTGCGCTCGGGCGGATGGGTGCGATGAGCGCGATCGATCGGCTGGTGCCGCTCGTGCTCGGCGATCCCACCGAGGCGGCGGCGGCGCTGACCGCCCTGACGGAGATCCGGTCGGCGGCGGGTCGAGAATCCGCGCTGATCGTCCTCGATCACGATCTCGAGCCCGAGGTGCAGATCGCCGCGGTGCGGTACCTCGCCGAGCTCGGTGCGCTCGAGGTCAGCCCGGTGTTGCGACGGCTCGCGCGCCACGACCATGCGGAGGTCCGGATCGCGGCCACGGAGGCCTCGCGCGCGCTCAAGGCAGAGCGGAGTCACGATGCAGCCGAGCGGTTCCTCGTCGCGCTCGGCGAGCCCGATCGCGCGGTGCGAGCGATCCTCGCGCGCCGGTTGCGCACGCTGCCAACGGCGACGGTGATCGAGCAGGCCGAGGTGCTGTTCGCCGAGGATCCGACGGGCGTGGTGCAGATCCTCGGGGAGCTGCGCGATGCCGAGATCACGCGGTATCTGCTGGCGCTCGCCGGGCGCGCCGACATCAGCCCCTCCGTGCGCGCGCGTGCCATCGGTGCGATCGAGGCGGATCAACCGTGGGAGCGCGCGGCACTCGCCGAGGTCGCACATCGCGCGGATGCGGAGGAAGCGCTGCGTGCGGCTGCCGTGCAGGCGATGGGCGCCTTCGCGACGAGCACCGAGTTGATCGAGCGGATCGGCGATCTCGCCACGTCGGAGGTGCCCGCGATCCGCGGCGCCGTGCTGTGGGCACTCCAGCTCGCGAGTCGCACGAGCGACGATAGTGCCGCGATCGCGCGGATCGTCGCGCCGATGCTCGACGACGAGGATCCGCTGGTGCGCCGACGTGCGGCGTATGTCGCAGGAAACCTCGGCCTCGCCGAGCTCGCGCCTGCGCTGGTCAAGCGATGTGCGGCGAGCGAGCCTGCCGATCTGCGGCTCGCGGCCTACGTCGCGCTCGGCGAGCTGCGGATGCCCGGCGTGGCCACCCAGGTCGCGTCGATGGTGCGCACCGAGACGGATCCGCGCGTGCTCGGTGCCGCTTCGAACGCGCTGGTCGCGGCGCTCCCCGATCCCGGCGAGCTCGCGAGTCTCGCGCCGCGTGCCTCGCAGCTGCTCGAGTCACCCGACGCGCGCTTGCGCGAGGCCGGTGCCGAGATCGCCGGTCTGCTCGGCGGGGCGGTGCCGGCGACCACGATCGCGCCGCTCATCACGGACGAGTCTCCGGCGGTACGCGGCGCCGCGGCGTGGGCCCTCGGGTGGCTCGCCGATCCAGGGAGTGAGGCGGCGTTGCTCGCGGCCTTCCGCGACGACGATCCCGCGGTGCACGAGCGCGCGGCGGCCGGGCTGTTGCGGCTCGGCACACCGGGTGCGCTCGCGCAGGCGATCGCCTTCATCTCCGGCGACGGCGATGATGCGGCGCGCGCCGACCTCGCCGCGGGGATGACGATCTCGCAGGCGCATGCGAGCGAGCTCGCCGACGAGATCGACGCCGCGCTCCACCGCGTCGACCCCGACGATCCGGTGTTCGAGCCGCTGCTCCGCATGAAGCTCGAGACGGTGATGCCCGGCGCCGGTGCGCCGGCCCTCGATGTCGACAGTGCGATCGCGAAGGAGTTCCCCGCGTTCTCGCAGATGTCCAAGCTCCCCGGCTTCGACAACTTCGTGCGCAGCCTGCGCACCGCCGAGCAGCTGTTCCAGACTTCATCCAGCGGCTCGTCTGGCGCGGATCTGTCGCCCCCGATCACGCTGTGGATGAAGGTCCTCGAGAACTACGTGCACGCGTGGCTCGGGCCGCGGCTCGCCACGCTGCAGCGCGAGCCCGCCGCGTTGTTCGACTACGTCGATCGCGTGATCGGCGGCAACTGGCCCGGCTTCCAGCGCTGGCTCGAGCCGAAGTGGCGCGACCCGGCGGAGGTCGGGACCGCGAAGGTCGACGTGCCGCTGCGCGCGATCCCGAACGCCGTGCGCGAGCTCCAGGAGCACCGTCGCAAGCGACTCGACTCGCCGCTCTCCATCACCGAGTGGTCACGCATGATGGTGCTGTTCGCGGTGGATCACCCGTCGGGCTTCAAGAACCTCATGAAGCTCGGCCACAGGACGCCGGAGCGCACGATCGCGCTCGCGCATCGCCTCCACACCCTCGCCGCAGTCCGCAACCTCGTCACCCACCGCGCATCGGCGGGTACCGCCACGCTCGCCGCGTTCCGCCGCAGCTACTACGCCGCCTTCGAAGAGCTCATCTCGCTCGCCTGATCCCGAGCACTTGTAGATCGGGGACAGGATCTACCCCCGCAACGTACCGAGATCGCGGGCGGTTTACCGGCGATCGTAAAATCGCCCAGGAGAGGCATGCTGAGAGCTGCTGGAGCCGGTTTTACGATCGGCTGGAAACGCGGAACGATCTCGCGTCCTTGGAGGGGTAGATCCTGTCCCCGTTTTACGTGCGGTCCCCGTTTTACGTGCGCGCTGGTACCCGGTTAGGGCGCGGGCGAGGCGAGCACGTCGATCTCGTTGCGGATCGAGACTGACCATTCCGAACCTGCGGCGCCACCGGCGGGCACCACGCGGTTGGAGCGAGAGATCCGCAGCGTGTTCTCTCGCGCCTGGTTCTGGTCGCTCTTGAGCGACCCGGCCGGCAGGCTGAACTCGCCCGTGTCGTCGATCGCCAGGTTGTCGATCTCCTCGGCATCGATCGAGGCGCTCTCCGCCGCGTGGTCGCCACCCCACCGGACGGCCAGCGCTACCGCCGGATCGACCGTGGCACCTGCCAGCGGTTCGACGAAGCTGTGGATGTCGGGACCATCGACGCGCACGCTGTCGACCGCATCCTCGCCGCTGACGATGTCGAGGATGTAGACCTCGTCGTACTGCGGTGCCGAACCACGCCACCGCTTGCCGTTGTCGGTCTCGCTCACGAGCAGATCGAACGTGCCGCTCGACGAGGTCACCGTCACGCTGCCGTCGATCACGTCCACGTCGTTCAGCCGGATGCGGACCTCGAAGGAGGTCTCGAAGTCCGAGGTGACCCGCGCGTTCGACAGGCGCGCCTGGGCACGCGCGGTCCCATCCACGACCAGCGTGCCTGTGCCGCCGCCCGGGTCGTTACCCGCGCCAGGATCCAGATCGCTACCCCCACACGCCGCCACCAAGCCAAGGGCAAGGATGTGCTTCATGGGCTGGAGGGACTGCAATGCGGGTACCCACTGCAAGCCCGCGATCCGCGGTCGAACCCTCGGTGCGAGCGCGCAACCGGTGTCAGAGCACGTGCAGCGCTGGTACAGCGCCGATGTCAGTCCATGCGCCCCGACGTGCGCACCCAGTGGCGGCGAACGTCGACGACACCGGGCTCGCGCTGCGACGGCGGCTCGACGAGCACGTCCTTCGCGTCGATCCGCACCGGCTCGGGCACCGCGAACACCCCCGCCTTCACAACGCGTTGCAGGCGGCCCGCGAACACGTTGTAGATGCTGCGGTCCGGTTTGCTCCAACCGGCGATCGCACCACCACCGCTGAACGACAGCACCGCGGAGGCGACCCTGTCGACGATCTGCGCCGGCGGCTTCCCCACGACGACGAACGCCGGGTTCGGCACCGAGCCGGTCTCGAAGATCTTGGTCAGCCCCTTCGCCGCCGCGATCGGCGCGAACACCGCCTGCGCCGTGCGATACGACGCGACCTCGGCGAGCGCGCCGGTGAGATCCTGCTTCGCGACGCGCGCACCGAAGAACCCGGCATCGACCTCGGACTCGAACATCGCGTTGTCGACGAACGCCGCATCGCTGCAGCCCGCGACGTACGCGAGCTTCCTGCCGCGCAGCGCTCCGAGATCGCCCGGCGCACCCGCGAACAGCGCCCACCCACGCGAGGTACCGCCGCCGACATTCGCGTTGGCGAGCAACCGCCAGCCGAGGTTCGTCGCGTAGCAAGGACCGTCGACGATCGCGAAGTCGACACCCGCTCGCGTCAACGCACCCAGGTTCGCGTACGACTGCGCATCGACCTGCATGCCGGTGCTCTGCTCGATCGCCGCAGCGAGCGACTTGATGTACGCGAGCCGCGCGGTCGCCGCCCCGAACTCGACGGTGGGCGCGTAGATCCCGAGGGTCAGCTTGCGCGGCTGCGCTTCTGCAACGCCACACGCGAGCACGATCCACAGGACACCGAGCGCCTTCACGACCGCTCCCGCGAACTCGAGGATCCCCCGTTTTCTGCGCGCGCACGTGGGGACCGTCCCCAGGTTCTCCGGAACCGCCAAAAACGTGGGAACCGTCCCCAGGTTCTCCGGAACCGCCAAAAACGTGGGGGCCGTCCCCAGGTTCTCCGGAACCGCCAAAAACGTGGGAACCGTCTCCAGGTTCTCCGGAACCGCGAAAAACGTGGGGACCGTCCCCAGGTTCTCCGGAACCGCCAAAAACGTGGAGACCGTCCCCAGGTTCTCCGGAACCGCCAAAAACGTGAAGACCGTTCCCAGGTTCTCCGCCGCCAAGGACGTGCCCAGGTTCTCTGGGACCGCCAAGGACGTGGGGACCGTCCCCAGGTTTCTGCGCCCGCTCATAGGCCGTGGATCCTCTTCTTCGCGTCGATCCAGCGCTGCAGGTCGCGCACCTGGACACGACCGCGAGCGCGCTGCCAGGCCTCGAGCGCTTCCTTGTGACGGCTGCGCAGGTCGTAGACGATGCCGAGGTTGACGAGCGCCTCGATCGGGTTGCTCCCGAGCGCCTCGAGCGTGCGCGGATCGGCGCGAGCTAGATCGAGCGCGAGGCGATCCATGCCGGTGCGGCGCTTGAGGTCGCCGGTCGCGTACTTGTCCGCGCTGTCGAGCGAGCGACGCGCGGCACCGACCTGACCTGCGCGCCACTGATCGTAGGCGATCGCTTCCCACGTCGCCGCGAGCAGCTCGCGCAGGCGCGGGGCGAACGCCTGCGCTTCACCCTCGAGCTTGGTCAGCTCCGTCGCTGCCTGCTGCCTCGCCGCGAGCGTGCCGGTGCGGTAGTTCGCGTACGCGGTGAACAGCCCGGGAATCTTCGCGAACGGCGGCTTGAGGTACTGGGCTTGATCCCCCCTGGCGAGCAGCGCCTTGAAGATCTTCGCGGCGTCGGCGGCGCGGTTCGCATCGAGCAGCGCGAGCGCGTACGACAGCTCGACGACTTGCACCTCCGTACCCCGCAGCCCGGGATCCCGCGCTCGCTCGAGATCTCCGACGGCATCCACCGCCTTGCCATCGCGCAGGCGCTTCCATCCACGCCGGTACAGTGCGAGCGCGAGGTTGCGACGCGCGACCGCGGCGAGCTCCGGATCGCTCCCCCGCACGGCCAGCTCGAGCTTCGCCACGGCGTCGTCGGGATCCGTGTCCCACAGCAACGGCGCCCACTCGACGTAGAGCTCGGCGACCGAGGCGTTCAACCGCCGTGCCGCCTTCTCCGCCGCAGCGTAGATCTCCGACGCTCGGTTCAGATCAGGCCGAGCTCCACACGTGTAGCTCTTCGCGAGCAACCGCAGGCGCAGCGCCGCATCGTGACCGCGGATCCCCTCGAGCGTGGTCAGCTGGGCCCGCGCCGCATCGCAGTCCCCCACCGCGAGCGAGAGCACCGCGTAGTTCGCGACGGTGACCGGCGAGGCAGGATCGATCGCCGCTGCCTGGTCGAGTAACGCGCGCGCGGACTTCGGATTCATCTTCTCGGGACCGCGTCCCGAACCCTCGCCGACGACCTGCTCGTTGATCGTCAGCACCAGCGCTCTGCGAATCGCGAGGTCGGCGGGCCGCAGCTTGTGCGCTTCTTCAAACCGCGTCCGCGCCTTGTCGAGCTCGCGCGTGTTGAAGCGCGCCTTGCCGGCGAGCACGAGGGCCGCGGCGCGATCCGCAGGGCTCGCGCTCGCAAAGCGCGCCGAGCCGATCAGGCCGTCGATCATCACGGCGAGCTTCGCGTCCTGCTTGGTCTCGAGATAGGCGCCGCCCAGCTCGATCGCGAGCTCGGGGTTCGTGGCGTTGGCAGCGAGCGCCGCGGACAGCTTCTCGATCGCGAGTGCCGGTTGCGGCACCGGTAATCGTCGATACGTCTTGCCGAGGCCGATCGAGATCCGGACTTTCTCGCGCGTCTGGTCCGCCTTCGCGAGCTTCTCGGCGCGGCCGTAGCTGTCGAGCGCCGCCGGCCACTCGCGGTTCTCGAACTGGACGTCACCCAGCAGCAGGTACCCCCGCGCCTCGCCGCGCCGCAGCTTGACGAACTCGTTCACCGACGTGCGCGCAAGCGAGAGGTTCTTGCGCTGCAAGTACGCCGTCGCGAGGTTGAACCACGCGCTCGCAGCCGCATCGATCCGCTTCGGATCCTTGACGATCCGCTCGCACACCGTGACCGCGGCATCGAACCGCTCGAGGCCGGTGTATGCGGCGCACAGCCCGTTCTCCGCGTTCGCCAGCGCGTTCGGCTTGCTCGCGTGACGCTGCTGCACCACCTCGAACTGCTGCGCCGCCTTGCCGTAGAGGTCTCGCGCCTTGGGATCGCCGGCGTCGGCGATCGCCGTGCGCGCGCTCGCGAGATACGCGAAGCCGAGCCGGATCCGCGGCAGCACGTCGCCGCCCTCGAGGTTGCTCGGTCGATTCGCGAGGTACGCCTCGAACGCGACCATCGTCTTCGCCGGATCGCGCGCCGAGTAGTGCTCGCCGATCAGCTTCTGGTTGGTGAACGCCTGCGGTCGCGCGGCCACCACCTGCTCGGCGACGGCGATCGCAAGGGCCCGGCGATCGGTCTCCCACAGGATCAGCGCTTCTTGCTCGAGGATCTCGGGCGCGCCGGGATGCCTCTGCTTCGCGCGGGCGATGAGCTCGAGCCCGGACCGGTAGTTCTTGAGGATGATGAAGACGGCAGCGCGCTTGCCCCACGCGACCGCGGGGACCTGCCCCGGTGCCTTCGCGATCGCGCGATCGATCGCGGCTCCTGACTTTTGCCACTCGCCGGCCTCGAAGTAGCGGTCGCCGTCGCGCAGATCGTCCTCGACGCCGGCATGGGCGAGCGAGGCAACCAACACCAGCGCGAGGCCGAGGCGCTTCACGACATCCGCCCGACGATCAGGGTGATGTCGTCCTTGCGCGGCCGGTCCTTGAAGAACGAGTGCGCGTCGGCGGAGATCGCGTCGCGCATCTCGCCCGCCGACAGCGCCGAGGAGCGCTTGACCGACGCGCGGAACCGCTTCTCGCCATACTCCTCGCCGGAGGTGCCTTCGCACTCGACGATCCCGTCCGTGTACCAGACGATCACGTCGCCGGCCCTGAGCTCGGTCGTCTTCGCCTCGTAGGTCGACGCCGGGTCATCACCGAGCCGATTGCCGCGGATCATCAGGGAGCCGAACTCGCTCTGCCGCGGCTCGGCCCTTCCGGAGGATGAAGCCTGGCCAGGGTTGGCGTCGAGCCAACCCTGCCCAGGTCCGCCCGCGCGGAACAGATATGGGAAGTTGTGCGCCGCGTTCGCGAACGTGATCGTGCGCGCCTTGGTATCGATGATCGACGCGAAGCACGTCATCACGAACCGGCGCTTCGCGGCCTCGAAGATCGCCTGGTTCATCAGCTCGAGCACGCGCGTCACGGTCACGTCATCGCCGTGCACGTACCGCGCGACATCGCAGGCAGCCTTCGCCGCCGCCGTGATCATCGCGCTCCCGATGCCGTGCCCCGTGACGTCGCCGATCACGATCAGGGTCTTCCCGTTCGCGAGCTCGTGCCACGTCCACCAGTCGCCACCGGTCTGCTCCGCCGGTTCGTAGAACCCCGCGAACTCCAGCGTGCCGTGCCTCACCGGTTCGGACGCCGGCACCAGCGTCTCCTGGATCGCCCGCGCGACCTCGATCTCCTGCTCGATGCGCGCCTTCTCCGCGGTCTGCTCGAGCAGCAGCTTGATCTGATCCGCCATGAAGTTGAAGTTGGTGCCGAGCACGCCGATCTCGTCGGTGCCCTTCACCTCCACGCGCGTGCGCAGATCACCGCGGGCGATCTGATCCGCGCGATAGGCGAGCTGCTTGATCGGCCGGGTGATCGACAACCCCTGCAGGATCGCGAGCACCAGCCCGATCAGCGTGAACAACGCACCGACGCCCGCCGTGTACAGCGCCGCTCGCCGCACCGCCGCGCTCTTCGCCTCCTCGGCGCTCGCCTCGAACCACGCGATCGGCTCCTGGTCGTAGCCGAGCATCACGTAACCCTGGCGAGGCCCGGGATCCTGAGCGAGCGCGGCCGCGGCCGTGGCCGGCGCGCCGGTGATCACCGGATACGCGAACACCCGGTACTTGGTCTCGCCGCTCGCGAAGTCCACGCGCACCAGCGGATCCGGCGCGGTCTCCCAGGCTTTCAGCGCCGCGTCCCAGGCCTGCGCCGTCACGCCCAGCACTCCGCTGACCGGCGGATGCGTCCCCTCGTCCAGGCACTTCAGCTGCGTATCCTCGAAGCAGTGCGCGACCACGTTGCGATTGCCGTCGAGCACGAGCGCGAACCGCAGGCCGTACTCGGTCTTGCCATCCGCGTCATAGTCGGGACCACGTCCCGAACCCTTGGTGTCCGCGGTCACCGTGCTCTTGACCAGCGACCGGGTCGGGATGTCGTCGCCCTTGTCGATCAGCGCCGGCTCGACCGCGCGGGCGAACACCGGGGTGAACGCCTCGCCGGACCGCTCCCTGCTCGACCGATAGATCTGGATCTGCTGCTCGGTGGTGCTGTCGAACGTCTTGCGGACGTTGATCACGTTCAGGAGGCCCGACCCGACCACCGTCACGACGATCAACGCCGTCGTCGTCACGATCATCTTGATCGACAGGCTCATCCGTCACCTGCCCCCGAGGGGCGGACGAAGAGTATGCCAGGCATGCCCGAACTGCTACATTCGCGGCTCTCCGTGACGGCCCAGGCGCTCACCCAGTTCCTGACCGAGTTCAAGCGCGTCGCCAACGCGATCGTCGACAGCTACTTCATCGTCGACACCGAGCGCCGGATCGTCGACTTCAACCGCGCCTTCTTCGCCCTGCTGCCCCGCCAGCTCGCGCGCGGCCTCAAGGGCAAGCACTGCTACGAGATCCTCGAGCACAACATCTGCAAAACCGAGTGCATCGCCCAGCAATGCTGGTCGGGCAACCGCCACGTTCGCCTCGACGAGATCAGCTCCAACATCGTCGGCGAGGCCGACAAGCTGCGGTTCATCCTGTCCGCCGTCCCGATCACCGACGAGCAGGGTAACCACGTCGGCGCGCTCGAGATCCAGCGCAACGTCACCGACGAGGCCGTCGTCCAGGTCAAGTACCAGGAGATGCTCGAGACCGAGGCCCGCGAGCGCGAACGCCTCGCCAACCAGGTTCGCGCCCGGACCAAGGAGCTGCTCGAGACCAACCAACTCCTGCTCAAGACCCAGAAGGAACTGCTGGCCTACAAGAAGGGCCTGACCGTCTGAGTGTGAGCCACGAGACCGAGATCCTGCTCGGCGGCATCGCCGGCATGGTCACTGGCGCGGCCGGCTCGTTCGTCGCCGCGATCGTCCACCTCACCGCGAAGCGGATGCGCAACGCGCGCGCGCTCCGGCGCGGTGAGCCGGCGGTCAAGGACGTCCTGTTCCAGCCGCTATGGGTGCTGTTCGGCCTCGCCGGCCTGCTCGCCGGCCTCGGCTGGACGTGGCGTCTCGACGGGACCTGGGTCACCGGTGCGATCGCCGGATGCGGCGTTCCCGCGTTCGCGCTGCTGGTCTGGCTCGGTTGGGGGCTGTCGCAGCTCCGGCGGTAGATCCCAGGTGACCGTGCGCCACCAGCGGAGCGAGTGCAGCGGATCGATGGGATGGAAGTCATCGTGCTCGCGCCGATAGAGCTCGAAGCGCAGGGGCAGCAACGGCGCGGTGCTCGACGCCGCGAGACAGCCGAGCACGTCACCCCGCAGGACCTCGACCCCACGACGCTGGCGACGCTCCGTCGGCAGCACGAACATGTGCTCGAGCCGGTGGTAGACGGATAGCCATCCGTTGCCGTGATCGATGGTCACCGAGTACCCCTCGTGGTCTCGCTGCGCGTAGACGATCGCTCCATCACCGATCGCCAGCACGGGAGTTTGAGGCGGCACCCAGTAGAGGCGCGTGTTGCGCGAGGTCGAGCGAACACGCGTGCCGTCGGGATGCGGCTGCCGTTCGTAGCCCAGCTCGATCGCGAGATCGCGATGATCGAACACCAGCATGATCGGCCGGTGATCGCCGAGCACCGGCAGCGGGACCAACGGCGAAGGCACGGGAGAGGGATCGGGACGACGAAGCAGCGGAGCGAAGCTCGCGAACTGTGAACGATCGAACATGGTGTTGTCTCCTTGCTCGGGGATCAGCCCGGGCGGTCGAATGCTGTCGAGTCGGTGCCAGGCCGCGCGTTGCTCGGCGTCCCACAACGGGATCCAGCCGGTGTCCCAACCGCACGTGCAGGACGCGCGGCCGTTCGGCCACGTCTCGCGGATGTCGACGCTGATCTCGTGCTTGCCGATCTCGACGTCGGGTTTCTGCCACCGCTCGAGGTGGAGGTACTCGGGTTGTTGAAGGAGCGCCTCGGTCTCCCGCGCGGTGTCGTGGAGGAGGCGGCGGCGTGCTCGTAGCGATTTCTTGTTGGAGCTCTTCATGCCCCCTAACAGCGAAAACTCGCGATCGCCGACATGGATCGCGAAGAAATCGTCAGCTCGGAGATCTCGCGTCATTCGCCGCACGCGCGAGCTGGGCATCTCGCCAATCGACGTGCTGCCACCGCCGGATGAACAGGATCGGATCGACCGGCATGAAGTCCTCCGACTCGGTCATCCGCCACAGCTCGAAGCGCAGCGGCGTGACCGGGGTGCCACGCGGCGTCCCGACGTAGCCGATGATGTCTCCCGCACAGGCTGGCGCCTGGATCGGCGTGTTGCGCGTCGGTGCGACGAACATGTGCACGAGCCTCGAGTACATGCTGACCCAACCGTTCAGGTGATCGATCAGGATCGCGTGACCATCGGACTGCTCGCGCGCGTAGATCACGCGGCCGTCGTTGACGGCGAACACCGGGGTCAGGCGCGGGATCCAGTAGTCGGTGCTGTCGCGGGCCACCGTGCGCACGCGGTTGCCACCGATCAGGGGTGCACGCTCGTAGGCGAGCTCCACCGCGGGGTCGGTGTGGTCGAAGATCAGGAGGATGGGACGTTGACCGTTGAGGATGGGGAGAGGAACGACGGGAGGCTTCATCCCCCCCTACAGCGCGTCCCCATGGATCGCCGACACGGCTCGGGAAGAAAGTTGGCCGGAGGCATCTCCTCCGGGGGTAGCCTCGAGGGGTGCGGTTTGCGTGGTTGCTGCTGGGTGCCTGCAGTTACGCACCGGGTGTGGCCGTCGAGCCGGATACCCAGGTGGTCCCCGATGCGTTCGACGTCGCCGGGTGTCCGACCACCTACAGCACCCTGGCCGTGGGGCAGACCTCGCGCTACCGGGTGATCCGCGAGGGCCGGAAGGCCTGGGAGCACAGCGATGACTGCAACGACGACCTACCGGGCGCGACGCACCTGGTCGCCCTCGACACCGACGAGGAGGTCGCCGCGATCCAGGCCGTCGTCCAGGCCACCGGAGATCTGAACGATAACAAGGCGTGGATCGGTGGCGTACAGCCGAGGATGCAGGTCGCCGTCGGCCTCGCCTGGCTGTCGGTCACCGGCGGTCCGATGATCACGACCTCGTGGGATGGCAACGAGCCGAACGATGGCGGCGGCAACGAGGACTCCCAGGAGAACTTCGTCGGGTACGAGCGCGGCCGTACCGGGTTGATCGACTTCCCGTCGGGAGACACGCACGGTGGCATCTGCGAGTGCGACGGCAAGCCCTTCGACGCGGCGGCCGGTGCGGCGATCGACGCGAACCGGCGCTAACGGAGCCGCTCGATGTCGAGCTCCTGGCGGAGCTTGATCACCCTGCGCTCGGGATAGGTCCCCGGTCTCAAGTGCACCCCGGGATACGTCCTGGTCTCGTGCCCGACGACGACGCCGGGATGGAGCACGCTGTTGCACCCCGTCTGCACGCCGTCCCCGAGGATCGCGCCGAGCTTGCGGCGACCGGTGTCGATGCCCTCGATCCGGACGTTGCCGCGATCGTGGCGATGGTTCGACAGGATGCAGCCCGCACCCAGGTTGACACCCTCGCCGAGGATCGAGTCGCCGACGTAGTTGAGGTGCGGGGCCTGCGCGCGGGGAAACAGGATGCCGCGCTTGAGCTCGGTGTTCGCACCGACGACGGCCCCCGCGCCGATCCACGCACCCGCGCGAATGAACGCGCCGGGCCGGACCTGCGCACCGGTGGCGATGAACACCGGACCGTCGATCACCGCCGAGGGATGCACCTGCGCGCCCTCCTCGATCACCTGCATGTCGCCGAGTACGCGATCGAGTGGCTCGCCGAGCAACGCCCACGGCGCCTCGGGATCGAACGCCGCGCGAAACGGACCGGGGACATGCGCGAACAGTGGAGGCAACACGAGCCGAGCATACGGGCGTCACGGGCTGGGTGATCGTCAGGCTGTCGAGACCGGAGTCGAAACCGCAGGATCAGCTCGTTCAGGATGGCGAGGTTCCGGGTTCCTACGGGGTCGACATCCTTCGTGTCGCGGGGCATCGACCAGGCCGTCAGGGCGAGGGCACCCCCGATCGCGTCGTCGAAGCCATCCTCTTCGAGACGAGCAGCTACATGCTCGGCCAGCGACAGCGGGTTCATCGAGGTTGTCGACGCAGCTCGAGAAAGATCGCCTCGGAGTCCGTGGGCAACGGCTCCGAGCGCAGCGCACGCTCCAGCTCGGCTGGGCCGAGTTGACTCGAGAAGTACTGCGACGCCTCGCACATCTCCGCGAGCGCTGCGAGCTTCGCGGCCGGCGTCGCATCGAGCCACGGCTCGACCTCGCGCCGGAGATGGTCGTCGCTCGAGAGATGCTCGCGCTGCCGTGAATTCGGCCACGTCCGAGCCTACCGTTCTCGGTCAGCGTGCCTAGCGCAGCTTGACCGGCTGGATCTTCCAGATGTCTCTCGCGTACTCGCTGATCGAGCGGTCCGACGAGAACTTCCCTGCGCGCGCCGTGTTGAGGATCGACGACTTCGTCCACCCCGACTGCGACCGCCACGCCGCTTCGACATCGCGCTGCGTGTCGACGTACGCCCGGAAGTCCGCGAGCACCAGGAACGGATCGTGGTGCACGAGGTTGTCGACGAGGGGCGCGTACAGCCCGCGGTCGCCGGGCGAGAACGCACCCGACGTGATCAGGTCGATCGCGCGCGCGAGCTCCTGATCCTCGGCGAGATGGACGTACGGGCGGTAGCCGGTGCGCTTGCGCTCGGCGACCTGCTCGGTGGTGAGCCCGAACAGGAAGAAGTGCTCGGGGCCGACACACTCGCGGATCTCGACGTTCGCACCGTCGAGCGTGCCGATCGTCAGCGCGCCGTTGAGCGTGAACTTCATGTTGCCGGTGCCGGAGGCTTCCATCCCCGCGGTCGAGATCTGCTCCGAGAGATCCGCCGCCGGATAGATGCGCTGCGCCGTCTTGACGCTGAAGTCGGGGATGAACACGACGCGCAGGCGATCGCGCACGCGCTCGTCGCGGTTGATCGCGTCGGCCACCCCGTGCGCGAGCCGGATGATCAGCTTCGCCGCGCGATACGCGGGCGCGGCCTTGCCGGCGAACACGATCGTGCGTGACACGCCGCCGTCCTCGCCGCGACGGACGCGATCGAACAGCGCGATCGCGTGGAGGAGGTTCAAGTGCTGGCGCTTGTACTCGTGGATGCGCTTGCACTGCGCGTCGAACATCGCCGCCGGATCGAACTTGAGCCCGTACGTCTTGTCGAGCCAGTTCGACAGCTCGACCTTGTTGCGATGCTTGACCGCGCGCCACTTCTCCTGGAAGCCGCGATCCTCGGCGAACTTCTCGAGGTCCTCGAGCTTGTCCAGGTTCTTGATCCAGCCGGCGCCGATCGCGTCGGTGATCAGGTCCGTCAGCTTCGGGTTCGAGAGCGCGACGAACCGGCGCGGCGTGACACCGTTGGTCACGTTGGTGAAGCGCTCGGGCCACAGCTCCGCGAAGTCGCGCAGCACGGTCTCCTTGAGCAGGCGCGAGTGCAGCGCCGCGACGCCGTTGATGTGGTGCGACGCGACGGTCGCGAGGTGCGCCATCCGGACTTGCTTGTCGCCAGCTTCGCCGATGATCGACATCCGCGCCTTGCGCTCGTCATCGCCGGGCCACTTCGCCGCGACCTCGTCGAGGAAGCGCCGGTTGATCTCGTAGATGATCTCGATGTGTCGCGGCAGCAAGCTCTGCATCAGCGGCAGCGGCCAGGTCTCGAGCGCCTCGGGCAGCAGCGTGTGGTTGGTGTACGCGACGCAGCGGCGAACTTGTTCCCACGCCTCATCCCAACCCAGGCCGTGGACGTCCATCAGCAGACGCATCAGCTCGGGCACCGCGAGTGCCGGGTGGGTGTCGTTGAGCTGGACCGCGAACTTGTCGGCGAACTCGCGGATCGGGGCACGCTGGAGCAGCAGACGAATGCAATCCTGGAGCGCGCAGCTGACGAAGAAGAACTGCTGCTCGAGGCGCAGCTGCTTGCCGGCGGGGCTCGAGTCGTTCGGGTAGAGCACCTTGGTCAGGTTCTCGCTACGGATCTTCTGGTCGACCGCGCGCCAGTACTCGCCGACCTGAAACGCGTCGAGATCGAACTCCTCGTCGGCGACGGCGGACCACAACCGCAAGAAGTTCGTGGTCTGCGTGCCGTAGCCCGGCACGGTGGTGTCGTAGGGGACGCCCTTGACGATCTGCGCCGGGATCCACCGCGCAGAGTACTTGCCGTGCTCGTCGGTGACGTGATCGACCCAACCGCCGAACCCGACGGTGTGCTCGATCTCGAACCGCCGTACTTCCCACGGATTGCCGCGGCGCAGCCAGCGATCGGTGCGCTCGACCTGCCAGCCGTCGCGGATGTCCTGATCGAAGATGCCGAACTCGTAGCGCAGGCCGTGACCGACCGCGGGGAGATCGAGCGTCGCGAGCGAGTCCATGTAGCAAGCCGCGAGGCGACCGAGACCACCGTTGCCGAGGCCGGGCTCCTCCTCGTGCTCGATCAGATCGGTGAGGTCGACACCGGCCGACGCCAGCGCCGACCGCGCCGCCTCCTCGAGGCCGAGCGTCAACAGGCTCGCACCGAGCTGCGGACCGATCAGGTACTCGGCCGACAGGTAGACCACGCTGCGATGCTTGCCCGTGTAGAACGTGCGCGACGAGTTGATCCACCGATAGAGCAACCGATCGCGCACCGCGTAGGCGAGGGCGAGGTAGTAGTCGTTGCGCGTCGCCACATCCGGAAACTTCGCCAGCTCGAAAAACAGCTTCTGGGTGATGTCCTTCCGTAGGCTCGCCGCGTCGTCACGTGGCTTGAGCTCATCCCCTTCGGTCATGCCGCCAAAGCTATCGCGGCTCTGCGTGGCAGCGCGGGCCGCGCGGCACTTACTTCGTGAGAACGAGGTACGCGAGCACGCCGATCGCGGCGAGCAGCACGGCGATCAACACGTAGACGAGCGCGCTCGATCTTGGCGCCTGCATCGGCGCCGGCGACGGTGCGGTCGAGAACGAGAAGCTCGAGCCCGGCACGTGCGGACCCGACGACATCATGTTCGGTCCGGACACCATCCCGTTCGGCGGACGGCTTCCGTGCGCGGGCTTCACCGGGTTCGGCATCATCGGCCGGCTCGGTGGCTTGGTCGCGCCGACCCGGCCGGGGCCACTGCCGTGTGCGTAGGGACCTGAGGGCGGAGCGCTCGAGCGTTGCTGGATCGACGGCAGCGACGGCACGCTCGGAGGCTTGGTGCCGGACAGGTTCGCCACGCTCGCACGCGACCGCACCTTGTGCTTGCCGTCGGGCGTTCCTCCGAGCTCGCGCATCGAGCCCTCGCCCGGCAGCTTGCGTTGGTTCGCGAGGAACGCGAAGTACGAGTCGGGCATGTCGTCGAAGTCCATCACCAGATCGCACTCGTCACAGCGACACGTGGGCGGTTCGTGCGGCGGCGGCCCCATGTCGCTCGCCTCGACCAGCAAGACCTTCTCCTCGTCACACTCCGGGCAGAAGTACGGGACGTAGAAGCTCTTCACCACACCGCTGCCGGTGAAGTTGTTGACCAGGTTGATCTGCGCGACGATCGCTGGCGAGCACTCGACGAGCACCGAGCGCGTGCCGTTGGTCTCGAGCTTCGAGAGCCAGTTCACCCAGTCGCGCACGCCGCACGAGTTGATGCGCTCGACCTCGCCGAGATCGATCACGGCGGTGCCGTTGGGAATCTTCTCCACGAGCTCGCCGAGCTCGTTGTCCTCGTCGATGACGCCGCCGAGCTTCACGTAGCTGACCTCGCCACGGTGCTGGACTGCCGACTGGAACTTGTGGCTCACGCTTGATCCTCGACGTAACCGCAGTATTGCTGATTACACGACACTCGCATAACCGACCGCACTCTCGAATCTATCGCGAGGTCGGGCACTGATCCACCCGACCTGCAAAAAGAGCCGAAATGGGAGGTCAGATGTAGGTCCGTGTCGCAGTCACGCCGTCAGGACGTCGCGCAGGTGCTGGTAGTCATCGGAGAGATAGAACCGCACGAGGTCGGCTCCGCCGAGCACCGCCCCCAGGGCGACGGTGGCGTCGTGCCTGCCGAGCTGCTCGCCGGAGAGTCGACCGACCATCCAGATCGCCGCCTGGAAGTCGTCACACGCGAGCAGGCCGGCCCGCTTGGCGAGCGCGAGCATGCCGTCCGCCCACGAACCGGGATCGACATCACGCGTGCCCGCGTGACGCTCGAGCACCTCCTGCGCGTGGTCGTTCGCACTGTTGACGAGCTCGACCACCGCGTTCGGTAGCTCGCCATCGGTCGCGACCAGCGAGCGCAGCACCATCGCCAGCTCTTTTCTTTGTCGCGCACCGACCTGGAGTAGCGTCGCGTAGCCGCCGCGGATCGCTTCGAGCGCGTAGCCGAGCAGGAAGCGGAGCCCGGGATCTGGCTCGTCGAGCAGCGAGCGATCGATGACGAGCAGCTTGCGCGGGAACGCGGTGACCGCGATCAGGCCCGGCACCTTGTCGCCGACGAACACCTCGGCCTGGGTCTCGAACAGCCCGGCGACCTCGGCGACGAGCGAGATCAAGCGCGAATTCCCCGATGCCGTGGCGGGGACCAGGTTGGTCCCCAGGGACGGCTGCGCGATGTAGCCGGAGAGCTGCTCGGCGAACGCCTTGAACACCTCGCCCAGCGGATCGCGCGCGGCCTGCGTCAGGAGGTATCGCTCGCGCTGTCCGTCGTCGAGGACACGGGTGAACGGCTCGCTCGAGATCACGCCCTTCACGCGCTGCAGGGTCTGGCGATCGTGCTCCTCGGCGAACCCGAGCAGATCGAGCGCGGTGAGCACGCGACCGGCGCGATCGGCCTCGCCGAGCCGGTTGTGGAACGAGGCGAGCAAGCGATACGCGGGTGCGTGGTGGATGTCGGCCTCGAGCACCTTTCGAAGCTCGGTGATCGCGCGCTGCGGATCGTCGACGGCGTAGATCTCGGCGAGCGCGACGCGATCCGACGGGCTCGGTTCGACGTTGATGATGCCGCGATACGCCTCGATCGCCGCGGCGCGATCGCCGGAGGCGAGGAGGATGCGCGCGAGCCCGCGCTGGAGTGGCACCGCCGCTTTCGGACCGCCGCCTTCCATCGCGGCGTGCGCGGCTTCGATCAGCAGCGTCTCGGCGGTGCGTTGATCGCCAGCGTCGGCGGCGCGGCGGGCGAGGATGAGGGCCGGCGGCGCGTACCCCGGATCGTAGTCGGTGGCGCGGCGGTACTGGGGCGCGGCCGAGCGTGCATCGCCCGCCGCCTCGAGGATGCGGCCCTTGTAGTAGTAGTAGCGCGCGAGCGCGGGTGCCTCGAGCGGCATACCCGGCGCGGTGGCGAGCTCGATCACGCGATCGATCGCGGCGCGAGCGTCGGCGTGCTGGCCGATCAAGAAGTACTGCTGCGCGAGCGAGTAGTACGCGTCCTGGTGCGCGGGCTCGGCGCCGATCACCTCCTGGAGCACGGTGATCGCGCGCTGGGGCTCCATCTCGCCGTCGGCGTGGATCGCGGCGCGCCGCATCAGCGCGGCCGTGCGATCGGCCGCAGTCGAGGCGGGGTTGGCGACGAACTTCTCGATCGCGCCCACCGCCGCGTTCCAGCTCCGCATGTCGACGTGGAAATCGACGAGCGCGGACAGCACGCCGAGATCCCCGGGAGACAGCTCGAGCGCTTGCCGATAGAGCTCGGCGGCCTGATCGAGATCGCCGGCGCGCTCGATGATCTTCGCGCGCCCGACGTGGACCCGCGCGAGCAACGCGCCTTCGTCATCGCGCTTGCGATACAGCTTGTCGAGCTCGCGATAGCAGGCCTCGAAGTCCCACGCATCGGGCTGCTCGTGCGCGAGCGAGGCGAGATCGTCGAGGGCAGTCACGTTGACCGGCTTGATCTCGAGCGCGTACACGATCGAGTCGGCGGCGGCGCGGTGATCGCCGGTCATCCGCGCGACCACGCCCCGCTTGCGGAAGAACTCGCTGCGCGTCGTCGGATCGCCATCGCGCATCGCCTTCTGGGCGAGCGCCGCGCCGATCGGCAGCGCCTTGTCCCAGTCGCCGGAAGCGAAGTAGTGCTCGAACAGGCCCTGGTTCGCGGGGAGACAGTCGGGGTCGATCGCGAGCGCCGAGTCGTAGAACGTGATCGCGTGCTCGACGTCGCCGAGCTGCTTCTCGTAGATGCCGCCGATCTGCGCGAACACGCCGGCGCGCTCCTTGTCGTCCTGCCAGAGCTTGACCTCGAGCTCGAGCGTCTCGATCACGCGCGGCCACTCCTCGCGTCGGCGATACAGATCGCGCAGACCGTGGACCGCGGGGAGGCACGCAGCGGAGGTCTTGATCGCTTCCTGGTAGTAGCGGAGCGCATCGTGCTCGCGCGCGAACTTCGCTTCGAGCACGGAGCCGCAGCGGAAGTAGAGCAGCGCGCGCGTGTTGCGATCGCTCGTCACCTTGATCTGCTTGCGCGTGACGTCGATGTACTCGGCCCACTGCTCGGTCGATTCGTAGATCCGACCGAGGGCATCGAGCGCGTCGCGATCGTGCTCCTTGAGCTCGAGGATCTTGAGGTAGTACTCGGTCGCCGTGACGACGTCGCGCGCCTCGTCCTCGGCAGACCGCGCGATCTTCTTGAGGAGCTGGATCTGTTCCTCGGGATCCGTCGTCGCCTCGAGCTGCAGCTTGAGCATCTCGACGAGGCCCGTCTTGTCCTGGTTGGAGTCGTAGAACTTCTCGAGCGTGCGCTGTGCGGCCTGATCCTTCGGATCGAGTGCGAGCAGCTTCTTGACGAACCCGACCGAGGCGCGGCCGCCTTGATGCGTCTCCGCGAGCGCGGCAGCGGAGCGAAGGGCGTCGGTCTTGCGCTGGATGTCCTTCTGGTGGTCGGCGCGGCGCTCGTACGCAGCGATCAGCGGGGCGTAGTCGTCGCGCGCCTTGCACAGGTCGTCGAGCGCCTTGACCGCTTGCTGCGGCTGCGAATCGACCTCGATCACCCTCTGGTACGACGCGATCGCGTCCTCCGGCTTGCCGAGGAAGTTGAGCTGGACGTTGCCGCGGCGCAGGTAGAGATCGCCGAGCCGGTACGCGCGCGACGCGCCACCCTCGACGTGGCGGATCGCCTGCTCGTAGAGCTGCATCGCGACGATCCAGCGCTCGGCCTTGTAGCTGATGCGCTCGAACGCGGTGAACACCTCGCGGTTCGACGCATCCGCGGTGAACGACGCGCTGTAGGCGGCGAGCGCGCCGTCGGTGTCGCCGCGATTGCCGCGCAGCATGGCGACCCGCGCGAACAACGCACCCCGCGCGATCGGCTCCAGGGTCGCCTCGGCACGCGTCTCCAGGAGACGAGCGAGCTCGCGTTCGCGACCGGCCTCTTGATAGAGCGCCTCGAGCGCCGCGATCGCGACGGGATCGGTGGCCCGGCGCTCGAGCACCGCCTCGTAGGCCTGGATGGCCTCCGGCTTCTTGTCGAGCTTGGTGAACCGGAGGTCGGCGAGCTCGAGGAGGACCGCGATCACGCGCTCGGTGTCGGTCGCCTTCACCGTCGGCAGCTCGCGCTCGAGCACCTGCGCGAGCTCCGCCCATCGCTGCCCCGCACGCAACAGCCGCACGAGCTCGTGCTGGCGCGCGTCGTCGGGGACGGCGGCCTGCGCGATCACGAGCATCCGCATCGCGGCCTCGGTATCGCCCAGCTCGTGCTCGTAGACGTGTGCGAGCTCGGCGGCGCGCCGGGCCTTGTCGGATGGCGTGGTCGCGGCCTCGAGCTGCTTGCGCTTGACCTCGGCGAGCTCGGACCACTCGGCGATCTTCGCCAGCGCCTCGGCGAGCACCTCGAGGTTGCGCGGCGTGGCGGGTGCACCGCGAAACGCGCGCGCGAGCTCGTCCCACATCTCCAAGGCACGCGCCGGCGACTCGATCCCTGCCAAGGCCTCCGTCTGATCGGGCTCGACGGACAGCATGTCGAGGTACGCGGCGACCACTGCCTCGGGCTCCTGGCCGAGCTCGGTGAGCAACTGCGCGAGCTCGCTCTGCAGCCGCATCCGGCGCGCGATCGGCGGATCGGTGGCGAGCTCGGTGCGGACGATCTCGAGCGCGCTCTCGAGATCGCCGGCGGTGCGATGCAGCCGCGCTTGCTCCGCGGGTGCCTGCTCGGCGCCGAGCGAGGCGGCGGCGGCGAGTGCGGCGAGCGCGGTGGGCTTGTCGTCGGCGAGCTCGGCGATCCGCGCGATCGCCATCCATTGATCGGCCTTGCGCTCGGGTGGGAGCAACTCGACCGCGCGTTTGCGCAGCTCGATCGCACGCAGATAGACCTTGTCGCGCTCGCACAACTTCGCGAGGGCGACGATGTTCTCGACGCTGTCGGCCTGATCTTTGACGAGGCGTTCGAGCGCCGCCCGCGCACCCGCCGGATCCCCCATCTCGTCGAGTAACTCGGCGGTCTCGCGCGCCGCGGCCGCCCGCGCCTCCTTGCTCGACAGCCTGGTCGTCAGCTCGTCGAGTGTCTGCGCGAGCAGATCGTGGCGCTTGTTCGCGCGATACACCGCGACCAGCGCGGCGCGGCTGAACGGATCGTCGGGGGCGAGCGCGGCCGCCTTGAGCAACGACTCCTCGGCCTCGGCGATGCCACCCCGTGCGAGATCGACGATGCCACGCGCGCACCACAGCGCTGCGGTCGAGCGCGGATGGGGATCGGCGCTCGCTGCGGCGGCGTAGGCCTCGGAGAGCTCGTCGGCGCTGTCGGTGTCGTACGACGGAGACGACGGCCGCGTCGGGTCGTCGGACGGCTCGCGCAGCAAACGCAGCACGTGATCGCGCGTCGTGATCGGAGTCTCGGGGTGGTGAGCCGCGCGCGCCCACAGCTGCTTCGCCTTGATCCGCTGACCCTGGCGCTCGGCGAGCGCGGCCGCCCAGCGCAGCGAGAGCCCCCCGCGGCCTTCGAACCGTGCCGCCGCCGCGGCCGGGTGTGGCGAGCCGAGCTCGAGGACGTCGAGCCAGCGCTCCGCGACGATGCCGCCGGCGACATCGTTGACCGCACGCGCGAGATCTCCCGCCGAGTGATCGCCGAGTGCGCTCGCGAGCTCGAGGGCACGCCACGCATGGGTCGCGGCGACCTCGGTACACTCGCTATCGGCGAGCTTCTTGCGCGCGTCGAGTGCGATCCGCGGAAGCTTGCCCGCGATCGCGGACCACGCCGCACGTACCAGAGCGACACGGCGCGCGTTGCCGGGTTGCTGCGCGATCGGATCGTCGGCGAGCCTGCTCCACAGCGTGGCCGCCTCGGCGTGCTGACCATCGCGCTCGAGCTCCGAGGCCACCGCATGACGGGTGGCGAGCGCCTCGGAGGCACCACCCGACAAGGCAGAGACCAGATCTGCGCGCTTCTCGAGCAGCTCGAACCGGCGCGGGTCATCGAGGACACTAGCGGCTTCGATCGCGAGGTCGAACACGCGCAACCAGCCGAGCGCCGTATGTGGAACGTGCGCGAGGCCAGAGGTGCCATCGACGCCGGGGAAGTGCTCGAGCTTGGTCCACGCGAGGGCGAGCGCAGCGGCAGCGTCGCCCTGGCGATCGAGGAGCAGCGCCGCGGCTGCTGCGACCTCCTCGGGATCCGCATCGTTGCCCGCGGTCTCGATCGCTTGCCTCCGCAGCTCGATGACGCGCAGCCAGTTGCCCTTCGCGGTGTGCGCGAGGCCGGCGAGCTCGCGGACGTGCGCGCGCCAGGTCGGCGGGAGATCCTGCGCGAGCAGGCGGTCGGCGCGCTCGGCGGCGAGGTCGACCTGGCCGTGCCGCCACAGCAGCGCCTCGACGAGCTCGAGCTGTAGCGCGGGGTCGTCGCCGTGCGTCGCGACAGCGGCCAGGAGGGCGGGCAGCTCTCCCGACGCGATCGCCGCGGCGATCCGTAACCGAGGCACCAGGGGATGCCCCTCCGCGAGCTCGAGCAGACGGAGGGCTTCGTCCGGTTGATGCAGCGCATCCCAGCTCGCCAGCGCCGTGCGCACGTTGAGATCGGCGAGCCGATCGTCGCTCGCGAGGAGCAGCGCTTCGGCCTCGGACGCGACCAGCTCGAGCGTGCGCTCGACGAGCTTCGCCGGATCGCCGACGTGCATCGCGCTGGTGTCGTCGGGACTCGGCTCTGCACGCAGCACGTCGGTGTGTGCCGCCTGAGGCGCGATCGGTGCCTTGGGGATCGGCGGCGGGCGGGTGCCCGGCCGTCGGATCGGAGGCGGATCCGCCATGAGTGCCGCGAGCGTAGCCCAGCTCGCTGGAAAACGGGAATTCGGGCGAATCCCTCGTGCTACCGTTCTGGCCGATGGGCTTCGCCGGGCGCGCGATCTGCGTCAGCAGGGACGGAGGCTGTTGTGCCGCCGTCGAGCGAGCCTTGTCCGCGGCCGGTCTCGAGGTCACCCACGCGAGCAGCGTCGAGGGCACCGAGGGGGTCGCCCTGATCGTCGTCGATCGCGCGGCGCGGCAAGCCGCCGGGGATGCGCTGCGTACGCTGGGAGCACCGGTGGTCGTCGTCGGAGATGACCTCGATGACGATTCGTTGATCGCGCTGATGCTCGAGTCGTCGGTCAGCCACCTGGTCACCGACCCGCGCGATCGCGATCTCGGCATCACCTCGGCGAAGCTCGCCTCGGGCGACGTGTTCGGGCTCGAGAAGTACGTCGCGGCGGGCACCCAGGTCCACGAGCGGATCGTCCGTGGCGACACCTCGCGGCGCGCCGGGATGGACGAAGTCTGTGTATTCGCCGAGGCGGTCGGCGCGCGCAGGCCCACGCTGCATCGGATCGCGAACGTCGTCGACGAGCTGCTGATGAACGCGCTGCGCGAGACGCCCGCCTCGGGTGAGCGTCGCGGCGTGTTGCGGTGGGCCGCCGACGAGCGCGCCGTCGTGATCTCGGTCGCCGACGATCTCGGCAGCCTGCGCCAGCGCGATGTGATCGCGCACGTTCGCCGCGCGCGCGCCGACAAGGGCCGGCCGCAACCGTCGATCCCGTTCAAGATCGCGGAGGCCACCCCGCCCGCAGGCACGGATCTGTCGACCGGCAGGCCCTCCGGCGGCGCAGGACTCGGGCTCTATCTGGTGCTCGCGAACGTCGCGGCGTTGATCGTCAACGTCGCGCCGGGGACGCGCACCGAGATCGTGTGCGTGTTCGACATCTCACGCGGACTGCGCCCCTCGGTGACAGGCGTGCGCTCGCTCCACGTCTTCTCGATGGCGCGATGAGGGCCGCGCTCCTCCTGCTCGTCGGCTGCAAGTCGGCGATGCCGCTGGACGGCCACGCGTGGGTGAGCCGCGATCGCACCACCCAGGTCATCAAGAGCGAGCGCGAGATCTACGCGCTTCACGCCGGCCAGACGATTCCGCTCGCCGGCGACTGCATGCCGAAGGAAGTCGACAGCATCGAGATCCTCGGCGATCGCGTGCTCGCCCTGGACTGGCACATGACGGGGTCGATCTATCACAGCACCGGCGCCGTGCTCGACACCGCCTGCATGTTCGACCTGAAGACCCGGAAGTTCGAGTCGTTCGACGACGTGTTCCCCGGGGTCCAGCTGCCGGATCGCACCAGCAACACCACCTTCCTCGTCGGTGAACGGACAGGTTGGATCTACGGCCACGCGACGATCTACGACGTCCCCACCAAGGCACAGCACCCGGTACCGGAACTCGCGCGCGATGGATGCGACGTGGT
This sequence comes from Deltaproteobacteria bacterium, assembly GCA_031385555.1. Taxonomy (GTDB): domain Bacteria; phylum Myxococcota_A; class Polyangia; order Haliangiales; family Haliangiaceae; genus JABFXX01. Next base: position 2,428 of record JANNBP010000327.1, on the reverse strand, counting down.
CGAGACCGACGGCAAGGCGCGGATCGCGTGCGTCGAGTACCGCGATCAGCAGCCGCGTGTCGTGGTGCTCACGCTCTCGACCGCGGCGTTCCCACCCACCGAGAACGCGCGTGACGTGATCGCGCTCGACGATGCCAAGCAGCTCCGGCTGTCGCGAGATGCGGCACGCCTCGCACTCTGGAGCAGCAGCGACGCCGCGCCAAGGTCCGGCGTGATCGTCGATCTCGCCACCTCGCGACGACACCCGATCCCGGTCGCGATCAGGGCGCTCGACTTCGACGTCGCGGGGGCGCAGCTCGCCGTCGTCCTCCAGCCCGACTCCACCCGCGATGGCGACATCGTGGTGTTCGATCTAGGAGCGTCCGGGCTCACCGAGCGCAAGCGCATCCACGTGGCCACCGACGCGCCGCTCGACGAGTTTGCGTGGCTCGCCGACGGAACGTTTCGGATCGGTAGCGACACGGCGAGCCGCGTCGTTCGCTAGGCCGTAACATCAGCGCGATCGGCAGCAGCACCGCTCGGTGACAGGCGTGCGCGCGCCCCACGTGTTCTCGCCGCGCGTCGCTGTGCGTTAACGGCTCTGCAGCATCAGCACGATCGGCAGGACCCCGCTGAGGGCGAGGGCAGCGATGATCGCCCAGCCCGGAATCGTGATGTAGCGGTCGGAACGAAGCTGATCGGGATAACCCATACCCGAGGTGCTGCATCGCGCGTTCCGTATCCTCGGCACGTGGTAGTCCCGGTCGACCCACCGAACCGCCGGCCGAACCCGAAGGCCTCACGTTCGTGCTCGCCGAACGCTACGCACTGCTGTGGGCGACGACGTGGGCCGGACTGACCGATGCCGACGCGAATGCCGCTGGCTGGATGAAGCTCGCAGCGGCGGTGCGCGGCTGAAACGTCTGGCATGCTGCGGTCCGTGAAGACCAGAGCAGCGATCGCATTCGAAGTGAACAAGCCCCTGGTGATCGAGGAAGTCGATCTCGAGGGTCCGAAGGCCGGCGAGGTGCTCGTCGAGATCAAGGCCACCGGCATCTGTCACACCGACGAGTTCACGCGCTCGGGCGCGGATCCCGAGGGCCTGTTCCCGGTGATCTTCGGTCACGAAGGCGCCGGCATCGTCCGCGAAGTCGGCCCCGGCGTGACCTCACTCGCCGTCGGCGATCACGTGATCCCGCTCTACACGCCGGAGTGCCGCTCGTGCAAATCGTGCCTGTCGCGCAAGACCAACCTGTGCACCGCGATCCGCGCCACCCAGGGCAAGGGCCTGATGCCCGATGGCACGTCTCGGTTCTCGTACAAGGGCCAGAAGATCCATCACTACATGGGCTGCTCGACGTTCGCGAACCACACAGTGCTGCCGGAGATCGCGCTCGCGAAGATCCGCAAGGACGCGCCGTTCGACAAGGTCTGCTACGTCGGCTGTGGAGTCACCACCGGCATCGGTGCGGTGATCTACACGGCCCAGGTCGAGGCCGGTGCGAACGTGGTCGTGTTCGGGCTCGGTGGCATCGGCCTCAACGTCGTGCAGGCCGCGCGGATGGTCGGCTGCGACAAGATCGTCGGTGTCGACATCAACCCGAAGCGCGAGGCGATGGCGAAGCAGCTCGGCATGACGCACTTCGTGAACCCGAAGGAGATCAAGGGCGACCTCGTCGCGCACCTCGTCGAGCTCACCGGCGGTGGTGCCGACTACTCGTTCGAGTGCGTCGGCAACACCACGCTGATGCGGCAGGCGCTCGAGTGCACGCACCGCGGGTGGGGCACCAGCGTGATCATCGGCGTCGCCGGGTCGGGTCAGGAGATCACCACGCGCCCGTTCCAGCTCGTCACGGGTCGCAACTGGCGCGGCACGGCGTTCGGGGGTGCGCGCGGCCGCACCGACGTGCCGAAGATCATCGACTGGTACATGGACGGCAAGATCGAGATCGACAAGATGATCACGCACAAGCTGCCGCTCGAGCGGATCAACGAAGCGTTCGAGCTGATGCACGAGGGCACCTCGATCCGCGCTGTCGTCGAGTTCTGAGCGCGATGCCCCGGTGTGTAGCGTCAGCTCGACGAGGAATGACGTCATTCGCAGCGCCGCCGTAGCGTCGTGCAGACGACGGAGCCGACGCTGAAGCCGACAAGCAATCGGACTCGGACCCGGACGCGGAAGGCAGAGGCGGACGCGGAGGGCAGAGGCGGACGCGGAAGGCAGAAAGACTTTCCAGATCGGTTGAGTGTCGAGAACGCGAACGTCGTGCTCGCACCCCGCGCTCGGGGGCTCGCCCTCGCGGTCGCCTTGCGCGCGAACCGCGCCGGGCGCTCGACCCATCGGTCATGCACGCCGCCGCCGCTCGCGTGAGCGCTCGCTTGATTTCGGGCGCTCTACCGGGCGCCCGTCACGGTTCCCGCGCGGCGCCCGCTCTCGGGCGAGAGCCCC
>JANNBP010000301.1:0-19059 GCA_031385555.1 Deltaproteobacteria bacterium | reverse complement strand
CGCGCGCGAACATCAATCGCTACAAGAACGCGCGCGATCGCTTCCTGACCGAGAACCGCAAGGTCCTCGCCGAGCTCGAGAAGCTGATCGATCTCGATCCGACCCAGTTCAAGGAATCGCTGCCGCTGCTCGAGAAGCTCGAGAAGGGCGTGGCGGCCGCCGCGCCGCTCTACGCCGATCTGCTCGCCGCGCCACCGCTCGCGATGTTCGAGCCCGCGAACCACCAGATCCTGGCGGCCTTCCTGCTTCCCGCACCGCCGATCGACGCGAAGCGCGAGCAGGCCGCGGCATCGCTCAAGAAGCTCCAGGACGAGGAGCGCAAGCACTGGTCGTACGCCGCCACCCTCGCGGGCAAGCAGGAGCGCAACGTCGAGCGCCTGACCGAGCTGCTTCAGGACAACCAGCACCTGCTGCGCGTGCGCACGTTCTATCTCGGCATCAGCGCCGTCGTGCTCGGCCTGATCGTGACGATGTGGGTGGTCTACACGCTGCGCCCGCTGCGCCGCCTCCGCGAGGGTGCGCGGCGGGTCGCTGCCGGTGACTACGCGAACCGGATCCCCGAGACCGGCCCGTCGGAGGTCTCCGAGCTCGCACGGGAGTTCAACGTGATGGGACGCGCCGTCGAGGAACGCGAGCGCGAGCTGGTGCGCTCCGAGCGGCTCGCCGCGGTCGGCAAGATGGCCGCGATGATCACGCACGAGGTCCGCAACCCGCTGTCGTCGATCGGGCTCAACACCGAGCTGCTCGAGGACGAGCTCGGTGACAACACCGAGGCGCGCGACCTGTGCCGGTCGATTCACCGCGAGGTCGACCGGCTGACCGCGATCACAGAGGAGTACCTGCGGTTCGCCCGGCTGCCGAAGCCCAAGCTGGCGGCCGAGCCCATCAACCCGATGGTGGGGGCCCTTGCCGCGTTCGTCCGCGAGGACCTGGCGGTGCGCGACGTCAAGCTCGTGACCGAGCTCGCCTCCGGGGACCCAGTCGCGCAGATCGACGCCGGTCAGATCCGCCAGTGCCTGATCAACCTCGTCCGCAACGCCGCCGACGCGGTGGTCGCCAACAAGGGCGGCCAGGTCGTGTTGCGGACCAAGGCCAAGGGAAAACGCATCGAGATCTCGGTGACCGACGACGGTGTCGGGATCCCGAGCGACGTCCTCCCGCGCCTGTTCGACCCGTTCTTTTCCACCAAAGAGGGCGGTTCCGGGCTCGGCCTCGCGCTGACGCAGCAGATCGTGCGCGACCACGGCGGTGATCTCGCCGTCCAGAGTGTGGTGGGCAAGGGGACGACCTTTACCCTCAGTGTGCCGGTCAGCGGGTAGATCATTGCGATCTTATTCAGGTCGTACGATCATCGCCGCTTGGCTGCCGAGGACGACAAGCGCCGCGAATCGCGCGAGGCGATCACGCTGTTCGTCGAGTACGAGGGTGCGGACGATCTGGTCGGTGACTTCACCGAGAACCTGTCGAGTGGCGGCACGTTCGTCGCCACCAAGCGCGAGCTCCCGCTCGGACAGCGCGTCCAGCTCGTGCTGTCGTTCCCTGGCTTGCTCGAGCCGATCTCGATCGAGGGCTGCGTACGCTGGCACCGCGCCGATGGGGAAGAAGGCGGTGACGCCGGTGCCGGCATCGAGTTCTCACCCGGTGCCGCGCGCGAGCACCTGCAGTCGATCATCGAGCGCGTCAAGCTCCGCGATCCCAAGACGGTGTCCCGCACGTTCCGCGTGCTCGTCGTCGAGGATAACCGCCACGTGGCCGCGTTGATCCAGGAAGGTCTCCGCGGCAGCTCGCGCCGAGACTTCAACTCGAACATCGCGTTCATGTTCCGCAACGCCGAGGATGGCCGCGCCGCGGTCGAGATCCTGCGCAACGAGCAGTTCGATGCGCTGATCATCGATGTCTATCTGCCGATCCTCGACGGTCCGAAGGTGATCTCCACGGCCCGCACCGAGCTCGGGCTCGGCGAGCTACCGATCATCGCGGTGTCCGCCGGCGGGGATGCTGCGCGCCGCTCGGCGCTCGAAGCCGGTGCGAACATCTTCCTCGACAAGCCGATGCGCCTCCGCCAGGTGCTCGACACGATCCAGCGCCTGCTTCACTAGAAGCCGAGCGTGCGAAAACCACGGTGTTGTACAGGCGAGCGCTTCGCGAGCGGGGCTACCTAGTTCGCGGCGGTCGCGCCGGTAATCCCGTGCTCGATCTTGCGGATCAGCTCACGCAGGGCATCGCAGCACAACGACAGCTCGAGTGACTCGAGGCGCTGTTGTTCGTAGAGCTCGCGATCGGCGCGCAGCATCGCGATCTGCCAGCTATGCAGCTCGACGAGTCGGACCTGCGCGTGGACGAGCGCGCAGATCGCGTCGTATTGCAGCCCGCGCCACGCGCGCCTCGGGCCACCGTCTTCGATCAGCACCGCCAAGCGCGACTGCAGCCTGCCACGCTCTCGCCCCACCAGATGGGACGGCCGAGTCAGCTGGCTGCGTGGCACACGGCGAGTATAGGCCTCCACGCGACCGATCGGCGGCGACTGTCCTGTGCTCGATCTCGCGGATCAACTCGGACAACTCGCGCAAACCCAGCGGGACGGAACAGCTGCCGATCGTACTGCAGCCCACTCTCTCGCCACACTCACTCACTCACTCACGTGCTGCGGCTCCTGAACCCGCGCTCGCAACCCGCGACAGTCGTCGCGCACCACGTGCGACGGGCGCGGTTGCTCGAGCCTGGGCACCATCCCCCATACGTGCATCGGGGATTCCCTGACCCAGGGCGGGTGTTCGCCACGCCCGCCTGACGTTGGCGCTCGGGCGCCGGCCGCTATGGCAACTGCTTCTTGAGCTCGAGCGCGTCGGCGTTGTCGGGCTCCTTCTTCAGCGCTTCCGCGAGCGCGGCCTTCGCTTCGGCCTTCTTGCCGATCGCGAGGTAGGCGCGTGCGCGACCGATGTGCACGAGGCCGGGACGCCGCGGGTTGGTCATCAGCATCGTGTCGTAGGTGAACAGCGCCTTGTCACCGGCGCCGGTCTCGGCTTGCGCGCGGCCGAGGTTGCCGAGGACGTCGGGATCGTGCGGCGCGATGTAGATCGCGAGCTCGCCGTAGACGCGAACCTTTGCCCAGTTCTTCTGCTTGCCGTACTCGATCATCAGCTTCTTGAGCGGGGCGAGCTCCATCTGCTCGATCATCGCGTAGTGCTCGAGCTCCTGGAGCGCGCGCTTGGTGTCGCCCTTCGCCTCGTAGAGCTCGGCGAGCTCCTGGTACGCGAAGCTGCGCTCGGGATCGAGCTTCTTCGCGGCGCACAGGTGCTTCTCCTTGTCGGCGTCGTTCTTCTCGGTCTCGGCGATCTGGGCGAGGCGCGCGCGGAGATCCGCATTGTCGAAGCCGTCGGCGGCGAGCGCCGTGTACATCCCCTTTGCCTTCGCACTATCGTTCTTGTGGACCGCGACCTCGGCGAGGATGAACCGCGCGATCGGTTGCTTGGCATCGAGCGCGAGGGCGGCGTTCGCGTTCGAGATCGCCTTCTCGGCCTCGCCCGCGTAGTAGTAGCTCAGCGCGACGTTCGCGCGTGCTTTCCCATCCTTCGGCGCGGCGTCCGCAGCAACCTCCATCTTCGTGGTGTCGTCGAACCCTTTCGTCGGCAGCTTGAACGTGCCGGCGTACGGCCGCAGGCGAACCTCGAGGTACTTGCGGAACTCGACGTCGAGCTGCGCGACCGTCTTGCCGGTGATCGTCCTCAGGACCTCCGGCGTCTCCTTGCCCTTGCCGAACAGCTTGAGCGCCTCGGGGATCTTCGCCCAGCCGAACGTCTGCACCAGCCACTCGATCGTCACCGCCGACTGGTAGTACGCGACCACGACCGCGTTCTGATCCGGCTGCATGAACTCGGAGTTGAGCGCGCCGATCGAGGGCAGCGACCCGTTGAGCATCGCGCCGTACAGGTCGTTGTCGTTCTCGCGGCGCCAGTGCGGGCTCGCGATCAGCGTCTCGTACTCGGAGAGCCCCTCGGTGAACCACCGTGGCACGCGCGAGTTCGACAGCTGGATCGCGAACACGTGCCCGAGCTCGTGCCACATCACCATGCCCCAGTTGATGTCACCGGTCGCAGGCGACATCGCCGTGATCACCTGACCGAAGCAGACGCCGAGCGCGCCCAGGTCCGGGAGACCGACGGTACGAATGCCGTAGTCGTTGCGATCCGCGTAGAGCTCGAGTGTGACCGGCGTCTTCGGCGTGAAGCCGTAGCGCTTCGACATGTCCGCGAACGCGCGCTCCATCGTCGGCTCGAGGTAGCGGGAGAACACCGCCTTCTCCTCGTTGTGATAGCGGATGCGGAAGCTCTTGCTGTTGGTGACCGAGTACTCCTTCGGGATCGTGTTCCGGAACAAGTTGCGCGTGTTGTACGTGCGCACGTTGTACTGATCGCCGGCCCACGACTTGTCGAGCCACTCGATGCCCTCCTTCTCCATGCCGAGGCGGAGGTACCCGAGACCGGCGCCCGCCATCGCCTCGTAGTAGTCCGGCTTGACCTTGACCGCTTCCTTCTCGAGCTCGATCGCCTCGACGTAGCGGTGCTCGCGCACGGCGCTGCGCGACACGATGCGATAGAGGTCGGCGTACTTCGGGTTGATCGCGAAGACCTTCGCCTTCTCGGCTTCATAAGTCTTCACGTCGTCGCGCAGCCACGCGATCGTGGCCTTCATCGACAGCGCCTCGACGTCCTCCTTGTTGAGCGCGAGCACGCCGTCGAGCGTCTTCTGCGCCGCGTCCCACTGGTTGCCGTCGATCTCGATCGCGGCGCGAACTTTCAGACCACGCGCATTCTTCGGGTTGATCTCGAACACCTTGTCGAGGTGGTGCTTGACCGCCGCGAGGTCGTAGCGCGTCTCCATGATCACCTCGGCCATCGCGGCGTGACCGTCGGGATGATTCGGGTTGATCTTGAAGACGTCCTCGAGCGTCTGCTCGGCGAGCTGCGCCGCGTACTTCTGGAGGAACAGATCGGACCACGCGACGCCGGCATCGGTCTGCTTCGGATCGAGCTTGACCGCCTCGCGATACGCGTCGTTCGCGAGCTTGTATTGCCCGGTGTGCTTCGCCGCTTCGGCGAGCTGGATCATGTCGATCGCATTGTCGAGATCGAGCTTGTTCTTGTCGCTCTCGGCGATCGTCAGATCGAACAGCGCCTTCGCGCCGAGGTTGTCGCCGCTCAGCGCACGTACCTTGCCGAGCTCGGTGCGTACCGCGCGATCGTCGGGACGATCCTTGTACAGCGCCTCGAGGTCTCTCCGCGCATCGGCGAGCTTCCCGGTGATCCGCAGCAGCTCGGCGCGCACCATCCGCGCCTCGGCCGCGACCGGGTCCTTGCCGGCGGCCAGGGGATTCAGGTTGCCTTCCGCCCCCGCGTAGTCGCCCGTGGCGATCTGTGCGCGAGCGAGCATGATGCGCGCCGTCGCTCGGTCCTTGCCCGAGATCTTGGTCAGCTCGGTGATCGCGGTCTTGTAGTCGCCGGCCACGAGCTTGTCGCGCCCCGTGGTCAGGTCGGCGGCTGCCAGATCGGTCAGGCCGAACAGGAGGACGAGCGCGAGGGCACGGACGCGGGTCATGTTCCCTCGAATCTGAGGGGCAGACCGGCTCGGTGCAAGGACTTGCGCTATGGTTGCGTTCGTGGCCGAGGCGTCGAAGGAACCCGTCAAGAACGATGGCATCTACACGTCGTACGACGCGTTCCTGAAGCAGGGCATCAAGGAGTACTACGACCGAGGCTGGACCACGCGTCGCGGCAACTTCATCGCGTTGCTGATGGCCTCGGGATCCACGTCGTTCGCGCTCGCGAAGGACTCGGTCGTCGACGGTCAGGGTGCGAAGAAGGTCGCGATGGGTGCGGGGCTCGCGATCCTGCTCCGCTTCGGGCTCAAGTTCGCGCTCGGCGGTCCGCTCGGCCTGGTGATGTCGGTCGCGGCGGGTGCGTCGATGATCGCCTTCTTCATCCGCAACCAGAAAGACATCGTCGCCAAGGTCGGCAAGTACAAGACCGTGATCGCCGACAGCCACAAGCGCTTCGACGAGATCCAGGCGGGCTGGCGCGACGGCAAGCACCAGATCACCGACCGGAACTTGATGGTGGATGGGTTGATGAAGCAGTTCATCGCGTCGGTAGACGAGGCATAGCTCCAATGGCGCAGCCCTCGACCAAGCAGATCCTCAAGCAACTCATCGATGAGCTGCCAGACGACGCCACGATCGCTGACGTTCAATACCGGCTGTATCTCATCGATGCAGTGCAGCGGGGTCGCGGTGAGATCGCCGCTGGTGAAGGAATTCCGCATGCCACGGTCGCTGCGGAACTGAAGGCGAAGTGGAGCCGGGGTCGCGCAACGTAGTTTGGGCACCCTCGGCGTACGCTGATCTCGACCAGGTACTCGCTGAACGTCAGAATCCCAGTGCATTGCTCGAGGCGGTGCTGGAGGCGGCGGATTCGCTCGAGACCCTGAGTGAACGCGGTCGACTCGTGCCAGAGCTCGACGACGCCACCACCCGGGAGCTCTTCGTGAACGACTTCCGCTTGCTGTACGAGGTCTCGGGCTCGCACGTGCTGATCCTCGCGTTCGTACATGGGGCGCGGGATTTCGAGACCTGGCGTCGCGAGCGAGAACAGCGCTAGCGGCGTGGCATTTGTCATTGCCTGGCGCCGGCAGCCCGGTGCTAGGGTCGCGGCATGCGCTTGAGGGCCCTGTGTCTCGTGGTGGCCATTGGCTGTGGGGACGGCGATCCCGCGGGAACCACCGCCTTGTTCGCGATCCCCGGCGGCACACCAGGCGACGACTTCTACGCCACGCCGTTTCCAAATGACTTGTGGCGCAGGAGCGATGGCACGCTCGACCTCTCGCAGTTCCCGACCAATGCCTTGCTCGTCGACAACTACCGCGCCGCCGCGGAGACGCTCGACGGGTTCGGCAAGAACGCGGCGATCTTCGCCCGGTTCAGCGACCCGCTCGATCCGGGCAGCTTGCCGGATGCCGCCGGCTCGACCACCGACGATGCCTCGGTGTACCTCGTCGACATCGATCCCGATTCGGACACGTACGGCGAGAAGTCGCCGGTGATCGTGCGGTTCCGCGCCGAGAACACGCAGACGATCGGCAAGAACAACCTGGTCGTGCGGCCCTACCCGGGCTTCCCGCTCGCCGATGCGACGACGTACGCGCTGGTGATCACCGATCGCATTCGTGACGGCAATGGGGCCTCCGTGGCGCCTGCGTCCGAGATGCGCGAGCTCCTCGGTGAGGGTGGCGATCAACTGATCGTCGACGCACGCGCGGTCTATGCGCCATTCCTCGATTACCTCGACCAGGCCGGCGGTGACGAGCGTGAAGACGTGGTGTCCGCGACGGTGTTCACCACGCAGAGCGCGCTCGCGATCGTGCCGGCGCTGCGCAAGGCGATCTTCGCGACGCCGGAGCCGCTCGCCACCGACGTGACCAGCACCGGCACCAACGCCACCTTCAAGACGTTCGTCGGCGGGTACCAGGCGCCGAATTTTCAGGCGGGTGACGTGCCGTACAAGAAGGCGCCCTCCGGCGAGATCAGCGTCGGTAGCGATGGCATGGCGGTCGTCCAGCGGATGGAGACCATGCGGTTCGCGCTCACCGTCCCCGCGGGTGCGACGCCTGCCGGAGGCTTCCCGATCTGCATCTACTCGCACGGCACCGGTGGCGACTTCCAGTCGTTCATCAGCGACGGCACCGCGCTCTCGCTCGCGAAGCAAGGCATCGCGGTGATCTCGACGGATCAGGTGCTGCACGGCCCGCGCAACCCGGGCGGTAACGTGGAGATCGACTTCTTCAACTTCCAGAACCCGTACGCGATCCGCGACAACTCGCTGCAGGGCAGCGCGGACGCGTGGTCGCAGATGCGGCTCGCGCTCGGCCTGTCGATCGTCGACGGCCAGGGCAACACTCAGCGCACGATCACGTTCGACGCCACCAAGCTCTCGTTCTTCGGTCACTCGCAGGGCGGGCTCACCGGACCGGGCTTCGTGACGTTCGAGCCGACGCTGTCGGGCGCCGTGTTCTCGGGCACCGGTGGCGTCACTTACCTCGGCCTCCTCTACAAGACGGAGCCGCTCGACATCCCCGCGCTGCTCGGTGCGGTGGTTCGCGACGAGCCGCTCGACGAGGACAACCCGTCGCTCGCGATGGCGGAGATGTTCGTCGAGCGCACGGATCCTGTTAATTACGCGGCGCTGATGGTGCGCAAGCCCCCAATCCTCGACGGCGTGCAGCTCGCGCCGCGCAACATCTACCAGCTCGAGGGCTTCAAGGATTCGTTCACGCCGAACCTCGCGATCGAAGCGTTCGCCACCGCGATCGGCGGCAACGTCGTGATGACGCCGGATACCGCGCCGGTCCCCGGCCTCGAGCTCGAGGGCCGCGCAGTGATGGCACCGCCGTTCTCGAACAACCTCGACGGCGCCACCGCGACGCTCGCGCAGTACAAGCAGCAGCCCGGCTCGGACGGCCACTTCGTGGTGTTCGACATCCCGGCCGCGGAGCGCCAGGCGGCGGAGTTCCTCGGGACGCTCGCGCGCACCGGCACGGCGACCGTCGTCGCACCGAACTGATGTCCCTGGCGGACTACGAGCTGCTCGCAGCGCGCTCGTTCGAGGAGCCGCACGACCGCGACCTGCGCGCGTCGGTGCTGGTCTGCGCTGATGCGTTGAGCCAGGAGGGCGATCCGCGCGGACCCTTGATCGCGATGGAGCACGCGCTCCGCGATGCCGATCACAAGCGCGCCGCTCTGCTTCGCAAGGCGATCCACGAGCACGCCTCCACCGATGGCAGTGCGTTGCTCGGCAGCGCATCGCCGCTGATGTTCGCCGGTCGCACGCTGGTGCTCGACTGGCGCTCCGGGAAGCTCTACGGGATGGCGGTCGACGCGCGGTACCTGCCACGCAAGTCGAAGATCTCAGCGGGTGCGTTGGTCAAGCAGGCGATCGGTGCGCCCGCGGCAACGGATCTTCGCCGGCTTCGCGTCCGCGTGCGCAACGCCGACGAGACCCGATCGATCGTCGACATGCTAGCGCAACACCAACAACCGCCGCCCCTCGAAGAGCTCGTCCTCTACACGTCGGTGTGGCCGCAGCAGATGGCGCAGTCACAGCAGGCGCTACTCCAGGATCGCTACCCGCACCTCTACTACGCGGTCCAGGGCATGGGCGTGATGTCGCTGCCCCCGATGGGCATCCTGCATCGCGATCTCGATCGCTACATCTCCGACGTCGAGAGCTGCGATCCACCGACAACCGCGCCTGCGCGCGCGTTTCTCGGCCGCTGCGTGACGAGCTGTTCTCGCGAGCTCCGGCTCGCTGCGTGCGCGCGGATCAAGCAGTTCGGTCGCAAGGCGAAGGTCTACGAGCAGGTGCTCTGCACGCTCCTGCAACCGGGCGTCGCGACGCGGACGGACGATGCCAGCTCCGCACCGCTGCTGCCGATCGTCGAAGCCCTCGTCGCGATCCGTCCCGCGCGTGCGACGCGACGCATGCTCGACAAGATCGCGAGTCGACCCGAGTACTACCCGGCCGACGTGCGCAGCATCGCCGGCAAGGCCACCGAGCTCGACCGGCGCTAAGTTAGCGTGCGCGACCGACCTCTCGAGCCCCTTGGTTCGACCTCGTTAGAACCGTCGTCATGACGAGTCTCGTCATGACCATCGTGATAACGACACCGAGGATGGTGGCCCCGAGCGGTCTCGACCGCGGCGGACCGGCGAGGCTCCCGCGTACCTGACCCAGGTGCGTGATATCTGGGGCCATGGGCATTCGCGACTGGTTCCGGCGGCGTCCAACTCTTGATCTCACGATCGAGCAGTTTGCGCAGCGCGTGATCGACGCAGCGCGCGCGAACGGCTTCACCGGCAAGGCCCGGATCGTGCCGGGAACGCAGCAGATCCGATTCCGCGATCCCGTCGATCGCGACAAGGTTTTCGTGCTCTACCTGGGCAACGCCTACGACGACTATGTTGCGGCCGAGTTCGAGGCGCGTCCTGGCGTGATCGCTCGGTATCTCGCCCTCGGCAACATGACGCCGATCACCGACCTCGCATCCAGGATCCTGCCGAAGGCCACGCCGTCCCGTGATGTCGAGGCGCGGGTGCTCAATGTGCTGCCGATGAAGCTGAACGGCGTCCTGGCCGGGCGGCGGATCGGTCCCACGCTCGCACTCGAGCTCGCCGTCGACGAGCCCAAGCAGGTGCGGCTGATCACGGAGAACGATCTCGCCCAGGCGGGCCTGACCGAGGCCGAGGCGTTCGACCACGCGATCGCGAACCTCGCGGCTCGGAGTGTGGGCACCTGGAAAGAACTCCGCCCTGGGCTGCTGAGATCGCCCTGGGCCGACTATTTCGACGGCGCTCGCCTCGCGATCCCGGACCTGTTTCGACGCCTGGGTGTGCGCGGCGATCCGATCGTCGTGGCGCCGAACCGCAACACCGTGCTCGTGACCGGGAGCCAGGAGCTCGCGGGCCTCCGCGCGCTTCACGGCGTGGCCACCGAGCTGATGCACGAGGATCGAACGCTCGACCTCACGCCGCTCCGGCTGGCAGGTGACCAGTGGAGGCCGATCAGCGATCCTGACCTGGAGATGGTCCAGCAGGCGCCGAGCTTGCTGTTTCTGTCCTCCGTCCAGTCCGCGCTCGACTGGGAGCTCTTGCTCGACCAGCTCGAACCGGTGGTCCGTGCACGTGGGCTGGTGCTGGTGCGCCCGGAGACCCTGAGGGGCCCGCCACTGATGACCAGCGCCGAGCTGCCCACGTGCTCCGGGCTCGCCCTTCCGCAGGTCGATCTACTCACCTTCGTCCACGAGGGGAACCCAACCGCGATAGCCTGGTTCAAGGCCGCCCTGTTGCTCGGCCCGGATCTGGTGTTGCTCGACGACGTGTTCCCGCCCATGTACGAGGTGAGACGCGGCATCCGCCCCGAAGAGATCACCGCGCTTCGCGTGCTGGAGGCTCGCGGCCTGTTGTAGCCGCTCGCAGCATGGGTTCCGACTGTGCGTGGATTTCGTGCTCCTCGTCATGACCGTCGTCATGACGAGTCTCGTCATGACCGTCGTGATAACGACATCGAGTATGGGGGCACCCCCGAGCGGTCTCGACCGAGCCCGCGGAGCGCGGACGCGTCGTAGGCCTGACCGGCGCTAGGCTCGCTGCGGCACACCCGGCGGCGGTGGCGGCGGTAGCTCCGGCGCGTCGGCGGTGCGATCCGGTTTGATCAGCGCCCCGACGCCGGCGATCACACCGAGCCCACCGATCACGAGCAGCGCGTGTGCGCCGACTTGCAGCGCGACCTCGACCTTGCCGAGATCCGCCTCCGCCGCGGCGTACTGCATCGCGAAGCGCAGCCCGAACCAACCACCGATCGAGGCGAGCCCGAGCGGGATCGAGAGCATGCCGATCACTCGGCCCATGCGCTTGCGTACGATCGCGAGGCCGCCGAGCAAGCCGAGCAGCAACCCCGGAATGAATGCAACCACCGCCCACTTCGACGCGTCGAGCACGAGGTGCAGATCGCCCTGATCGCTACGCAGGCTGCCCAGCCGGCCATCGAGCCGCTTGCCGATCACCTTCGGCAGCTTCGGGATCTCTTTCTCGGCAACCGCTCGCGTCTTGTCCATGCCGAACGACAGATCGATCGCGGTGAGTCCGAGCGTGATCCGACCGTACTTGATCGCGACCATCGGCACGAACGCACCGACGATCGAGGCCACGAATGCGACCGCGAGGAAGTAGCGCCAGGGTCGGTGCTGGGGTGCCGCGGTCACGTCCAGAACAAAGCTCATGGGACGCCCTCGCGCAAGCCATCGGTGTAGATTGCCGCCGTGCCAGACGGGGGGACGCGTTTACACGAGCTCGCGAGGATCATCGGTGCGCGTGCTGGCGAGGTGTTCGAACGCGCGCGCGAGATGCGTTCCGAGGGCGTCGCCGAGGAGATTTCCGCGCGCGGCTCCGGCCGGATCGCGATGGCCACGCCGCTCGAAGATCTCGTCGCGATCGTCGGTGCGCGTGCGAGCGAGATCCTCGCGCTGATCCAGGCACACGATTCTGGGGGACGTAGCGCAGTGGTCGTCGCACCAGCCTTGCAGGCTGGAGGACACTCGTTCGAATCGGGTCGGCCCCCACAGTTTTCAGATGAGGTTTCGGGGTCCGTAGCACAGCGGTCGATGCGCCCGGTAGCTAACCAGGGAGGACATCCGTTCGATTCGGATCGGGCCCCACTGTTTCCAATCGCGTTCTCGGAGCTCGAACCGGAGGGACCTTCGTTCGATCCGGAGAGGGTCAAGGTTCATGGCGGCCGTAGCGCAGAGGTTGTCGCACCTGCATTCCATGCGAGGGGACGCTCGTTCGAATCGAGCCGGCCGCCACATTTCGAGGGACGTAGCGCAGCGGTTGACGCGCCCGATTGCAATTCGGGAGGACGCCAGTTCGACTCTGGCCGTCCCTCATCTTCTGATCGCAGCGGTCGTGCCGCGGTAGACATCATCGACCACGCTTCGGGGCCCGTAGCGCAGCGGTTGACGCGCTCGGCATCATATCCGGGAGGACATCCGTTCGAATCGGATCGGGCCCCAACCACTTACGGGGAACGTCGCGGAGCGGGCGACGATCACACACCAACCACTCACGGGGGACGTAGCGCAGCGGTCGTCGCGCCAGCTTGCCAGGCTGGAGGACGCCGGTTCGAATCCGGCCGGCTCCCAACCACTTCACCCACCCACCACGATCACGAGGGGCGTAGCGCAGAGGTCGACGCGTCGTTGTTTCCAGCACACGAAGGACACCGGTTCGATTCCGGTCGCCCCTCACCTTCTGACATCGCGCGGTGCCTCGCGACGCTCGAGGCGCTGCGCGAACGTGCACCTGACGATCCGGATCGCGTCGCGGTCGAGCGCGCTGCGGCGCACCTGACCAAGAGCGCGAAGCAAAAACGCCGCCTGGCACGCAAGCAGGACAACCGGCGTGCGGATCGCGAAGCCAGCGCGGGCTCGCTGCGCGCCGCGGCGTACTTCACGCCCGCGTCGCTACCCGAAGTCCGATCCGGACGATCCGGACGATCCATAGAATCCGTACGATCGACCGTTCGCGAGCTGCGCAACCAACGGCACTGCTACGTCTGCAAGCTGCCGTTTCGGCGCTTGCACGCGTTCTATCACGCACTGTGCCCGACCTGTGCGGACTGCAACTTCGCGGCGCGCACGCGGACCGCCGATCTCTCGGGCCGCCGCGCGATCGTCACCGGCGGGCGGATCAAGATCGGCTACGAGATCGCGGTGTCGCTGCTGCGTGCCGGCGCCCGCGTCACGGTGACCACGCGGTTTCCGCGCGATGCCGAGCAGCGCTACGCGGATCTGCCGGCAGAGCTGCGCGAGCGGCTGACGATCGAGGGGCTCGACTTCCTCGATCTGCGCGGCGTGTCGGCCTGGATCGATCGCGAGGTCGCGCGTGGCGAGCCGCTCGACATCTTGATCAGCAACGCCGCACAGACGGTGCGTCGTCCACCCGCGTACTACGCGCGGCTCGCGGCCGGGGAGACTGCGCCACCACCGCTCGAGGGTCGCCTCACCGATCTCAGCGAGGCGACCGAGGCACTCGCCCTGCTGTTCCCCGATCGCGTCGATGCGGAGGGCAAGCCCGTCGATCTGCGCCACCGCAACAGCTGGGTGATGAACGCCGCGGAGATCGAGCCGGCGGAGGTTGCCGAGGTCCACGTCGTCAACGCGATCGTGCCGTTTCTGATCGCGAGCCGGTTGCGCGGCCTGATGACCAGGAGCGCCTTTGCGGATCGCTACATCGTCAACGTGTCGGCGATGGAGGGCGTGTTCGCGCACCGCAACAAGCAGACGCGGCATCCGCACACCAACATGGCGAAGGCCGCGCTCAACATGTTCACGCGGACGTCGGCGCCGGAGTTCCTGACCGACGGCATCTACATGAACAGCGTCGACACCGGCTGGATCACGCAGGAGAACCCGCACCCGCTGGAGGAGCGCCTGAAGTCCTCCGGCTTCTGTCCTCCGCTCGATATCGTCGACGGTGCCGCGCGCGTGCTCGCACCGGTCTATCGCGGCGTGCAGGGCGATCGGATCGCCGGCGCGTTCTTCAAGGATTACGAGCCCGCCCCTTGGTGATCACCCCGCTGACCGGCTGCGCTGTCGGAGGGCTCTGATTTCGGTGCGCGGCGCGACACGCCCTACGTTCGACGCGCGCCGACTGCCGATCGGGTTCGGGAGTGGCGAGGCATGGTGATGACACCAACGCACTGTCCTGCCGTCGCAGTCCCTGCGATCACGCCGTGCGATCCGGCGGAGCTGCAGCCGCTGATCGACTATCTGCGCCGCGGTGAGCAATCGACCGAGACCCTCGCCTTCCCGCGCGGCACCGTGCTGCCCGGCGGTCGCCTCGATCTCTGCAAGCAAGCGATCGGCCCCGACGGTGCGGCGCGCGTCCTCGAGGCGCTCGGCGGTCAAACCATTCGCGCGATCCTGTTCGGGACCGGTGCGATCGGGAACACCGGCGCGCAAGCAGTCGCCGACGCGCTCGATCGCGGTGTCGCGCTCGAGACCGTGTACCTCGGCTGCAACAAGATCACCGACGTCGGCCCCCTCGCCGAGGCCGCCCTACGCAACCAGGTCGAGGCGCTGTGGCTCAAGCGCAACCCGCTCGGCGAGGCCGGCGGCCACCGCCTCGCCGAGGTCATCGCGCGCGGCGGTCCCCGCGTGCTCGACGTCTACAACTGCGAGCTCGGCGATGCCGGCGTCGCGGCGATCGCGGAAGCCCTGGCGTCGCCCGCCTGTCGCGTCGAGCACGTCTACCTCGGTGGCAACGCGGCCGGGCCCGCGGCCGCCGAAGCCGTGGGGGCCCTGCTGTCGACCACCACGCGCCTGCGCACGCTGCAGCTTTCGGCGAGCCGGTTCGCGACCTGCATCGCGCCGATCGCCGACGGGCTCGCGCACAACCGCTCGCTCGAGGATCTCTGCCTCGCGTCGTGCGGGCTGTCGTCCGGCGGAGGCGCGGCGATCGCCCTGGCGCTGACCCGGCATCCCCGGCTGCTCCGCCTCGACGTCGCGATCGCTCCGTCGGCGCGCGCCCTCCAGGAACCGCCGAATCAGATCGGCGATGCCGGCGCACCCGCCCTCGCGGACATGCTGCGCGCGAACGGCCCGCTGCGCGTGCTCGACCTCCGCGAGAACTCGATCACGTCACGCGGCGCGTTCCCGATCCTCGACGCGCTGCACGCCAACGAGCACCTCGTCGAGCTCCACCTTCACCACCACGTCGCGCGCACGATCCGGCGCTCGATCCGCGCTCGCCTGAACGCGAACAGCGCGCGCCTCGGCAAGCTCCCGATGCCCGCCCACGTCGCCGCGATCCAGAGCGTCTACCGCGCGGTCCCGCGCAGCTAGTCCGAACCGAACGAAGCCCGACGGGCGCCGCGCCTACTCGGTGTCGCCGCCCTTGAGGCCGTGGCGCTTGAGCAGCTCGCGCAAGTGGTAGCGAGTCAGGCCCGCTTCCTGCGCCGAGCGCGTGATGTTGCCGTCGTTGCGCAACATCAGCGCGGACAGGTACGCGATCTCGAACGCGTCGACCACGCTCTGCTTCGCACCCTTGAAGCCGAGGCCGGCGCGGAGCAGCGAGGCATCGAACGTGGCCGGGCCGGTCTGCGGCGGCAACTCGACGCCCGACATTTGCGCGGCGGCGCGCTGGGCCGCCTGCGCTCCCGCTTGCGCGAGATCGTGGGAGACGACGAGCGAGGGCCCCATCTCGCGACCGAACACCAGATCGCTGCGCGTGATCACCGGGCCGTCGGACAGCGCTGCGGCACGCTCGACGACGTTGCGCATCTCGCGAACGTTGCCCGGCCAGGTGTGCGAGATCATCGCGGCCATCGCGTCCTGCGAGAACGACATCGTCATGCCGCGGCGGCTCGCGATCTCGCGCAGGAAGTGATTCGTCAGCGACGGGACATCTTCGCGACGCTCGCGCATCGACGGCAGCTCGACGTGGACGACCGACAGGCGGAAGTACAAGTCTTCGCGGAACGTGCCCTTGTTGACCTCGTCGCGGAGGTCGCGGTTGGTGGCCGCGAGCACGCGGACGTCGACCTTGTGCGTGCGATCGCCGCCGACGCGCTTGATCTCGCGCTGCTCGAGCACGCGCAGCAGCTTGGGCTGCAGCGTGATGTCGAGCTCGCCGATTTCGTCGAGGAAGATCGTGCCGCCGTTCGCCTGCATGAAGCAGCCGTCGTGCTGCGCGTGGGCGCCGGTGAAGCTGCCCTTCTCGTGGCCGAACAGCGTGGACTCGATCAGCTCGCGCGGGATCGATCCGCAGTCGAGCACGACGAACGGCTTGCTCTTGCGCTGCGATGCGTTGTGCAGCGCGCGCGCGACCATCTCCTTGCCGGTACCCGTCTCGCCGGTGATCAGACAGGTCAGCTCGCTCGGAGCCACCTTCTCGAGGTGGGCGAAGATCTCGCGCATGGCCGGCGAGCTGCCAAGCATCATGTCGAAGCGATCCTTCTTCGACAGCTCGATCTCGACGACGTCCTGCGTGGTCTGGAACTGGATGTTGGTGTGGCCGATCCGGAACACCGTGTTCGGCTTGAGGTAGACCTCGCGGATCCGCAGATCGCCGACGAAGATGCCGTTGCGCGAGTTCAGATCGCGGAGCCGGTACCCGTCGTCGCGTGCCGACACCTCGAAGTGCGTGCCCGAGACGGCTTTGTCCTGGACGACCAGGTCGCTGATGATCGAGCGGCCGCCGGTGACGCGCGGCTTGATCATCTCGACTTCTTTGCCCTGATCGGCGCCGTTGATCACGACCAGCTTGCCCTTGCGGAGGCGACGTACCGTAGCCCACTCGCCCTCGAACAGCGTGGTGAGCCCGGTGCCGGACTCGAACTGCGGGTCTCCCTCTTCCATCGCGCTGACCGTATCACGGCTCGCACACCGCTATCTGGGGGGATCGGGCTGTTAACCCCAGAGTTCGCCTGTGTCGATCATCGGCCAGGCGAATGATGGGGAACGGGGTGGCGCGTCTTCGCGCCGGGGCCCCGAATACAATCGATCAGTTCAGCCACTTCTGTTCGGTGGGCTTCTTCGGTTCGCGGGGCTTTCCGCCCTCGATCACAGACAACTTTGCCCGCGCCCGGGCGATCCGCCACCGCTTCCACACGAGGCCGGGCGAGAGCTTCTTCGAGGTCATGATCGCCGCGGCGATCATCGAGCCGGCGAACGCCGCGCCCTGCGCCCAGAACTGCTGGATCACGACGAAGAACAGGACGAACCCGATGATGCCGTACATCAGCTGGCGGCCCGTCAGCGGCAGCACGCCGAAGAACTGCACCTGCTGGCGCGCGTAGACGATGCCGAACGCGACGATGGTGGCGTAGATGAACCCCGAGAGTCCGAGGATCGGATCGTTGGTGCCGAGCGCGAACCCGAGCCCGACACCCGCGGCGGAGCCGACGATGCCGGTGACCGCGGCGAACCGATAGAACCGCGCCGTGCCCCAGAACCGCTCGAGCGTGGGCACGAACATCCACAGCACCATGCCGTGCAGGATCAACCCGAGAAAGCTCTTCTCGAGGAACAGGCCGGTCAGCAGCGTCCACACGCGACCGTGCTCGAACACGTTCGACGGCGTCGCGCCGAGCCAGTCCTCGATGCCCTTGCGCGCCGCGGGATCGCACATCAGCCAGACGAGTGAAAGCCCGACCTCGAGCGCGAGGATCACGAGTGCACCACGCGTGATCTTGAGACCGGCGAAGCGGTCGGCGACGGACGGGCGATCGCGGCGGCTCACTCGTCGACCTTAGCACCGAAACTGAAGACGCCCGCGTGGTGGGTCGGGGGCGCTCCGACACGAACGTGTGTCTACTGGGGCGGCGGCGGCGGCGGCGGCGGATCGAAGGCGCCGATCGGCAGGGTGATCGTGCCGACGTCATCGTAGTCGTTGCGATCGCGCAGGGCGACGGCCTTGGTCTGCGGCTCGCCGAGTGGCTGCCCCGCCTGGTTGATCACCGAGAACGTCGCCTGATAGGCGCCGGCGAGCAGCGGGTTCGAGACGCCGAAGCCGTCGCCGCAGGTCAGCTCCGTCGAGAACGCGGCATCACTGCTCGCAGCCTCGACCTTGATCGCCTTCGGGTTACCCGCGGTGCGGCACTCGAGATCGGCGTTGGTCTCGGCATCGACCAGCACCCAGTCGAACAGGATGCGGCCGCCGTCGTGGATGAAGTCCTCGCCGACGCTCGCGTCCGCCGAGAACAGATCGACCACCCGGCTCAGCGAGTGTGCGTACGCCTCGCTGCCGCTGTTGTTGGTGATCGCGATCGTGACCTCGTACTCGCCGATCGGATACGGCGCGCTCGCCTGCTGGCGGTTGCAGCTGTAGAGGTCGATGAACGCCGGCAGGCTGCGATCGAACGGGATCGCGGTGACCTCGACGGTGGGAAACCCGGCCGGGCAGTCGAGCGCCGCACCCTCCACCGAGTGAAAGCTCCACTCGGTGTTGATGAATCCGACCTCTTCACCCTGCCCCTCGGTGGTCATGATGCAGCCGGTGAGCGGTGCGATCAGCAAGAGCAGCGTCTTCATAGGATCCTCTCCTTGCCATGCAGGCAAATGGCGCGCCAGCCCGCTCTGACCCTACTGACAGATACAGGGTTGGACGTCACAGTTCGACACCTGCACGATCAGCTCGAGGGCCCCCAAGCTCACGGTATCCCCCACGATCACGCGACGCTGCTCGGCGGCAGGTGAGACGAACGACGAGGTGTCAGCCGGGCCCGAATCGCACAGGGGCGTGATCGAAAACAGGGCGGATCCCTCGGGTAGGACGAAGCCGGTCACACCATGACTGTCGCCGCAGGGCCACTCTTCGCTGTCGATCTGTTGCTCGACGACCCCATTGACGAGCACGTCGACCGCCCAGTCGAGACGAATCGCGGTCACCGCTCCCGTGCCATCCTCGCCGGAGCGGCAATTGACGAACTTCGCCTGGAGCGCGCTCGACGCCGG
>JANNBP010000297.1:0-13422 GCA_031385555.1 Deltaproteobacteria bacterium | reverse complement strand
GGCCCCCCCGCGGCCCCCCCACCCCCCCATCGCCCCCGGGGGGGGGGTGGGCCCCCCCCCCCACCCCCCCCCCCTTCGGCGTTTTCGGGGCGGAATCACTTATCGAACCGACATGGCGAGCGAGTCAGCGCGCGCGAAAATTTGTGGTCGCGCTCCGGACGGGCGAAAATTTTTCTCGCTCCGAGGAGTGGACATGATCCGACCTTTGTCTTGCATTGCAGCTGCCGTCGTCGTCGTTGGTCTCGCATCCTCGTCGGTGCGTGCTGACACACCCAACGAGATCACGGCCGTCAGTTACTCCGAAGATCCGGTGACGGCCACCACGCGAGTTCGCTTGCGTGGCGCGCTGACCCCGACCTTCACCGTCTACAAGCTCGAGAAGCCGAGTCGCGTCGTCGTCGACGTACCGCGAGCGCGGCTGTCCGAAGCGCTTCGCGGCCACGACAGCGCGA
Organism: Deltaproteobacteria bacterium; assembly: GCA_031385555.1. GTDB lineage: Bacteria > Myxococcota_A > Polyangia > Haliangiales > Haliangiaceae > JABFXX01. The sequence goes on along the minus strand of JANNBP010000297.1, from coordinate 12,970 downwards.
GCGTGTTCACGGCGAGCACGTGGGCCGTCACCACGATCGCCGCGCAGCAGCTCGACGACGGAGGGCAGCTCGTTCGCGTCATCGTCACGATGGCTCGCCCGGGACGCTACGACGTCAAGACCGAGGGCAACGAGGTCGTGGTGTTCATCACCGCGCGCGACCCGGCGCCACCGAAGGTCGATGGCGAGGCACTCGTCAAGGCGCAGAACGAGGCGGAGCGCCTGCGCAAAGTCGCCGCGGAGCAAGCCGCGCGTGCCGACGCCGCGCAGAAGGCGGCCGACGAAGCGCGCAAGCAAGGCAAGCTGGCGAACGCCGCCGAGCTCGACCGCGCAAACGCCGAGGCAGCGAAGGCGAAAGACCTCGCCACGCGCGCCCAGGCTCAAGCGGAGCAGCTGCGCGTGACCGCCGAGAAGGCGAAGCAGGTCGCGCAGGCCGAGGCAGCGAAGGCCAAGCAGGACGCAGACGCCGCGCGCACCGATGCCGCGGTCGCGAAGCGAGCCACCGATGTCGCACGCGCCGACGCAGATCGAGCGAAGCGCGAGACCGATGCCGCACGCGGGGACGCCGCTCGTGCGAAGCAGGAGACCGACGCGGCTCGCAACGAGACGACGCGCGCGAAGCAGGATGCCGACGCGGCGCGCGCCGATGCGACGCGGGCGAAGGAAGCCCAGAAGCGCCAGGCCGCCGAGACCGAGCGTGCTCGCCTCGCCACCGAGGCTGCGAAGCAGGCGGCCCTGAAGGAAGCGGCTGCGATCAAGGCGCAGGCAGCACGCGAAGCCGACGCTGCGCGCGCACAGGCCGATTCGGCGAAGCGCGATGCGGAGCGGATCAAGGCCGAGGCGATGGCGCAGAAGCTCGCCGCGGAGAAGCAGCTCGACGCCGCGGCCAAGGCGCAGGCGGATGTCGACAAGGCTCGCCGCGAGGCCGAGTCCGCGCGCCAGCTCGCTGCGAAGATGAAGGCGGATGCGGATGCCGCTCGCCAGGATGCGGTCGCGGCGCGCAGTGAAGTGAGCCGGACCAAGAGCGACGCCGACGCAGCGGCCCGAGCCGCCGAGCAGGCTCGCAAGGAAGCGATCGCCGCGAAGGGCGAGATCAATCGTACGAAGACCGACGCCGAGGTGGCTCGCAAGGAAGCGATCGCCGCGCGCGACGAGGCGAACCGCACCAAGACCGATGCGAAGGCCGAAGTGGCCCGCGCTCGCGCCGAGGCAGATGCGGCGAAGGCCGACGCCGACAAGGCGAAGCAGCTCGCCGCGCAGGACCGCCAGACCGCCGAGCGCGCCCGCCTCGAGGCCGACAAGCTCGCGCGCGATGCGAAGAATCAACTCGCGTGGCTCGAGAAGAAAGCGGGAGACGCCCAGGCCCTCGAGGACAAGGCGCGCGCTGCGAATGCCGCCGCCGAAGCTCGTGATCAGGCCGCCCGTGAAGAAGTGGCGAAGGCGCGCCGCGAGCGCGAGTCCGCCGAGGCCGCGGTGAAGCTCGCGACCCAGCGCGCCAGCGATGCGCGCAACGCGGATCGCCAGAAGGCCGATGCCGACGCGAAGCAGGCCGAGGAGCGCCTCGCGAAGGCCCGCAAGCAGACCGAGGAAGCGGAGAGCCGCCGGCTCGCCGCGGAGTCCGCCGCGCAGGGTGCGAAGAAGCAACTCGATCAGACCCGCGACGCCCTCGCGAACGTCGAGCGCCAGCGCTCCGACGCGGAGGTCGCCGCCGGTGATGCCACCCGCAAGCGCAGACTCGCCGAGGCCGCGGCGAGTGAGGCCACACGCCGCCGCACCGAGGCGGAGACCGCTGCGAACGACGCGGGCAAGCGTGCCCGTGCCGCCGAGGCGCTCCGCAACGATGCCGAGGCCCAGCGCAAGTCGGCCGAGGAAGCCGCCCGGATCGCGAAGCATGCCGCCGACGCCGCCGAGTCCCAGCGTGGGATCGCCGAGAAGTCGCTGCGTGAAGCGACCGCCGCGAAGACCAAGGCCGAGAAGTCCCTCGACGAGCTGACCACGCGTCGCCTCGCCGCCGAGCGCGCCGCGACCGACCTCGAGCAGCGCAGCAAGGCCGAGGCGAAGGCGCAGGCGGAGATCGCCGCGGCGACCGCGCGCAAGGCCACGGACACCGAGCTCGCCCGGATGCGCACCGAAGCGGGCAAGCTCGCCGACGAGCGCAAGCGCGCCGAGTCGGACCTCACGGATCGTCGCAAGGCGGTCGCCACGCAGCAGCAGCTCGCGAGCCAGCTCGAGGCCGTCGCGACGGCGTCGCGCGACTCGTCGCAGCGTGAAGAGGCGCACCTCAAGAAGCTGACCGCGCAGCGCCAGGCCGAAGAGACCGCGCTCGCGAAGCTCAAGTCGGATCGCGATGCGGCCACGAGGGTCGCGGCGAAGTCCAATGTCGTGGTCGCGCCGAAGGCCGCCCCCAAGGCGAAGGTCACGGAGATCGCGTTCAAGGGCAGCGCCGACACCGGCGACGTCGCGATCACGTTCGCCGGCGATGCGAAGGTCTCGCTCGGCGAGATCGGCGCATCGCACGTCGAGCTGTTCATCGACAACGCGGAGCTCGCGGCGAAGCTCGAGCGCAAGCTCGACGTCTCGCGCTACGGCAGCCCGGTGAAGGCGATCAGCTCGTTCCGCGATCGCAAGAACCCGGATCGCATTCGCCTGATCGCGGAGCTCTCCCATCCGGCGACGCCGACGCTCGAGCGCAACGCGACCGGTGCGTCCCTCAAGTTCTCGAATGACACCGTCGTCGCGAAGCGCGCTCCGCGCGTCCAGGCCGTGCCGCCGCAAGTGACGGCGGGCTTCGGCGCGACGTCGACGCCGCTCGCACCGCAGTCGGTGACGCAGGTCCCGCAGGGCACGCGCCGCCGCGTCTATCGCGGTGCCACCGTCGACTTCGACTTCAAGGACGCCCCGATCCACGACCTGCTTCGCATCATCGCGGACACCGGTCGCGTCAACATCGTCGTCCCCGACAACATCAACGCGAAGGTCACCGTTCGCCTCAAGCGCGTGCCGTGGGATCAGGCCCTCGAGGTCATCCTGTCGTCGCACGGCCTCTGGTACCGCCGCGAGGGAAATCTATTCCGCGTCGCGGATCGCAAGGAGCTCGACAAGGAAGACAAGGAAGCGGCCGAGCGCGCCGAAGCCGCCCGCAAGGCCGAGACGCCGCGCCCCGAGATCGTCCGCCTCAACTACGCCGACGCGAAGGATCTCGCGCCCAAGCTCAAGGGCATGGTCTCGCCGAACGGGACGATCGAAGTCGACGAGCGCCAGAACGCGCTGATCATCAACGACGTCGCCGGCAACCGCGCCGAGATCTCGCGGCTCGCGATCGGCCTCGACACCCAGACCCCGCAGATCTCGATCGAGGCGCGCATCGTCGAGGCGCGCTCCACGTTCCTCCGCCAGATCGGCGTGCAGTGGGGTGGCCGCGCGAACGCGAGTGCGGCCGGCGGCAACTCGACCGGCCTGCTGTTCCCGAACTCGATCGGCCTCACCGGCGGTAACGAAGACGCGCAGACGATTCGCCAGGGCGTCGCGACGCCGTCGGACTTCGCGATCAACCTGCCGGCGAACACGGGCAGTGGTGAAGGTGGCGCGATCGGCCTCTCGCTCGGCTCGATCGGCGGCAACTTCGCCCTGAACCTCCGCCTCTCGGCGCTCGAAGACTCCGGTACGGTGCGCATCATCTCGGCCCCGAAGATCACCGTGCTCAACAACAAGCCGGCGAAGATCACGCAGGGCGTGTCGATCCCGATCCAGGTGATCTCGGCCGCCGGTACGCAGACGCAGCTCGTCCAGGCCGATCTGTCGCTCGAGGTCACGCCGTACGTGTCGTCGCGTGACTGTGCAGTGCAGATGAAGCTCAACGTGACGAAGAACGAGCCCGACTTCGTCAACGTCGGCGCTCGTGGTGACCCGACGTTCCTCCGCAAGGAAGCCAGCACGACGATGCTCGTCCAGGACGGCGACACCTCGGTGCTCGGCGGGATCTACACGCGCAACAGCGGTCTCGCCTACAAGAAGATCCCGTTCTTCGGCGACCTGCCGGTGCTCGGCTGGTTCTTCAAGAACCGCCGCGAGAACGACGACCGCACCGAGATCCTCGTGTTCATCACGCCGAAGATCACGAACAAGGCTGCGCTGGCCTGTCAGTAAACCGGAACCGCGGCAGACTGATCCAGTGCCGCTGTTTCTGATCGGGTTCATGGCCGCCGGCAAGACGTCGGTGGGCCGCGCGGTGGCGGAACAGACGAACCGCGTGTTTGTCGACCTCGACGACGAGATCGCGAAGCTGGGGGAAGCCCCGGCTTCTCTCGTTTCACGCGACGAGCCCGAGTTTCGTCGACGAGAAGCCGCGTGCCTGAGCGACGTGATCGCGCGCGGCGGCGACTACGTGCTCGCGACCGGTGGAGGTGCCGCGGCGTCCGGCGACAACCTCGCGAGGATGAGGCAGGCGGGGTGCGTGATCGCGCTCGGTGTCGATGTCGAAGAAGCGCGCGCGCGATCCGGAGGCGGGCAGGGCCGGCCGTTGTTCGCGAACGCCGAGGAGCTGCACGCGAAGCGCGCGACGATCTATCGGCGTGCACACAGCGTCGTCGACACCACGCACAAGTCGATCTCCGACGTCGCCTCCGAGGTGGAGATCGTCGAGGGAATCTGGCGGTCGCTCGCGGCGCGGTACCGATCGTCGACGACGATCGTCGCCCTCGGTCGGCGCAGTTATCCCGTCGTCGTCGCTGACTCGCTCGATCCCGGCCACATCCCGTTCGCCAGCCGTGTCGACGTGATCACCGATAGCAACGTCGCGGCGTCCGCTCCGTGCATGGCGTTGCCGACCGCGCTGGGCGTCGAGCCAATCGTGATCGAGCCAGGCGAGGCTTCGAAGACCCTGACGACGTACGAGCGGCTGTGCAACGAGCTGATCGCGCGCGGCGTCGATCGCAGCTCGCTGATCATCGCGCTCGGCGGTGGCGTCGTCGGCGATCTCGCCGGCTTCGTCGCTGCGACGCTGTACCGTGGGATCCGCGTCGTCCAGGTTCCGACGACGATCCTCGCGATGTGCGATGCCGCGGTCGGCGGCAAGACCGCGGTCGATGCACCCGCGGGGAAGAACCTGATCGGTGCGTTCCATCAACCGCAGATGGTGTTCTGCGCACTCGACACGCTCACGACGTTGCCCGCGCGCGAGCGTCGCGCAGCGTTCGGCGAGCTCTGGAAGTACGCGCTGCTCGACGGCCGCGAGCTGTGGCACCAGGTCGCCCGATGCGCCGCGTGGGCCGCCGGTCCCGACGGCGTTGCGCCACCGCCGGAGCTGCGCGACGTGATCGAGCGCTCGATCGCCTACAAGGCCGCGATCGTCGGGCGCGACGAGCGCGAGCTCAGCGGGCACCGCGCGCTCCTCAACCTCGGGCACACCGTCGGTCACGCGATCGAGAGTGCGTCGGGGATGCTCCACGGTGAAGCAGTTGCCCTCGGGCTCCTTGCTGCCTGTCGGATCAGTGCTCACCTCACCGGGTTGCCGGCGCCGATCGAAGTGGAGCTCTCACAGGCACTTGCCGCGAGTGGGCTGGCGACGGACTTGGATAAGTGGCTCACCGACGACGTGCTCGGGAGAGTTCGCGTCGACAAGAAGCGTGTAGGTAACCGTCTCAAGTTCGTCGCGATCCGCGAGGTAGGCTCGTGTGAGCCCATCGACATTGCTGTCGATGATGCCCGAACATTTTTGCGATCCAGGCGCACGACTTGATACGATTTTATTTGTTGGAGGAAGCGATGAACCGCGTCTTGTCTAGTTGTGTGCTTGCCAGTGTCTTCGCGACTGGTTGCGTCGCCGATGAAGGCGACGAGAGCTATGTGATCTTGGCGAACCTGGTGCCCGAGATCGACACCACCACCATGCTGACCACGTTCACACCGAGCATCGACGGACCTTTCCTGTCTCAGGCGTCCCTCAACGCTGGCGATGGGAGACCTGTCGTCGTCGGGTCGATGGTGGAGAGCCGGATCGTCGCGCCCGAGGGGAAAGAGAGCTTGCGCACGATCTTCATCGACGGCGCTAACATCACCGCCCGGGTCAGCGCAGTCACCCAGATCGTCGGAACCAACGTCCAGATCATCGGCGCCGACGAGGTGTTCGAGTACAAGCTCTCGTTCTCGGCGCTGGTGAGGCCGAACGGTGGTTTCAACGCCGCCGTCTACACACTACTCCCGCTCGAGATCGTCGCGACGATCGGCGCGAAGCTCGGGCTGCCACCCGACGGTGGTTCGGCGTTTGTCAACGTCGATACCACCACCACCCTGTTCGGCGAATACTACGGTGAGCGCGTCGATTCTACGTCGTTCAACTTTCCGGTCACCGTGTTCGCGGGCACTACCCCAGCAGAGCCGCAACCGTAGTTCGGTCGCGCGGAAGCTGGCGCGGCCCGGCGCTGGTCTTGTACGCTGCTCCTACCGTGTTCGCCGAAACCCTCAAGAAAGTCGTCGACGGCGTCGACGGTGCGCTCGCCGCAGTAGTGATGGGCCTCGACGGAATTCCCGTCGAGACGTACGTCAGGGCGCCGGACCGGGTCGACGTCACCACCGTTGGGATGGAGTTCTCCTTCATCCTCACGCAAATCCGCAAGGCCGGCGATAGCCTCCAGGTCGGCGGTCTCGAGGAGCTCTCGGTGAAGGCGCAGCGGCTCACGCTAATCTGCCGGATGATCTCGCCGCAGTACTTCGTGGCGATCGCGATGGCGCCCGAGGGCAACTTCGGCAAGCTGCGCTACCTGATCCGGATGGCGTCGCCGGCGCTCAGCGCCCAGCTCTGACGATGAGCAAGGCGATCCGGATTCTGGTCCTCCACGGGCCGAATCTGAACCTCCTCGGATCGCGTGATCCGAAGACGTACGGCACGACGACGCTCGCCGAGATCGATCGCGAGTTGACGCGCCGCGCGAAGGACCGCAACGCGATCGTTCGCTGCTTCCAGACCAACGTCGAGGGCGAGCTGGTCGACCTGATCCAGATGGCGAAGGGCACCTCGGACGCCATCGTGATCAACCCCGGCGGGTACACTCATACGTCGGTCGCGATCCGCGATGCGATCGAGGCGGTCGAGCTCCCCACGATCGAGGTCCACCTGTCGAACATCCACGCACGTGAGCCGTTCCGCCACGAGTCGATCACGGCCGCGAAGTGTGTAGGCCAGATCAGCGGCTTCGGAGCACAAAGCTACTACCTGGGACTGGACGCCGCCCTTGCCCGTGTGGAAGCTACGCCTCGTCATGGGAAAACAAAAAGGCGCTGACGGCGACACCGAGGTCGTCGCGATCGCGCGTGGCCTCGCCGAGGTGGTGGCCGAGCACAATCTCTCCGAGCTGATCCTCGACACCAAGGACCTCAAGATGACGGTCCGTCGCGGAGTCGCAGGAGGTGGTGCCGCCCCCATGATGATGGCGGCGCCGGCTCCGATCTACGCACCGGCGCCCACGTACGCGGCTCCCGCGGCTCCGGCGGCACCCGCAGAGGTCAAGGACAACGCGCACGTGGTGACGTCGCCGTTCGTCGGCACGTTCTATCGCAAGCCCAACCCGGACTCGCCGTCGTACGTGTCGCTCAACGACAAGGTCGACAAGGGTTCGGTGCTCTGCATCGTCGAGGCGATGAAGCTGATGAACGAGATCGAAGCCGATGTCGCGGGCACGATCGTCGGCATCCTCGTCGAGGACGGTGCACCGGTCGAGTACGGGCAGCCGCTGTTCCGGATCCTGTGATGTTCAAGAAGGTCCTGATCGCCAACCGCGGTGAGATCGCGCTGCGCGTGATCCGCGCGTGTCGCGAGCTCGGGCTCGAATCCGTCGCGGTGCACTCCACCGCCGACGCGGACGCACTGCACGTCAAGTTCGCCGACCAGGCGGTGTGCATCGGGCCGCCGCCGTCGAAGTCCAGCTACCTCAACGTGCCGATGATCATCTCGGCCGCCGAGGTCACCGGCGCCGATGCCGTGCATCCCGGCTACGGTTTCCTCTCGGAGAACGCCGATTTCGCCGACGTCTGCCGCAAGTGCAAGCTGACGTGGATCGGTCCGCCGCCCGACGCGATGCGGCTGATGGGCGACAAGATCCGCGCGCGCGCTGCGATGGCCGCCGCGGGCGTGCCGATGCTGCCGGGCACCGCCGGCATCCACGACGAGATCCAGCTCCTCGAGGCCGCCGAAAAGATCGGCTTCCCGGTGATCCTCAAGGCGAGCGCTGGTGGTGGTGGTCGCGGCATGAAGATCGTCTACGAGAAGGAGAAGCTCCTCGACGCGTGGGCGATGGGTCGCACCGAAGCGCTCGCCGCGTTCGGCAACCCCGAGATGTTCATGGAGCGGTACTGCCAGAAGCCGCGCCACATCGAGATCCAGGTGATCGGCGACAAGCACGGTCACTACGGGCACCTCGGCGAGCGAGAGTGCTCGATCCAGCGCCGCCATCAGAAGGTGATCGAGGAAGCTCCGAGCCTGGCGATCTCCGACGAGACGCGGCGCGCGATGTGCGAGGCGTCGGTCAAGGCGATCGCGACGATCGGCTACCACAGCGTCGGCACCATGGAGTACCTGCTCGATACCGACGGCAGCTTCTACTTCATGGAGATGAACACGCGTCTCCAGGTCGAGCACCCCGTGACCGAGTTGGTCACCGGCCTCGATCTGGTGCGCGAGCAGATCCGGATCGCCGCGGGTGAACCGCTCTCGTTCGATCACACCGAGACACGCAAACCGCGCGGACACGCGATCGAATTGCGCATCAACGCCGAGGACCCGAACAACTTCGCGCCGTGGCCGGGCAAGATCACCGCGGTCCACATGCCGGGTGGTCTCGGTGTGCGTATAGATACGCACGTGTATGCAGGCTACGTCGTCCCTCCGAACTACGACTCGCTGCTCGCGAAGGTGATCGTTCACGACATCGATCGCCCCTCGGCGATCCGCCGGGCGCGCCGCTGCCTCGACGAGATGGTCATCGAGGGGATTCGCACCAACATCCCGTTCTTGCGCCGGATCATCAACAACCCTGACTTCATCAGGGGGGACTTCGATACCGGCTTCGTCGGGCGCCTCCTCGCCGAGCGAGCGTCAGCTGCCTGACAGTGCGACTGCGCGGTGATCCGATGTGGGCGGTATGGATGATCGCCTCGGGGGTAACGCGCGGGATTGACTAGCCCTTTTGCTTGACCCACACGCAGATCGAGCCGTACGCTTTGATCCTCGGACAGCGGGATGTTTTCCGTGTGTCTGTTCCCTGTGATGCGACGCACCCAGATGCCGAAGGGGCTCTAGCGCACCGTGGCCTTCAACAAAGAAAAGGTCATGGATGCGGCGCGGAAGTTTGTCGATAAGGGACAGATCGACAAAGCCGTGAAGGAGTACCTGCGGATCGTCCACGAGGATCCGAAGGACGTCCGCGTCTGGCTCAAGATCGGCGATCTCTACGCGAAGAAGGGATCGAAGCAGGACGCGATCGATACCTATGAAAAGGTCGCGCGCTTCTATCACGACCAGGGTTTCTTCCTCAAAGCCGTCGCGGTCTACAAGCAGATCCTCAAGCTCGACGGTCGTCTGTTCGACGTCACGCTCAAGCTCGCCGAGCTGTATCGCCAGCTCGGGTTGATGAGCGATGCGATGCAACACTTCGAGGCCGTCGCGGCGCACTTCCATCGCGAAGGCAACACGAAGGAAGCGCTCGCCACCGTCAAGAAGCTCGTCGATCTCGATCCCGAGAACATCGCCACGCGGATCAAGCTCGCCGAGCTGTACTCGAAGGAGAGCCTCGTCGAGGACGCGTCCACCGAGTTCCAGGTCGCGTGCGAACAGCTGCGCCGTCAGGGCCGGCAGGACGACTTCATCAAGGTCGCCGAGCGGCTGCTCTGGCACAAACCAGACAACCACTCGCTCAATCGCGAGCTCGCCGGGTTGTATCTGCGCCGCAACGATCCGAGGCGCGCACTCCAGAAGCTGCAGGCGTGCTTCAAGCACGACCCGCGCGATATCGAGACGCTCGGCTTGCTCGCGCAGGCGTTCCAGGCGCTCGATCAAAAAGCGAAGACGGTCAGCGTGCTCAAGGAGCTCGCCCGGATTCACGTCGAGAACAAGACGCGCGAGAAGGCGTCCGAGGTGTTCCGCAAGATCCTCGAGTTCTCCCCGACCGATGCGGATGCGATGGCGTTCCTCGGGATCGCTGCCCCGGGCGCACCTCCTCCCCAGCAACAGATGCGTCCGTCGGCACCGCCGCCGCCACCCACGCCTCCGCGCGCACAGACGCCGATGCCCGCGCCGATCCGCGCGCACACCAACGACGCGAAGTTCGCGCTGACCGGCGACATGCCGGCGCTGACGCCGCGCGATGCCCAGCGGATGACGGGCTCGATGCCGTTGATCGACGAGCAGTCGATGTCGGGCGTCGACTTCGCGCTGCCCGAATACGACGACGCTGATTTCTCCGCGGACATGGAGCCCGCACCGGATCCGCGCTCGATGTCCGCGGCCGGCGAGCGCCACGCCGAGGAGATCTCGAAGATCCTCGCGGAGACCGATGTCTACGTGAAGTACGGGCTGCACCAGAAGGCCGTCGATCACCTGCGCCGCGTGTTCGGTCTCGATCCCGAGAACGTCGAGGCGCACGAGCGGCTCAAGGACATCTTCCTCGGACAGGGCCGCGAGCAAGAAGCCGAGACCGAGCTCCTCAAGCTCGCCGAGCTCGTCGCGGCGGGCGATCCGGATCGCGCCGAGCAGTACCTCCAGGAATTGCTCGCGATGAACGGTACGCACACGGGTGCGTTCGAGCTCGCGCGTCGGTTCCGGCTGCGCGTGGCGCGGATGAGCAGCGTGTCGTCGGAGGTCTCGTACGACGGCGGCGGCGTCGCGGCGGTCGACCACGAGCTCGACGATCTCGACCTCTCGGATCCGGTCGTCCCGGCGACCGCGATCGGTGTGGCGCGGCCACGTCCCGGGATGGATCATCTCGGGGCTAGGGCCCCGAACCCCCGCGACTCGATCGACGACTTCGATCCCGATGATCTGATCCCGCGTGGCTCGCTCGGGCACGGCAGCCCCACGCCGCAGCGTCCGCCGCAGGCACCCGCGGGGCGCCACGTACAGCCGCACTGGCAGCAAGAGCAAGATCAGTTCGATCTCGAGTTCGAGCCGCAGCAATCCACGCGGCAGATGTCGCCCGAGCACGTCGACGCGCTGAACCACTACGACAACGGCACGGGCGACGAGCTCGACGATCCGATCGAAGTCGACTCCGCTCCGGTGCGCGGCTGGAACGACAACACCGCCGCCGGTGGTGCCGAGGTCAACCTCGACGACGATTCGCTCGGCGCCACGCTCGGCGAGCTGCCGTTCGATCCCGACGATGCTCGCTCGTTCGACCTGGGTGTGCCGCGCGAGACCGCGGAGCAGCACGTCTCCGGCTTCGACGACACGGACCTGCCCGACCTCCCGCCCGGCTTCCACACACCGACACCGTCGTCGCACTCGTCGATGACGGACACGGCGGGTGGCTACGAGGACGAGCTCGGGGTCTCGGGGTCGTACGATCCGTACGGCACCGAGGCCGTGCAGGCGCCGCCGTACGATCCCACCGCCGCGCATGCCGTCGGCTCGGTGCCCGACATCGACGAGGCTCCCGTCGTCGCACCGCCGCCTCCACAGCGTCCGCCGTCGCCGCCCAACGGTGCTGCGCGCCCCGATACCAACGTCGAGGACGAGCTCGACACCGCGGACTTCTACGCCGGTCAAGGCATGTACGGCGAGGCGCTCGACGTGTTGCGGGTGGTGCTCCAGCAGTACCCGCATCACAAGCTGGTCAACGCGAAGCTGCGCGAGATCGAGCATCTCCAGGGCGGCACCGATGCTGCGGCACCCGAGCCGCTGCAGGCGGTGGACTACAGCCACGGTACCGAGGCGCTCGACCTCGATGAGATCGAAGAGGTCAACCTCGACGAGTTCGAGGAGGTCGACGAGCACGCCGCTGCGCCCAAGAAGAAGCGCGGCCCGTCGGTGATGCTCGAGAACCCGGTCGACGAGGGCGACGCAGAGACGCACTACGACCTCGGGCTCGCCTACAAGGAGATGGGCCTCTACGACGAGGCGATCAAGGCGTTCGAGAAGGTGCTGCGTGTGCCGGGCCGGGAGGTCCAGTGCCACATCATGATCGGCATGTGCCAGCGCGAGATGGGGAACGCCTCGGAGGCGATCCAGCAGTTCAAGCAGGGCCTCCATGCCGAGCCGCAGGAGCGCGAGCGCCACAGCTTGTACTACGAGATCGCGATGACCTACGAGTCGATCGGCGACGACGGCGAAGCGCTCTACTACTTCGAGATGATCATGAAGCGCGATCCCTCGTTCGCCGATGCAGGTGCGCGCGCGGACTCGCTGCGCCAGCGTGGAGCTGGTCGCAATCAGCGCCAGCACGATGACGCCGACGATCTGTGAGATCGCAGCAGGCGATCCACGGCTCGACGCGTTTCATCGCGGCATCTACCTGGACGAGTTCGCGGAGCAGCAGGAACCCCTCGCGACGTGGCACGCCGCGCTCCGCGGCGACAAGCCCTACGCGTTGACGATCGAGCTCGCGCTCGAAGGTGATCGCATCCTCGGCGGCATCTGCATCGAGCGCTATCCGCGCAGTGGCTGCGGCCTGCTGACGTACCTCGTGGTCGCGCCCGACCAGCGAGGGCAAGGACTGGGAAAGCGGCTGCAGACCGCCGCGGTCGAGGGCCTGTACGCGCGCGGTGCGCGGCTCGTCCTCGGCGAGCTCAACGATCCTCGACGGACCACGCTCGAACCCGCGGACGCTGCGTGGGAGCGCGTGCACCGCAATCAGCGCTGGGGTGCCCGGGTGATCGATGCTCGCTACGTTCAGCCGTCGCTCGGTGCGGGGCGCGATCGACAGTTGCTGCTGATCGCGCTCGCAGGCTCGCAGCCACTACCATCCGCGATCGACGGCGCGCTG
>JANNBP010000294.1:0-9015 GCA_031385555.1 Deltaproteobacteria bacterium | reverse complement strand
CGCGAGCGCGAGCTCGTCGAGGGCGTCGAGGATGATCCGGACCATCGCCGGAGTCAGCGACACCATCGTGCCGAACGAGAGATACACGACCGAGCGGTGCCCGTGCAGGTTCAACCAGGTCACCCAACGATCCGGCAACGGCGCCGGTTGGCTGGGCATCACGGGACCGAGAAAGGTCACGTTTTCCGGTACCTCGAGAGTCGCTGCGAACCGATCGAGCTCGATGACCCCGAGCCCGGTGGCGATCATGCGGGAGCGACCCTCCGCATGATCGTCGCCGAACAAGCCCGAGACTCGTCGCTGGACTTGCTCGCGCAAGCTCCGGTATGTCGGAGACGCGTCGAACTGGCAATCACGAAATCTGTCGAGCAGCGAATCGAGCATCAATGGGAGCGAACGGCGCCACATCGGGACTGAACGACCCGAGCTCTTCGCATGCGGCGATGTCCGCAACTTGCGGTTCCAGTTCTGGAGCGTGCCCTCAGCGTAGTGTTCCAACACGAACGCATCGATCTCGAATGCGATCCATCGGTACCACTGGTGGCACAGGTGCACATCGACGAGCATGACCTCGGGGTGAGCCTGGCGCAGAAGATCGAGCAGCCGCGGCAAGGCACTGGATGCCGTCGCTTCTAGAATGGCGAGGTATTCACGAATGCCGATCGAATCGCGGTGCGATCGCCATCGCGAATACTGAAAATGCGCTGCGGCAGCCCGTCGCTCGGGGGAATCGAAATCGCCCATCGCGATACAGCGAATGCCATACTCGCTCGCCAGCGACTGGCACTCGTCTGGCAAGTACGCGGTCGTCGGGTGCCCTGCCTCCTTCAGTGCCGCCCCGATCCGCAGGAGCGGGATGACATGGCCCGTGTCCGGCAACAGCGACACGATTGCAACCGAGGCAACACCGGGGGCGAGGTTTGTCGTCATTCGGCTTCGGCAGTTCCTATAAGCTGTTTCGGATCGCCGACGCCAGCGCAGCGTTCCCCATCCGCATGCTGCGGGTCGCCTACCCCACGGGTCTGCGAACGTTCCGTTGTTTCTCAAACTGTGCTGGAAAGCCGCGCCGCGACTCGTCGGCGTATTCCTCGTCGCGCGGCTGTTCGACGCGTTCGTGCCGCTCGCCATCTTTGTCGTCGCCCGGTGCATCGTCGACCTCGCGGTTGGCGCGGTGGCAAAACGCGGGTGTCGGTCCCCCTCCTGGGCCCGCACGATCAGCGATCATTCCGTCATCAGTTCCGGGTGCGGGATAAACTGGTAAAAAGGAATGAGTGATACACGGCACGTTCGAGTTGCGCGATTCGGGACGCCGATGCTGTCGAGGCACGATGGCAGGGATGACGTGGATGCGCTCGTCACTCGTAGAGGGAGGAAACGATGTCGACCGTCTTGATCTGTTCGTCCGCCGCTGCATCGATGGGTGACATCAACCCGCTGACCAACGTGGGACAGTGGCTGAAGCAGTCAGGGCACGAGGTGGACTGGCTGTTCTTCGGTTCCGAGACTGGCAATGTAAACCACCACGCGCGGGTGTCCGCCTTCGCGAGAAGCATCTCCTACGTCACGGACTTCAGCGACGAAGAATGGACAGACATTGGAGACATCTCCAGTTTGTTTCGAGACCTCGTCGCGTTTGGGAAGTTCTTTTACAAATACATCGCGCTTACCCCACCGATGGTCGAGCGCACCCGCAGCATCTTGCAAACGGTGCAACCGGATGTCGTGGTGTGCCCCGGGAATAATTGGGTGGGAAGGATCGCGGCGCATCTGGAGGCGATCAAGTTCGCCGCCATCGGCACCGGTCTAAGGATTCTGGAACCGCCATCGTACGAGAGTCCCGAGCGAACCACGTTCGCGCCACAGATGAAGTGGCTAAAGGAGATCATAAAGGGCTACGGCGTCGATCCGGACTTCCGCTCGGACGAGTTGGTGTCGCCGTGGCTGAATATCGTGTTCACGACACGCGAAGCCGCTGGACGGGGCGCAACCATCGGGGACGACTGTCAGCTCGTCGGACCATCACTCCCACCGAGCCTCCGTGGTGACGAGCTCGAGTTCCCATGGGAGCAACTAAGATCCGGAGCTCCGATCGTCTACATCTCGTTCGGTAGCATCTTCGTGGACCGCTCCGTCTTCAAGCTCGTGGCACAGGCGCTCAGCGACGAGGACGTTCAGGTCGTGGTCAATGGCGGTATCCACGCCGCAGAGATGGCGGCGGACTGGCCTCCAGAGACGATCATCAGAGCATACGTTCCTCAGCCGGAGTTGCTCAAGCGTGCAAGCGTCTTCGTCACCCACGGAGGAGCGAACTCGGTGACCGAGGCGCTGATGTGCGGTGTGCCGATGCTGATTCTCCCGCAGTGGCTGGACCAGTTCCTCCAGGCGCATCTGATCGAGGCCGAAGGCGAAATGGCCGCGGGCATCGCCCTCCGCGAGCAAGCACTGTCGGTGCAGGCATTGCGGTCGGCGCTGAGAGCGTTGCTTGCGCCGGACGGAAGCTATGCGTCGAATGCGCGTCGCATCAGCAGATCGTTTCGCGATCTGAATGGTGGCAGGAAAGCCGCAGAGCTCATCGCTGAGCTGGCTCGATCGTGATGCGCCGGCCGATTGCCGTCACCTCTGAATGCCCCCGCATGCGTAAGTCGACCGCACCGCACCTTGCGCGGCTTGATGGGACGAAGAAAAGATCTGTTCTACGCGGCACGTCCTTCCTATCTCAACTCCGCCCTTCACGTGGCACTGTCTGTCTCCGGCGCACGCGCACGTGATTAGGCAAAGTGAGTTAGCCTACGCGGGTGAAACTCGCTTTTTGCCAGACCAATGGCTGGATCGGAGTCAAGAGCGGAGGCTTGATCGCGCAGCGTCGTTGCGCCGAGGCGCTGGCCGCAGCGGGTCATGACGTGATGGCGATTGTCCGACTGCCGGACGCCGACTTCGTCGAGCCACAAGCGCAGATGGACGTACTGCCAGCGAGCGCCGAGGGCGGCACGCACTATCGGCAGTCGCGAACCGCGCTGAAGCGGCTCGGCATACCCTGCGAGGAACTGACCGGGGGGATTCGCTTCCGTACCGCCGGCGTCGACGTCTATGCGTTCGGAGGCTCGCTCGAAGCGTTTTGCGCGATGATGCGAACACAGCTGGAGAAGTCCTCACCGGACTGGATCCACGTGCTCGAGGAGGACGACGGGAATCCGTTCTTGTCGACGTGTCTGAACGTCGTCGACCGACGGGTCATCGTGCACATGCATTCTGTTCAGTGCCTCCCGTTTGGCCCCCTCAACATTCATGGCGAAGATCCTGAGCGTGCCGCGCAGCTCCGCTCTGCCCGTGGTGCCGTCACGCCGTCGAACTTTTCCCGAACGTATATCGAGAGGCACGGCGGCATCTCACCGAAGGTGTTCCCGCCGGTCACATACGATCCGACGTTGCGACCGAACGTGGGACGGTTCGGCGAGGGGTTCATCACCACGATCAACCCGAGCGCGATCAAGGGGATCGCGATCTTCATCGCGCTGGCCCGCGCTCTTCCCGAGCTGCGGTTCGCAGCGATCCCGACGTGGGCGACCTCGCAGGCCGACCTGGCCGCGCTCGCCGGGGTCCCGAACATCAGCATCCTGGCAGCCGAAGACGACGTCTCGAAGATCTACCGCCAGACGGCGGTGTTGCTGGCACCGGCGATCTGGGAGGAGACATTCGGCCTCACCGCAATCGAGGCGATGAGTTACGGGCTGCCTGTCATCGCGAGTGACCTCGGAGGACACCGCGAGGCGAAGCTCGGGGTCGATTACCTGGTTCCGACCGCGCCTCTCCAGATCAAGCAGGTCGGTGACGCACGTGAGCTGGTCGTTCCCGAGCCGGATATCAGCGAGTGGGCACGGATCGTCGCTCGCCTGTTCAGCGACGAGCGCGAGTACGTTCGCGTCTCGACCGAGTCGCATCACGCCGCGAACGAGTTCATCCGCACGCGAAGCGTCCAGCCGTTCGTGCAGTACATGGAGCAGCTATCGCTCGGTTGAACCGCTCGGACCGGTAGCTGCGTGGTGCTCGCTTCCGAGCAAGCCAGCGTGAAACGATCGTTCCGGTGATGCCGCCCGATCAGGTGGTCAAACACCGTTTCGGCCACCGACGAGGACGCCAGCTACGAACCTCACGGCAGTCGCGAACTGTGCGGCGATCGCCGACAAGCGGCCTGAACGCGAGCGTTCAAACGAAGCGGGTCGCGGATTGCTCGTGGATCCCGAAAGATCTACGATGATACGTTGAGCGTGGCCGTAACCTTCAGTCCATCGATCAGCGAGACCGAGCTCTCCACGATCCGCGTCCTGTTCATATCGCCCCATCTTGATGATGTCGCGCTCTCGTGTGCTGGGACGCTGTGCCGACATCTGGCCGAAGGTGACCCCTGCCTCGTCGCGACGGTGTTCACGGAGATGAGCGAACCGGTCTCCGAGTACGCACGCGAGTTCAATCGAGAGTGCGGCCTCGGTGTGGATGATACCCATCTGCTCTGGCAGCTGAGACGCCAGGAAGATCGCGACGCCGCCGCGGTCCTGAACACACCCTTCGTGTGGCTTGGCTTCGTCGATGCGATCTATCGCGGATATCACTCCGACGCCGAGCTGTTCGGGGTGCCGAAGCCTGAAGACCGCATCGTGGCCGAGCGGATCGCCGCCACCCTCGTCGGCTTGTGGGAGAAGACCTGCGCGGCCGTCGTGTACTTGCCGCTGGCGATCGGCGAGCACGTCGATCATCAGCTGTGCGCGGGGTTGGGCATGACCCTGGTCGCCGCGGGTGCCCACGTCGTGTTCTACGAGGACTATCCATACGCCGAGCATCCCGGCGCGCTCGCCAGGCGCCTGGACGGCTCGACGCTCCAGCGCCGTGCGGTCGACATCACGCCGCATGTCAGCCGACGGATCGAAGCGGTCGACTGCTACCGAACGCAGGTGGGCTACTTGTTTCCCGTGCGCCGCCCCGACGACGCCATCCGAGAGTTCGCACGTAGCCGATCGTCACAGCCCGGTTGTTTCGGCGAAGTTGTCTACGAGGACGTGCCCCGATGAGAGCCAGTTTTCCGCGCCTGTCCGGTCTCGCGACGAATCCTACCGATGGCGTCAAGGTGTTCTACGAGGTGTTCGGTCCCGAGGACGCGGAGCGAACGCTCATGTTCCTGCCGATGTGGGCGATCACGCATAGCCGGAGCTGGAAGCTCCAGGTCCCGTGCTTCGTGAATCAGGGCTTCCGTGTCATCACGATGGATCATCGGGGTAATGGCAAATCTGACCGACCGGAGACTGGCTACACGTTGGAAGCGACCGTCCAGGATGTCGTCGCCGTGCTGGACGAGCTAAAGGTCGAGCGATGCGCCATGGTCGCGAAGTCGGCCGGCGCACGCTGGGGCTCGCTGCTCGCGGCCAATCACGCCGAACGGGTGACGCATCTCGCGATGGTTGCGGTGACCCTGCCGCTGGTGCCGGGACAGCCGCCGGCTAGTGACTCCGAACGCTTTCGTCGGTTCAAGCTACGGCACGAGAGCCCGACCGGTTACGACAAATACAACGCGCATCACTGGCGAACCAATTTTCGAGACTTCCTCGACTTCTTTGTCCCCGAGCTGGTGAGCGAGCCGCATTCGACGAAGCAGATCGACGACATCACGGAGTATTCACAGGAGACGACCGGCGAGATCCTCGCGCGAACGGTCGAGGAGGCAGGATCGTTCGACGCGCTCGACGCGCTTGGCCGGATCCGGTGCCCGCTCCTGGCCATCCATGGCAGCGACGATCCGGTCATCCCGGTTGCCGTCGCGCACCGGCTCAAGGAACTGCGCCCCGATGCGCAGGTTCACATCGTCGAAGGTGGAGGTCACTCACCCGAAGCGCGTGATCCAGTGAAGGTGAACCTGCTGATCAGCGAGTTTATCGGACCGGCGCGCACCGGACGACTCTCGACGTGGCGCCGCGCTCCGAGCCGGAAGGCCAAACGCGCGCTGTTCGTGTCCAGCCCGATCGGCC
Source organism: Deltaproteobacteria bacterium (assembly GCA_031385555.1). Lineage (GTDB taxonomy): Bacteria > Myxococcota_A > Polyangia > Haliangiales > Haliangiaceae > JABFXX01. The sequence goes on along the minus strand of JANNBP010000294.1, from coordinate 3,001 downwards.
TTGGCCACGTGTTGCGCGATGTCGCGATCGCGCGCGCCTTGCGAGCACAAGTGCCCGGGCTACAGATCGACTGGTTGTCACAGCACCCGGTGACCGGCATCCTCGAGCGCCGAGGCGAGACCGTTCACCCGGTGAGCCAACAGCTGTCGATCGAGAGCGCCCACCTAGAAGAACAATGCGGCGAGCACGACCTGAACGCGTTCCTGTCGTACCGGAAGATGGACGAGATCCTGACCGCGAACTTCCACAGCTTTCATTCGGCGGTGAGCGACGGCTCCTATGATCTGTGGATCGCTGATGAGGGCTGGGAGATCGATTACTTTCTGCACGAGAATCCCGAGCTCAAGCGAGCGCCGTTCGCATGGTTGACCGACTTCGTGGGCTGGCTCCCGAACGGTGCGGACGAGGAGCGTTTGACCACCAGCTACAATGCCCAGATGCTCGAGCAGATCGATCGCTTCACCCACGTCCGCGATCGCTCGATCTTCGTCGGGAACCCACGCGATGTGATCGACGTGCCATTCGGCCCGGGGTTACCGAGCATCCGAGACTGGACCACGGCCAACTTCTCGTTCCCTGGCTACGTTCAGTACATCGAGCGCGCCACGACCGATGTCCGTCAGGCGCTGCGGCACGAGCTCGGGTATCGCGACGGTGAGCGCGTCATCGTGGTGGCCGTTGGTGGCACCGGCGTCGGGAAGTGGCTGCTCTCACGTATCATCGAGAGTTTTCCGATGGTGGAGCGACGGGTCCCCGGCGCACGCATGATCGTCGTCGCCGGTCCACGCATCGACCCAGCCTCGCTGAACGCCCCGCGGGGGGTCGAGGTCCACGGCTACGTCGACAACCTGTACCGCCACTTCGCGGCGTGCGACCTGGCGCTGGTCCAGGGCGGCCTGTCCAGCACGATGGAGCTGGTGAGCTTCGGCACACCGTTCTTGTACTTTCCACTGCGCAATCACTTCGAGCAGAACTTTCACGTCCCGCTCCGCCTCGCCAACTATGGTGTCCCGCCAGACGCGAAGGTCGATGCGGCAGATACCCACCCCGAGGCACTCGCCGACCGCATCGCGCGGACGCTCGATCGTGCACCGACGTCATTGCAGCCGGTCGAGAGCGACGGAGCCGAGCGTGTCGCGCGAAGCCTCGCCGAGCTGCTGTGAGCTCCTGCGCAGAGCTAGGTGGCTACTGCCATCGCTCGGAGGCGATGATCTCGGCTGCGCGGTGCACCATGTCGTCCTGTGCCGTGAGCGAGAACCGGATGGATCCAGGATCGTGGAACAGCGAACCCGGCAACGCGAGGACTCCCCGCGTCGCCAGCCGATTCACTGTCGATACGTCCTCGCCCAGACATCGCACGTAGACGAAGAACGTGTGGCGGCCAGGAGCGACCTCGGCGCCGGACGTGTGAAGCGCCGAGAGCAGGCGCTCCCGCCGCCGGGTTAGTGGCGCGAGATCCGGCCGCAGCTTGATCAGCTGGGGCAGCGCCTCCTGCATCAACGCTGTGGGCGTGCAGAGCCCCATGAAGTGGCATGCATCCGCGACGCGACGCGCCCATGCTGCATGGCAGGGATGCTGCTGCGAGAACGCCGCATACCCGGTTCGTTGCCCCTGCATCATCAGGCCTTTGCCGAGCGAATAGATGGTGCAGGTATGGGGATAAACCTTGGCCGGAGCGACGAACGGCTCGTCCCCGAGGACGTAGCTCCGATGCGCCTCGTCGGAGATGAGGAGTGGTGGCGGGTTCTGCTGCTCGAGAACCCGAGCCAGATCCGTCAACGCACCCGCGGAGTACATGACGCCGGTCGGATTGGCGGGCTGGGAGAGCACGACAGCCGCGACGGGACCGTCCCGCAGCGTCGCCGCAAGCCGATCGCAGTCGAGCTCGAACGTCGGCTTCGAAAGCGGCACCAGCACCGGCTCCATGCCCAGGTTCCGGAGATAGAGCGGGTAGTCCTGCCAACAGGGAGTGAGGAGCGCGACCCGGTCCCCTGGGCGCTGACGGACGCTACGGAAGACTGCAACGAGCGCGGCCATCGCCCCCGACGTGAGCGCGATCCCCTGCCAGTCGTAGGGAAGACCGTGGACGATGCTGAGATCGTTCGCCGCTGCTCGACGAGCGGGCGCGCGTCCTCCATAGGGCGTGTATTGCAGTGCGAGCGACCGGGTGGAAGCGGCCGCTGCTGCGAGCATGTGGACGGCCTCGGACGACGGGCCGTCGTACGGATTTGCGTACGAGAGATCAGCGACGGCGCCGCGTTGGCGAGCCGCGAGAAAGATCTCGTCGACGCGCGCTTGAGCGGCGAGCTCTTGCTCCAACCCGCTCGGCGGGGGGCTAAGACTCACGCTTCTTCACTCGTGCTCGATCGAGCTTGCCGGATGAGGTCCTGGGGAATTCTTCATGGACCGTGATCGTCTTGGGGATCATGTAGGAGGGCATCTCTTTCTGGCAGTAGGCCATCAACCCCTCGAGGCTGAACTGCTCGCCCGGGACGCAATGCAGGACGACTCGGGTACCGGCGATCGGATCCGCGACGCCATCGGCGACGACCTCTCGCACCATCTGAGATTGCATGGCGATGGCCTCGACCTCGCTCGGGCTGATCCGATAGCCATACGCTTTGAGCATCTCGTCGTTGCGCCCGACAAAATACAAGAACCCCTCAGCGTCTCTGCGCACCACATCACCGGAGTACACGACGGGTCGAGTGGCGGTCGGATCGAGTGGATCAGGCCGGTACTTCGCGGCCGTCGCGGCCGGGTCCCTCCAGTACCCCAGCGCAACCGTCGGACCACGGTGAACGAGCTCTCCCGGCTCGCCTGGTGCGGTCTCACGGTTGTCGGGCCCGAGGATAAAGATCTCGGTCTCGGGAATGGCCTTCCCCATCGACTCGGGGCGAGTTTCGAGCTGGTCGGGGGGGAGTTAGGTCGACCGAAACGCTTCGGTGAGTCCGTACATCAGGAACACCTTGCAACTCGGCAGCAGCTCGCGATAGCGGCG
>JANNBP010000293.1:0-25424 GCA_031385555.1 Deltaproteobacteria bacterium | reverse complement strand
GGTCGACGAGGCGACGTTGCCGTTCGGGGTGATGAAGAACTGGGTCTGCACGGTCCCGGACAGGCTCGACTTCGCGAGCAGCTCCTTCTCGTAGCAGTACTGGATCTTCTGGATGTTGCGCTTGATGTAGCGACGGATGATGGCCTTATCGAGGTCACCCTGGGCGTTCGGCTGACCGATCGAGACCGTCGGGACCGCCGAGCTACGACCGCGCATGCCACCGCGACCACCGCCGACGCCGTAGCCCGAGCCCGTTCCCGAGCCGTGGCCGATGGTGCCGTAGCGACCGGTACCGATGGTGCCCCAGCCCGTCCCACCACCGCCCGGACCAAAGCCCGACCGACCGTAGCCGAAGCCGCCGTTCATCTCGCCTGCCTCGTTACCGAGGAGACCACCGTAGATGTTCGAGTCGTCGAAGCCGCTCGAGATGTCACCGGTGCCGGTGAGCGAGGCGAACGCGCCGCCCTGCTGGAGTGCCGTCGAACCGAGGATACCTGCGGTGCGCGCTGCCTCGACCGCCTGCTGGCGAGCGAGCTGCGGGTCAGCCGAGGTCTTCTCCATCTTGTACTGGCCTTCAGCGCGCGTGGAGACCTTCTTGCCCATCTTGCCCTCTTCGAGCGCCATGGCCGTACCGGTACCGCCCGACTCTTCTTCGCCGTCGTCCGGCTTGTCCTCTTCCTCGGGGGGCGGCGGGTCTTCCTGCGATGCGTTGTTCGAGCGCGTCGAGGTGTCTTCCATCGACGCCATCTCGGCGTTGATCGTGCTCGGGTCTTCCGCGGCGCCCCAGATGGCGAACAAGAAGATCAAGTGGACGGCGAGCGAGCCGACGAAGAACAGGAGCGGCTGGCTCTCGACCGAGGCGAACAGGGCACCGGTTGCACGGCGCGGCTGCGGCACCGCCGAGACGAGGAATGTGGTCTTGCCCGAGCGGACGCGAATCTTCGCGTTCGGCGGAATCGGGAAGATCGACGTGCGGCCCTGCGAAGCGAGCTCGGCGAGCGAGGTCGACTGGCCGGCGACGACCATCTCGCCTTCCATCCCTGGAGCGAAGTTGAACGCGAAGTCATCACCGCGCGGCTGGACGAGCGGGAACGCCGGTCCAGGCGCACCCTCCGTCGCGAACTCGACACCCGAGGCCGTACCGATCCGGTACAGCGGGCTCTGCTTCTCCTGCCGGTAGCGAACCAGCATGTACGAGAAGGCGAAGATCGAGAACGCGATCCCGCCGAACGCCATGACGTCGAACAGTGGCGACATCACCGTCGGGCGAACCGCGTAGCCCGGCTTCGGGGTGCAGTTAGGCTGCACCTTGTCGTCGATCTTGCACGTGGTCTCGTACTCGTACTTGCCCTTGTTGTAGGACGCGTTCGAGACCGAGACGAAGAACGCGATCGCCGCGACGACGAGCGACATGACGCCGAGCGCGAGGAACAGCCAGGTCACCGGCGTGACCTGACCGCCGCGCGGGTTCATGCAGTGCTTCACGTTGACGACGGAGTCGCCGAGCATCGCGGCCACTTCGACGGCGCGAGCGCCGGACAGGTCATCCGCCGACTCAGCGAACGACTGCTGGAAACCGGCGGGCGCCGCCATCGCGGTGCCATACATCGCGGGGCCACCGCCCGTCGCCATGCCGGGGGGCGGGCGAACGGCAGGCGCGGCCATCGGCGGAGCGCTGGCGCCCGAGCCCATGCTCTGGGTCTGCGCGAAGCCACCGACCGGACCGATCGACGGAGCCGGAGCCACCGACGCGGAGGCCGGGGGCTGAGAGGAAAACGCGGGCGGGCGGACGGGCGCAGGCGGGGGCGCATGCATGGTCTGCGCGAGCGGCTGGACCGGAGCGGCCTTCGGCGCCGAGGCCAAAACGTCTGCCGGCGGAGCCGCGCCCTGGTTCACGCGGGTGATGTCTTCCTCTTCGGAGACACCGATCGCGAGCTCGATGCGGGTCTCGCCGACGACGATCGTGTCGCCGGACTGGAGCTTCGCCTTGTTGACCTTCTGGCCGTTGACGAAGGTGCCCTTCGTTGAGCCGAGGTCGATGATGCTGACGTCACCGGGGCCGTTGACCTCGATGATCGCGTGCATGCGACTCACCGTCTCGTCGTCGAGCTTGAGGTGGGCCGAAGGGACCTTGCCGAGCTTGATGACGCTCAGGCTCAGCCGCTCCTCGCGAAGCAGCTGGTCACCTTTGAAGATGCGGAATGTGAGGGGTACTTTTGCGCCGGCCATGGGTTTCTCCGTCGTGGAGAGCTACTTCAGATGGCCGACGATAGAGACGGAGCGCGCGCCCGCGTGGCGCGCGCTTCTCCCTACAAGTCCTCGGCCGACTTGACGATTTCTTTGATGAAGTCTTTGCGGATTGTGATCAGCGAGCTGTGCTTTGCGAAGTCGCGCGCGTCGACGGTCGAGCCCTCCGGCTTGATCAGGTCACCTTCGATGGTGTCACCCGAGAAGTCGTAGACCTTGACCTTGCCGTTGCCCTTGTCGCCCTTGTCGCCACCACCGGCCGGAGCCTTTGGAGCGTTCTTGGGCTGAGCAGAAGCAACACCGGCGAACAGCAGCACAACGAGAACAGTCAGCTTCTTCATGATCGACCCTTTCAGGTTCGACCCGCTGCTGAACGGTCCCGTCTGCACGGAGCCTCTGACAGCGGGTTTGGTTCTTGGTTCCGAGATTCTTTCCAAAAAGTTCGGCATCCGCCAGACACAGATCACCTCGGGCCGGTTGCAAAGACCGGCCCGAATAATTACAGCAGCTTACTTCTTCGCAGGCGGTGCGGGAGTTCCGGCCGGCGGCGTGCCACCCGCGGCGGGCGGGGTGGCCGGCGGCGGAGGCGGCGCGTTCTTCAGCGCGTTCATGAACTTCACGGTCTGGGCGACGGTCTTGTCGATCAGGACGATCTGTTCCTTCGCTTCCTTGACGTCGTCCGCGTCCCCGCCCTTGTCGACGAAGGACTTGAAGTAGTCCTTCGCCTTGTTGTAGGTGGCGATCGACTCCGCCGGCGCCTGCTTGGTCGCCTTGAAGTCCTTATAGAGGACTGCGAGATTGTAGTAGGCCTCACCGCGCTTGCCGTCGAGCTTTGTAGCTTCGTTGTACTTGGCTTCGGCGCCGTCGAAGTCCTTGAGGCCGCGCAGTGCGACGCCGAGCCCGATGAGTGAGTCGTAGTTCTTGCCGCTCGAGAGCTTGATCACCTCGGTGAACTGCTCCTTCGCGGTGTCGTACTTGCGGAAGCCGAGTGTGGTCAGGCCGACGTTCATCCGCGCCTCGACAAACTTCGGGTCGAGCGTCACCGCCTGCTGGAAGTTGACGAGCGCTTCCGACAACGCGTTGCGGTGCATGTAATAGAGGCCGTACGCGTTCTGCAGGACCGCGTACTTCTCGTTGCGCTTCTTCGCTTCATCGAGCAGCAGCTTCGCGAGATCGAGGCGGTTCTTGTTCTTCTGGAACCCCTCCATATAGACGAGGCCGTACAGCGTGTACGCCTTGACGTTCTCGGAGTCGACGCCGAGCACGTTCGACAGGTTGAAGCGCGCGTCTTCCTCGAGCTTCTTCCACTCGGCCGAGCCGACCTGCAGCTTGCGCATCTGCTCGAGCTGCATCGACGCGACGTTGTTGCGCGCGGCGATCAGCTTGCCGTTCGCCTTGATCGCGCTGTCCCAGTAGTTGCGCGCTTCGGTCTGCTTGCCCGCGCGCCAGTACAGCTCGCCGAGGTTCGACAGCGACTGGCCGTGGTTGTTCTTGATGCCGACGGCAGCCTGGTACGCCTTCTCCGCGTCCCCCAGCAGGTTGCAGCGATGGAAGCTGAGGCCGACCATGAACTGCGCCTCGACCATCTTCGGGTGCGTGCGCACGACCTGGGCGAACCGATCCGCCGAGCTCTTGCACGCGCCTTCGTTCCAGCCGCCCTTGTCACTCGCAGCGAACGAAGCGACGGCCGCCGCGTAGTCCTTGCGCTCGTCGTTCGAGACTTCGCGCTTCGGAGCCTTGTCACCTGGATCCGCGGTCACGTTCGGGGGTGGAGGTGGCGCCTTGCCACCGAGCCCACTGCCGGTCAGCGTTCCGCCACCTTTGCCAGCACCACCACCGCCACAGGCGGCCACGGCCAGCAGCGCGGTTCCAACGATCAAATTGAGGGGCTTGGGGCCAACGCCCCGATTGGAGGTCTTCATGGTCTTACTCCAGCTTTCCGATCGGGGGTTCCACGTCGGTCACAGGAGCGACACGCGTCGGGTCGCCACGTAGCTCGGACGCAGTGGGGAATTCTTCCGGCTTGATCTGACCGAGCTCGCGCTCGCACATCTTCGACCACTCGCTGAACCAGCCGAGCTCGGTCGACTTGGTGAGGCACACGGAGTAGCCGGCGAGTGCGCGAATATCGAGCGGCTCGGCGACCTCCGTCATCTTGTCGCAGAACGCTTCGACCTTCTCGTCGGCGAACTCGCCGGTGCGGACATCCTGCGGGATCGCCGCCGAGAACAGCGCGTCGGAGAGGTTCTGCGAGATCTGGGCGAGGCGCGCTGCGGCCGAGATCGACGTCGCCGCGTCCTTGACCGTGAGGATCGCTTCGTACTTCGAGGTGGCGGCACCGCCGATCTTGTTCTTCTCCTTCACCCAGTCGTCGAACCGCTTGAGGCTCTTCTCCTTGATCGCCTTCTTCGCGGGATCCGGATCGAAGTTCAGACCAGCGGGGAACGCCAGCGTGAGGTACGCCTCGAAATCGACGTCGGCCTCGACGAACTTGGACTGCGCGTAGTAGTAGCGCGCGCCGCCCTCGTCGCCGCCGACCTTGCCGCCGGCCTTGTCGAACTCCTTCTGGGCTTCCTTGAAGGCAGCGAGTGCGGCGCGCTTCTTCGCCTCGTCACGCTTGATCACGGTCAGCTTGATCTTCGACTCCGGGCCGCACTGCGTGGGCTGATCGTTCGCGCCGCGCTTCTGCTTCGCCTGCTTCTTCGAAGCGAGCGCGCGCTCGCGCTGGATGTTGACGCACGAGCCGTCGACGAGCGACTTCGGGCAGCTCTGCTTCCACAGCAGCTGGCCGATCTTCGCGTACGCGATGACGACGCGATCCGCGCCGCCCTTGCCGGCCGGGAACTGCTGGATGTACTGGCGGAGGTGCTTGATGACCTTGTCGGGATCGCCCTGCTTCTCGTAGACCGAGGTCAGCGAGAACATCGCGTCCGACGCTTCCTTCACCTTCTTCGCGCCGTACTGGCGGATGAAGAAGTTGGTGTCGGCGATCGCCTTGTCGTCCTGGCCGATACCCTTGCGATAGAAGGTGGCTTCCGAGAGCGCCTGGAACGCGTCCTTCTCGCCGCCGTAGTTCTTGGCGTACTCCTCGAGCTTGTCGGCAGCCTGCTCGTAGAACGCGATGTCGCCGTACGCCTTGCCGATGCGACCGACCGCCTTCGGCATCTGCTTGCTCTTCGGGTAGTACTGCTTGAGCAGCCCGAACATCTGGATCGCCGCGCCGACCGACTTGCCTTCCTGGTAGCAAACGAGCGCGTTGTAGAGGACCTCGTCGTTCGCGTCGTCCGTCGGGTTGCGGTTATAGATGGCGAGGTACGCCTGACCGCACTCGACGAACTTCGAGAAGTCCTTCGTCTCTTTGGCTTCCTTCTCGATCTTCTCGGCCTTCTTGCGCATCGACTGCGCCTTGATCTTGGCCATCGTCGAGGTCAGCTCTTCCTTACCCTCGAGGAACTTCTTGTCGCCGTCGAGCTTGTCGACCAGCACGAGCATCTCGTCGTACCGCTGCATGCGGTTGTAGGTATCGAGCAAGAGGTTCGCGGCGTACTCGGCGGTCTCGTGCTGGCGATGCTTCGCGAGGATGTCCTCGAACAGCGGGATCGCCTTATCGAACTGGTTGTAGCGGCGGTAGATGTTCGCCTTGAGGAACTTCATCCCGACGAGCTCGTCGTCCTTCGGGTCCTTGATGTAGTTGATGTAGATGTCGAAGGCCGCGAGCATCTTCTCTTCGCGCGGCGGGATCGGCTTCGCCGGCGGGACCTTGTCGTAGTCCTTGTTGATGTCCTCGACCTTGTCGGCCTGGTTCTTCACGCGCGGATCGACGTTGAGCGCGTTCTTCCAGCCGAGCACCGCCGCGTATGCGGCTTCCTTGACCAGCTTCGGCTCGACCTTGCCGATCTTGACGACGTCGGTGAACGCGACGGCCGCGTTCTCCCACAGCTCGGTCTGCAGACGCGCGTTCTTCTCGTTCTCCGCCCGCGACCAGATCAGCTCGGCGTAGAAGTACTGGGTCTGCGCGTAGTCCGGCGCATCCGGGAACACGTCGAGGTAGACCTTGTAGAGCTTCTCTGCGTACGCCAGCGTCTCGCTGTTCTTCGTCTTCGCCGACTCCGAGTGATACGCGCGAGCGAGCTCACCCGACATCGCGGCTGCGTTGTCGTGGCACTCCTGCGCCTCCGACTGCGGCATGACTTTCTTGCCCTTGAGCACACCGTAGAGGCGGACGAGGTTTTCGATCTCCTTGACCTTGTCGGCGTTGGATCCGCCCGGCATCGACATGGTCAGGTGGGCGATGTTGTATTGCCACAGGCAGACGTTCTTGTTCTGCGGCTGGAGCTTCATCATCTCCTGGTAGACGTAGATGCCCTTCTCGGACTTGCCCTGCTCGGTGTAGTGGTCCGCGAGGATGCCGAGCATCGTGAACGCGTACGCGCTGTCGACGCGCTGGAACGCGGGGTACGCCTTGTCGGCCTTGCCGATCTCGGAGTACGCGCGCACGAAGTCTTTCTTCGATGCGCGGTTCAGGATCTCCTGCTTCTTGTCGCCCTTCGTCGCCTGTGCGACCTCGAAGAACGCCTCGAGCGCGAGCTGGAACTGCTGCTTGTTGAGATGGATCCAGCCGAGCTTGTACTTCGCGTACTGGAACGCCGAGCTCTGCGGGAACTTGAGCACCATCTCGTAGCGCGCCTTCGCGTCGTCGAGCTGGTTCTGCTCGAAGTAGAAGTCTGCGAACGCGAGGTGCGCCTCGGGGACGTACTTGCTTTTCGGATAGTTCTTGAGGAGCTTGTCGTAGACCGCGCGCGCCTCCTTCATGTACTTGCCGCCCTGCAGCGTGTACCCGTAGTAGAAGAGGGCCATGTCCATCTTCGGGTAGTTGCGGAAGGCGTCGTTGTCGGTGAGGCCCTTGTAGGTCTTCACCGCCTTGAGCAAGTAGTCCTTCGCCTTGTTCGCAGCGTTGGCGGACTCCTGCTTCGCCTTGGTCTTCGCGGCCGCCGTCTTCTGGTTGTCGGCCTGGATCGCGAGCTCGGCGCTCTTCAAGCGCCAGAACCGCTGCTGCTTCGCGTAGAGCTCGCCGAGGCGGAAGTAGTAATCACTCTTCTCCTCGACTTCGCTGTCCGGCGTGTTCTGAATCAGCTCCGCGAGGATCTGTTCCTGTTCACCGCGGATGTTGCCGACGAGGCCTTCGATCGACATCACGTCGTCGGCGGACAGCGTCGGAGCAACCGACTTGGGATCGATCGCCTTCGGCTGGATCGGCTTGGTGCGATCCGACAGCTTGACGTCGACCTTGACCTCGGTGTTGCGCGTGTACTTGGCCTTCTGCGCGTGCGCAGAGCCCGCTGCTAGCGCGAGACCGAGAATGGCGAGAGAGACTCTCTTCATGGATGAATCCTTTTTTCTCCGGAAGCTCAGGCTCGCCGGAACTCGAAAACCCGCTCGGAGGCTAGCGAACGGCATCGCTGGACTCGTCACGGGTTTGTCACGACCTATAGCTGCTTCGTAATAACAGGTAACTCTCCGAGATCACTGCTTGGGGCAGCGCGACCGGATCTTGAACCGGTAGTAACCCAGCTCGTCCTTCCAGTACTCGCCGTTGAACCGCCAGGCGAAGTGCTCGTCGTCGATCACGATCGGCTCTTCGCGCGTGTTCGAGGCAACGCGGATCTTCATCGCCTCCTGCGACAGCTTGTCCGCCTTCGCGTTCAGGATCTCGAACTTGATCTTCGACCCTTCGCGCGACAGGCGAGAGAGATCCTTCGACAGGCGATCGATGCGATCGCGGGCGACCTTGCCGGCATCGGCGGAGGCGACCGACTGCTGCACCGTGAGCTCCTGGAGCACTTCGGCGGCGACCTGCGTGGTCTGCCACGCCTTGTCGCTCTGCTGCAACTTGGTCAGCTCGTTGTTGAGCTCGTCGACCCACGCGAAGTTCTTCGCGATGGTCTTGTCGTTGAGCACGCTCATCACGAGGCGCTGGGTCACCGGGTCGAGGCCGGCCTTGCCGACGCGGACCTTCTTCACGTAGTCGTAGAACTCGGCGTTGTCGTCGTACTTCTTGACGATGTCGTCGAGGTTCTTCGCCAGCGGCTTGTACTTGTCGTTGTAGTCCTGGATCGCCTCTTGCGCCTGATCGTAGAGGCAGTACTTGAAGTAGATGACGCTCTTGAGCAGCATCGACTCCGGGAAGAACTGGTTCTCGAAGTACGGCGCGTTCAGCGTGTGAACGTTGCCGAGCGCCTTCGAGTTCAGCGTCTTCATGAAGTACGCCCAGCTCGCCTCGAACAGCGACTCGGTCCAGTCCGCCGAGTTCTGGTCGAGCTTCTCGAAGTACTTGATCGAGGTGTCGAACTGCTGCGTCGAGTAGAACACGCGCGCCATCTGCAGCTGCGCGAGCTCGTTATAGTTCGCGATGTCGTCGGCCTTGTACGCCGCCGGGCGCTCCTGACCGATGATCAAGATCTCCTTGAACGCATCGATCGCCGGCTTGCCTTCGTACTTGCGGACGTAGGTCACGCCCTCGAAGAACTTCGACTTGATGTAGAACTCGCTCTGGCGGTTGACCTTCTGGAACAGGCCGATCGCCTTGTCGAAGTCACCATCGCCGCCGCGGCGGTAGTAGTGGCGACCGAGGAGGAAGATCAGCTCGTCCTTGACCGACGACAGCGACGGATCCTCGAGTGCGTTCGCGTCGTACGTGCCGATCTTCTCGAGGATGCCCGAGGTCTCGGGCAACACGCGCGATAGCGCGGCGAGCCACTTCAGCGCAGCACCGTGATAGGTGTGCGCGTCGCCGGCCTGGACGATCTTGTCGAAGTACGCGAGCGATGCGGCATAGAAGCCCCACGCCGGCTTCGAGTTCTTGCCCATGTTGAAGAGCGTCTTGCCCATGAAGAACTCGGCGCGCTGCTTGTTCTTCGCGTCGTCGCCGCTCTCTCCATCGAGGACTTTCTTCAGCTCGATCGATGCGGAGAAGAAGTCTTCTTTGTCGTAGAGCTTGATCGCTCGCTCGAGCGTCTTGCTCGGGGGAGAGGACGCGACATTGTCCTGCTCCATCTCGATGTCCTTCTTGTCCTTCTTCGGCTGGGCGAAGGCAGGACTCGCGGCGACCAAGACCGCGAGCGCGGACAACGAGAGTTTGGTGACGGTTCGCATGGGTTCCTCCGAGATGGGACGTCGCTTCGGATGTGTGAGATCCGCCGCCCCTAGTAATGCGCGGAATCATCTGCAACCCCACGACATGTTGTCAAGGCGACGTGGCCCGCGAGGCGATCGGATCCTCGGGGTTTCGCCGGGGACACGGCTGTGCCGCGCTGGTTGCGCACGACCGTTCACACACCTGAAGCCGGATTTGGTGACGGAACACGCCAGGAGGCGCCACTACCTCTCATGGACCTCGCTCGTCGCCGATCGTCCCCTCACCCCCCCTTGGTCGAGGACCGGCCGCTTCTCTTGACTTGGGTATGGGGACTTCTATTATCGGCGCCGATGAGTCGACGTGTTTCCGTCGTAGTTCTCGGCTTGTTCGTCGCCGGCCTCGTTGCCTGCGGCGGTGAGCCCGTCGGTCGCGTCTGCGATCTCGGCAATCAGACGCCCGCGGCCTCCGAGGTCGTCGTCGCCTCGCCGTCGCTCGACTGCGTCACACGTACGTGTCTGCGCGTTCCGCTCGGCAAGGAGCTGCCGGCCGGCTCCGAATATCCGACCGGCAACAACGGCCTCTGCACCTCCGAGTGCGAGACCGCCGATGATTGCGAGCGCGTCCCCGAGTCGCCGTGCACGGGTGGCTTCGCGTGCGGCATCGCCGTGACGGTCGGTCCGTTCTGCTGCCGGAAGTTCTGCATCTGCAAGGACTACATCGTGGTTCCCGACAGCGGCGTGCTCTCGACGCCGAAGGCGTGCGACCCCGACAACGCCACGAACCTCTGCTCGAACCTCCCAGGTCGCAGCTAACTTCTCGGGACTCGGATCCCGGACCCTATAGAAGTGCTTCGCGATGCGGCGCCTGCGGGCGCCGTTTTCGTTTTCGGCCGGCGACTGCGTCGATCGCTTGGGTCTGCACTCCACCGGCCTCGCAGGAGCAGGCGCTGTCCGCGTTACGCACGCGTGTTGCGCACGGGCACTACTGGTTCAGAGGGTCGCCAAATCGCCAAGTGAGGCCCGCCAAGGCTCGCCAAAGGATCGATCCAAGAGGTCACGCGGAGCGACCAGCCGTAAAGACCTATCTAGTTCTGTCGACGCTGAGGGCGTCGACAGAAGGCGTTCTCGCGTGAGCGGTCTCGTCCGGCGTCTCAACGCCGGACGGGCGTGGGCGTTCTCGTCGAACGAATGTTGAACGTCGACGTCTGGTTGAAAGATTGTTTGGCGATTGGCGGGTTTCGTTTGGCGATTTGGCGACCCTCTGACCACGTATGTTGAAGCCAGCCCGGAACACGGTTGCGCAGCTTCCAGGCGCAATTGGAGGGAACCAGACCTTAGCGGTTGATCGAGCCCGACCGAAGCGCCTCATCCTCTCGTCGGCGTCTGGCAAACGCAAACGCAAACCCGGTTCAGATTCGGCCGAGGCGCCAGGCCTCTTCGACGAGCGTCGGGATACCGGCGGTGATCCCGATCGCATCGAACCGGATCTCGTCGTACGCGGGCTCGTACATCGCCAGGTAGATGCCGGCGACGCGCGCGACCTGCGCCTGTTTGCCACGACCGATCGCGAGCAGCGCATCGCCATGCTCGTCGTCGAACCGGCTGCGCACCTCGATGAAGCACAGCATTCGCGCCTCGCGACGCCGCTGCCAGACACGCGAGTGCCGGTCCCGCGGATCGGCGCGGTACGCGATCACGTCGAGCTCGCCCGCCTTGCAGCGGAAGTTGCGCGCTACGACGCAGTAACCGCGCTCGAGGAGCACGTGGATCGCCACAGCTTCAGCGGCGCTACCAAGGGAAAGGGTCGTATCCATCATCCATCACCTCCTGCACCTGCGTCCCTTTCATCGCAGGTGCGGATCTCGAAGCCAGCTTCGAAGAAGATTTACTTCTTCTTGTCCGGCTTCCGCGGCTTCTTCACCTTCTTCGGCGTTTCTGCCTTCACTTCGGCGGGCTCGGCGGCGGCCTCGGCGGCCGGCGCTTCCGGGGCCTCTTCGACAGCCACGTAGCTGTTCTCTCGCTCCTTGATGCGTGCTGCCTTGCCCGACAGGTCGCGCAGGTAGTAGAGGCGCGACTGATGGACGCGACCACGCTGGATCACTTCGATCTTGTCGATGTTCGGCGAGTTGTCGGGGAAGATTCTCTCGACACCGACGCCGTAGGAGATCTTGCGGACCGTGAACGTGGATCGCGAGCCCTTGGCAGCGCGTGCAATGCACACGCCTTCGAAGGCCTGGAGGCGAGTCTTCTCGCCCTCGCGGATCTTTGCCCAGACCTTGATCGAGTCACCGGGCCGGAACTCCGGCAACGCGACGGCGCGATGGTTAGCCTTGTTGATCGATTCGAGAATTGCTGCTGCACCGCGCGCGGTCATTGGAAAGCCTTGGTTGGACGCGGTGTTCTGCCAGAGAACAGAGGTAGGCGTCAAGCTCGCCGGCCGAACAGGCGATCGAGGAGGATCGCGGCGGCGCTCCGAACCGACAGATGATTCCAATCCGAAGCGCCTTCGATCGGCGTAAGCACACGGGACACAGACGGAATCAGCGAATCCGCGAGCCCCCAACCAGTCCCGAGGAGAATCAGCACCGGCGCTTCGCCCAACGAAACTTCTGCGACGAGATCCTCGGGCGTCAGGTGAGGAGCGCCCGGAAATGACTCCGGACGCGCCGAGGTGGCCACCACCAGCGGCGCCTGGCCGTGGCGATCGGTGAGGTGCGCGATGGTCTCGTCGATCGTGGCCGAGGTGCGGACCAGCGCGAGGGCATCGGCCCGAGATCCACTGGTGGGTGGCGTGCGGATCTCGTCGGCCCACAGCTTCGCGATGTACTCGGCCTTGTCGCGCTGCACGGTGACCGGCGTGATCAGGTGGTACCCCGCGAGGCCGTACGTCAGCGACGAGCGTGCGATGTCGTGGATGTCGAGGTTGGTCATCGACGTGGTCACGACCTTGGTCGTGCGATCGACGACGGGATGATGAACCAGGGCGATGTGCGTGCGCGCGTTGAGCGGCGGCACGAGCTTGCGATCGGCCTTCGACGGTGAGAACCGCGCGTAGAGATCGGGGCGCCGCTGCGCGGTGCGCTCGATCGATCGCTGGCGACGCCACGCTGCGATCGCCGCGTGGTTGCCGCCGAGCAACACGGCCGGGACGTCGGCCTCGCCGAGCTTCGCGGGCCGCGTGTAGTGCGGGTACTCGAGCAAGCCCGCCGCATGCGATTCCTCGTCGGTGGAGGCCGCTTCCCCGAGCACACCGGGGACGAACCGCGAGACGGCATCGATGATCACCAGCGCGCCGAGCTCGCCGCCGGTGAGCACGTAGTCGCCGATCGAGATCTCCTCGTCGATCGCCTGCTCGATCACGCGCTGATCGATCCCTTCGTAGCGACCGCACACCAGGATCAAGTGCGGCAGCTGCGCGAGCTCGCGCACCCGTTGTTGCGTGAGCGGCTTGCCCGCGGGCGACAACAGGATGCGCCTGCCCTCGCCCGCCTGATCGATCGCGGCGAGCAGGGGCTCGGGCTTCATCACCATGCCGGGGCCGCCGCCGTACGGTGTGTCGTCGACGGTGCGGTGGCGATCCGTCGTGAAGTCGCGCGGGTTGATCGCCACCACCGAGATCGTACCGGCCTCCTTCGCGCGCCCGACCACGCCAGCCGCGAGGCACGGCTCGACCAGCTCGGGGAGGATCGTGACGACGGTGAACTTCATCGCTTGCGAGGAATCGGGATCGGGATCGACGGCAGCTCGTCGGGCGGCGTGATGGTGACGATCCCGGCTGCGACGTCGACGCCGGGCACCAGCTCGTCGACCAGCGGCAGCAGGTACTCGCGGCCGTCGTGGTGGATCACCAGGCGGTCCTGGTAGTCGGCCTCGACCCCGGCGATCTCGCCAAACGCCGTACCGTCGGCGAGCTGCACCTTGAGCCCGATCAGGTCGTGGAGCAGGACGTCGTGCTCGGAGAGCTCCAGCGCCTCGCGTGGGACCTCAATGACGAGCCCACGCAGGGCCTCCGCCTCGTTGCGGGTCTCGACGCCGGCGAGCTGGACGAGCCAGCCCTTCGGCGTCGACCGCGCAGCCGCGATCTCGTGCTCGATGCCGTCGATCCACATCGAGTCGATGCGGTCGAGGACCGTCGAGTCAGGGTCGTGCGTGAACACCGCGATCTCCCCACGGATGCCGTGGGCGCGCGCGACGCCGCCAATCTCGATACGGGAATCACCCTTCACGGGCGATTTCTCTTATTCGAGGATCTCGACCAGCGTGCGCTTGCGAGATCGAGGCGCGACAGTCTGGACGATGGTGCGCAGGGCGCGAGCGGTCTTGCCGCCACGGCCGATCACCTTGCCGAGGTCCGATTCCGCGACCTCGAGCTCGAAGACGTTGGCGTTGCGCTCCTCGATCAACTCGACCCGAACTTCATCGGGCTTGTCGACGAGGTTGACCGCCATGTAACGGATCAGCTCGGCGAGATCGGGACCGTCTTTCTCCGGCCCCGAATCGCGACGATCATCTTCCGGCATCAGGCTGCCTTGGGTGCAGCGCGTGCGGTACGGCGGACGACCGCCGCGAGCGTGCCCGAGGGCTGGGCACCGACGCTGATCCACTTCTGGTAGCGCTCGGTGTCGAGCTTCAGGACCTTGGTGGTGGGATGATAGGTGCCAAGGAGCTCGATGAACTTGCCGTCGCGCGCCTTGCGCTTATCTGCCGCAACGATGCGGTAGAACGGAGACTTCTTCTTGCCTTGGCGTGAGAATCGAATGGCGACGGACATGTTCTTGGTGCCTTTAGAGAGCGGCGGAATCTACCCAGCAGGGTATGTGCTGTCAACCGTGCTATATCCCTGACCGATGCGGCGGCGAATGGCCCTGCCATGGTTGATCGTTGCAGCTGCCTGCTGCTCGAAAACCGACGTTAAAAGCAATGGTTCGGGCGGTAGCGCACTACCGGACACCCCGGCCAAACCCACCTTTACCCTGTTCGCGCTGGCAGAAGTTCGGGGGCAGATCGGCCCCTGCGGGTGCACGAGCGACCCCCTCGGGGACTTATCGAGGACCACGAAGCTCGTCACCGAGGCGCGCGGACAGGGTCCCACGCTGGTGGTCGATGCCGGATCTCTCCTCTATTCGAAGAGCCCGATCCCACCGCAGTACGCGGCGCAGGAAGAGCTCAAGGCGGATCTCCTCGCGACGACGTACACGACCGAGTTGAAGATCTCTGCGCTCGGCCTCGGTCCCGCCGATCTCGCGAAGGGGCCGAGCAAGACGCGGCTGCCGCGCTCGATCGCGAACGTCACCGCGAACGACCTCCAGATCGTCGCGCCGACGGTGATCGATGCGCAGGCGCTGACCGGCGGCACCAAGGTCGGCGTGTTCGGCGTCGCGCTGCCCGAGATGATCACCGGCGTGACGGCGACTCCGCCGATCGCGGCGGGCAAGGCCGCGGTCGCCGAGCTCAAGAAGCAAGGCGCACAGGTGATTGTCGGCTTGATCCAGGCGCCGTCGAAGAAGGATGCCGTCAAGCTGATGCGCGACATCGGCGGGATCGATCTCGCCATCGCCGGGTTGGGTGCGCTGACGCCCGAGCCCGAGCGGATCGAGATCGAGGCGCAGAAGGTCGGCGATGGCTGGATCGTGGTGCCCGCGAACCGCGGCCAGATCGTGTCGAAGCTCGAGATCACGATGCGCGGTGCGGGCCCCCTCGCCGACGCCGTGGGTCCGGCGGTCGCGACCCTCAAGCTCGCGAGCCTGAACAAGCGGATCGCATCCCTCGACGAAGACCTGGAGAAGTTCGCCGCCGATCCCAAGGCGGATCCGGCGTTCGTCAAGACCTCGCAGGACGAGCGGATCGGCTTGATCGCGCAGCGCGACGAGCTCGGCAAGGCACCGCTCGTCATCCCCGCGGCCGGGATCTACTTCACGCTCTCGCAGGTCAGGATCAACAAGGCGCTCGCGTGCGAGAAGTCGGTCAACGATCGCGTCACCGAATACTTCCGCGCCGCGGGGCTCGCGAACGTCAAGGCGGCGAAGACGCTGCCGCCCGAGCCGGGCAAGAACCAGCCGCGGTACGAGGGCGGGGCCGCGTGCGAGGATTGCCACGCCGAGGCGGTGCGGTTCTGGGAGACCACGCGTCACGCCCAGGCCTGGAAGACGCTCGTCGATCGCGGCCAGCAGTTCGACTTCGACTGCACGAGCTGTCACGTCACCGGATGGGAGCGACCGGGCGGTTCTAACCTCGCGTTCAACGAACCGCTGCGCAACGTCCAGTGCGAGGTCTGCCACGGCCCGTCGTCGATCCACGTCGCGAAGGGTGGCGAGGAGCGCCCGCTGGCGACGCAGCGGCTCCCCGCGGAGGCGTTGTGCGCCACGCAGTGCCACACGCACGAGCACTCGGACACGTTCGAGCACACCGCGTACATGCGCGACATCCTCGGTCCGGGTCACGGCGAGGCTGCACGCAAGAAGCTCGGTGATGGTCCGACGGGCGCGCAGCTTCGCAAGGCCGCGCTCGACAAGGCCGGCCGCTCGCTCGGCGCGGGCTGCTCGAGATGATCCCCGCGGGCGGGGTGGGTGGCGTCGCCAGTCGAAGGGGTGAGCACACGCGAGCGATCACGAGCGCGCGATGAGGCCCGCGCTCGTCGCCCTCGCGCTGGTGGTCGGGGCGTGCGGACCGTCGACGCAGGCCGCGAAACCCACCAAGCCGAAGCCCGCCCCGTCGGGGATCCAGACCGGCTACGCGACCTGGTACGGCGGCAAGCACCACGGCGGGCCGACGGCCTCGGGTGAACGCTTCGACAAGCGCGCGTTGACGGCGGCGCATCGTTCGCTGCGCATGTACACACGGGTGAAGGTCACGAATCGCAAGAATGGACGATCCGTGGTGCTGCGGATCAACGATCGCGGACCGTATGGCAACGCGAACCGGATCATCGATGTCTCCGAGAGAGCTGCGGAGCTTCTCGACATGATCGATGCCGGCGTCGTGCCAGTGTCCATCGAGGTGATCAAGTGACGCCGCTGCTCGAGCTCGCGGGCCTGACCAAGACCTATGGAGCGATCACGGCCCTCGCGGGGGTCGATGCGGTGGTCGAGGGTAACGTGATCGGCTTGCTCGGCCCGAACGGTGCCGGCAAGTCGACGCTGCTCAAGTGCTTGCTCGGCCTGATCCCGTTCGACGGCGACGCGCGCGTCCTCGGGCTCTCGGCGAAGACGCAAGGTGGCGAGATCCGCGATCGCGTCGGGTACATGCCGGAGCAGGAGTCGTTCCTCTCGGGGATGAACGCGGTCGAGCAATGCACGTACGCCGGCGAGCTCTCGGGGCTGCCGCGCAACGAGGCGATGCAGCGCGCCCACGCGGCGCTGTACTACGCCGGCATCGACGACAAGCGCTATCAACCGATCGACGGCTACTCGACGGGGCAGAAGCAGCGGGTCAAGCTCGCGCAGGCGCTGGTCCACGATCCCGAGCTGCTGTTCCTCGACGAGCCCACCAACGGCCTCGATCCACGCTCGCGCGAGGACATGCTCGAGCTGATCCGCGACCTGCCCGGGAGGCGCGGCTGCGCGATCGTGCTGTCGACGCACCTGCTGCCCGATGTCGAGCGGGTCTGCGATCGCGCGGTGATCATGCATCGCGGCGCGGTGAAGTTCACCGGGACGATCGAGGAGCTGCGGGCGGATCGCAGCACCGCGAAACCAGCTGGCGATCAGCTCGTGATCGAGGTCAAGGCGGAGGCCGCGCGGTTCGCGGAGGTGCTCGCCGCTGTGGGTGTGCCGTGCAAGCCGACCTCGCCGATCGCGCTCGAGGTCGATCTGCCGGAGGGCGCCACGTCGCAGCTGGTGTTTCGCGTGGCGCGCGACGCCGGGATCCAGGTCCGCGGGCTGACACCGCGGCGCGAGACGATCGAGGCCGCGTTCCTTCGCGTGATCGGCTCGACGTGAAACCGACGGGAACGATCCACGACCTCGGATATCGCCGCTACGAGGGTCCGCGACGCAGCGACAGCGCCCGCTGGCGTGTGATCGCCCGCCACCAGATCGCGATCGCGTGGAAGACGTGGTGGCGGTTCAAGGCGCCGCTCGGGCTCGCGGTGATCACGATGGCGATCTCCGGCGGGATGATGATGTTCGCGAGCGAGCGCAAGTCGAGCCTCGGGAGCGCGCAGCTGTTCGCGCAGCGGTTGATCGACACGGCGTTGCCCGAGGCGATGATCTGGTTCTGCCGCGTCGGCTTCCTCGCGAGCCTGACCCTCGGCGCGACGATCATCGCCACCGATGTTCAGACCGGCGCGTTCGGGTTCTACTTCGCACGCTCGACGCGACCGCGGCAGTACGTGATCGGCAAGCTGGTCGGCCTGTGTGCGCTGGTCGCGATCCTCGTGCTCGCTGGCCCCCTGGTGCTCGCGCTGCTCCGGCTCGGCGTCGCCGACGATCTCGACGAAGTGAAGGCGCTGCTGCCGATCCTGCCGAAGACGCTCGCCGTCGGTGCGCTCGCGACGCTCGCGTATGCCTGCGTGCCGCTCGCGTTCTCGTCGCTGTTGCCCAACCGCCGCCACGCGCTCGCGCTGTGGGCCGCGTTCTATCTGATCTTCGGCGCGATGGCGTACGCGCTCGCGCACGTCGCGTCGCCGGCGATCGGCGCGCTCGATCCGCCACGCGCGGTGCAGGCCGTGGCGTTCCATCTGTTCGACCTCGAGTTCCGCGACAGGGACCCGGCGATCCCGCTCGATGCGGCGCTCGGCTCGTTGATCGGCTACTCGGCCCTGTCGATCGCGTTGATCGCGTTTCAGGTCCGCCGCGCTCAGCACGCCGGGGTCGGTGCCTCGTGAGCGTGGTGGTCGCCGATCGCTGCAGCAAGTGGTACGGACAGGTGCTCGGCATCTCCGACGTCAGCTGGACGCTCGGCGGTGGCATCGTCGGCTTGCTGGGACCGAATGGCGCCGGCAAGTCGACGCTGATCAAGCTGATCGCCGGCTTGCTCCGCCCGTCGCGCGGCGCGCTCACCGTGTTCGGGGAGAACCCATTCGAGTGCGCGGACGTGCGGCGGAGGCTGGGGTACGCGCCCGAGCACGAGAACACGTGGGACGAGCTGACCGCGCTCGAGCTGGTCACCGTGATGGCACAGCTCGCCGGCGTGACCGGCGCCGACGCGGCCGCGAAGCACGCGCTCGCCGAGGTCAAGATGACCGACGCGATGCACCGCCGGGTCCGCGGCTTCTCGAAGGGCATGCGGCAGCGGACCAAGCTCGCCACCGCGATCGCACACGATCCGGACCTGCTGCTCCTCGACGAGCCGCTCACCGGCGTCGATCCCCTGGCGCGGGTCGACATCATCAATGGCATCCGCGCGCTCGCCGCCGCCGGCAAGACGGTCATCGTGTCGAGCCACGTGCTCTACGAGATCGAGGCGCTGACGTCGGAGATCGTGGTGATCCATCGCGGCCAGGTGCTCGCCGAGGGCAACGTCTACGAGATCCGCAAGCTGATCGACAGGCACCCGCACCGGATCCGCGTCGAATGCGCGCGCCCGCGCGTCCTCGCAGCCGCGCTCGCCGAGGCCACCCACGTCGCGCGGCTCGAGATCCTGGAACGCGGTGTGGTGATCGAGACCCGCGATCCCGATCGCTGCTACGACGAGCTCGCCGAGATCTCGCTCGCGCGCGAGCTGGTCATCGAATCGCTCGCCTCGCCCGACAACAACCTGTCCGCGGTGTTCGAGTACCTGACGACCGAGCGCCGCGCGTGAGCCCGACGCTGACGATCGCGCGCGTCACGCTGCGGCGGTTGTTCCGCGGGCGGGCGCTGTGGGTGGGAGCGATGATCGCGCTGCTGCCGAGTGGCTACGCGGCCCTGACCGCGGCGAGGCGGGAAGAAGGTTTTGCCGATCCGCTCAGCGTGTTCGGCTTCGTCCAGCTCGTGCTCGCCGTGCTCCCTGCCCTGTTCGTCGCGTCGTCGATCGGCGACGACATCGAGGATCACTCGATCACGTATCTGTGGTCGCGGCCGATCCCGCGCTGGAGCGTGGCGGTCGGCAAGCTGATCGCGGCAGCTCCCGTGATCTGGGTGTTCTCGATCGCGAGCTGGTGCATCGCGATCACGGCCGGTGCAGGCGAGCCCACCCTCGCGAGCATCGGCGCGCTCGTCCTCGTGGGTACCGCGCTGTCGATCATCGCGGCGGCGATCGCCACGCTCGCACCTCGCTACGGGATGGCTCTCACCGTGGTCTACATGCTGTTCTTCGACCTCCCTCTCGGGGTGATGCCCGCCACGATCAAGCACCTCAGCATCACCGAGCACGGCCGTAGCATCGCGAATCTCCAGCCGGTCGAGGACGCGCTCTCGGCTCCCGCCGCGGCGGTCGGGATCGCGATCATCGCGGGTATCTGGGCCGCGATCGGACTGTGGCGGATCGGCCGGCCCTCCGCGTAGACTGGTTCGATGGACGACTCCACACCGACCAAGGAGTGGCCTGCCCAGGACTGGCAGAACGGCCAGAAGACCCCCACGGACGCCAACACGCCCGTCGAACATCGCTTCCTGCTCCGGTTGCGGGACAACCCCGACGACCTCGCGATGCGGATGGTGTTCGCGGATTGGCTCGAGGAGACCGGCCAGGCGAAGAAAGCGGAGATCGTGCGGCTACTCGCGGAGGCGCCGGCCGAGGACAGCGACGCCGCGAAGCGATTGTACGTGCTGTCGGACACGGTGGAGGACGAGTGGCTCGCGATCGTCACCCGCACCGCGATCGAGAAGTGTGACTCGCCGTTCAAGTTCCAGTGCCCGAAGTCGTGGGAGTCGCTGACCAGCACCGACGACGCGACCGTCCGTCACTGCACCACGTGCGATCAGGCCGTGTTCTTCTGCACCAACCTCAGCCAGGTGCGGATCCATGGCAAGGCGAAGCGGTGCGTCGCGTTCTCGCCGAAGTTCATGCGCAGTCAGGGCGTCGAAGAGTACGACGGCCACGAGATGATGATGGGCGAGGTCAGCTCGGAGTGGCTCGACGAGATGCCGACCGAAGTTCGCGGCTAGGGCCCGTAGACCTTGGACGCCACGACGTCCAGCTAGAGCTCGAGCGTGGCCGCCAGGTCGTAGTCGCTCGCCTGGGTGACGCGCGCCTTGACCAGCGAGCCCGCGGGAACGCGGCCATCGGTGAGGTAGGTGACGCCATCGATGCCGGGCGCCTGGCCGTACCAGCGGCCCTCCATCAAGTACTCGCTCTCGGAGGACTCGCCCTCGACGAGGACGTGGATCTCCTTGCCGACCATCGCCTCGTGGCGCTCGCGGCTGATCTTGCGCTGGATCTCCATCAGCGTCTGCTGGCGCTCGAGCATGACGTCCTCGGGGACGCGGTTCGGCAGCATCGCGGACGCGGTGCCCGGCTCGATCGAGTAGGTGAATGCGCCGGCGCGATCGAACTTCGATTCGGCGACGAACTCGCAGAGCTCGTCGAACTCCGCCTGGGTCTCACCTGGGTGACCGACGATGAACGTGGTGCGGATGACGACATCGTCGATCCGCGCACGCAGGTTCTTCATCAGCGCGCGCGTCACCTTCGACGAGTGGCCACGCCGCATCCGCTTGAGCATCGGATCGGCGATGTGCTGGAGCGGGACGTCGATGTACTTGACGATCTTCGGCGTGCTCGCGATCGCGTCGATCAGCTCGTCGTCGAACGCGCTCGGGAAGGTGTAGTGGAGGCGGATCCACTCGAGCGCCTCGACCTTCCCGAGCTCGCGCACGAGCTGGGCGAGCGTCTGCCGGGTGTCCGGCGAGCTGCCGTGATCCCAGCCGTAGCGGGTCAGGTCCTGGGCGATCAGGTTGAGCTCGAGCACGCCCTCGGCGGCGAGCATCTTCGATTCGGCGACGATGTCCGCGATCGTGCGGCTGCGCTGCGGACCGCGCAGCTTGGGGATGATGCAGAACGAGCACGGGCGATCGCAGCCCTCGGCGATCTTGACGTACGCCGAGTGGCGCGCGCCGATCCGCACGCGCGGCGCATCGTGATCGTAGATGTAGGCCGGCGTCTCGCTGACCTGGATCACCGGCAGCGCCTTGCGTGCCTTGGTCTTGCCCGAGGGCAGCTTCGCGACCGGCGCGTCCGCGAGCGCCTTCGCGAGCGCTTGAAAATCTGCGCTGCCGAGGATCGTATCGATCTCCGGGATGTCCTTCGCGAGGTCGTCGGCGTAGCGCTGCGCGAGGCAGCCGGTCACGACGAGCCTGCGCGCGGACCCCTTCTTCGACTTCTTGTGCGCCGCCATCTCGAGGATGGTGTCGACCGACTCCTCCTTCGCGGCGTCGATGAACGCGCAGGTGTTGACGACGATGACGTCGGCATCGTCGGGTGCATCGACCATCGAGTGCCCGGCCGCCTGGACCTGGCCGAGCATCAGCTCGGTATCGACCTGATTCTTGGGACAGCCGAGCGACACGAAATAGATTCGCTGAGGCTCGGAAGTCAGGGTCGTCATGAGGGCGGCGCAGTCTGGTCTGCCGGCCCGAGAGAGTCAATCGGTTCCCTAAGCGTACGAAATCACGGCCTGCGATCCGTCCGGAAGACCCCGAGAAGGACCATTCCGCCGAGCCCGACCAGGCCGCACAGCAGCATGACGTCGGTCTGCCCGAACAACCCGACCAGCGGCGCGAACACGCCCATCGCCGCCCGCCGCACCATCGACTCGACCGACAGCACGGCCGCGCGCCGGCTCGAGTCCGCGATCTCGCGATTGAGGATCGGCTTGGTGAGCGGCGAGTACAGGCCGTTGGCGATCGCCTGGATCACGAGCAGCGCGAGCATCCACGGCCCGGCGCCCGCCCCGGCGAGGCCGACGAAGCTTACCGCGAGCACGCCGAGCAGCGACCACAGCAGCACCTTGTCGGAGAACCGCGCGTACAGCGTGTGCGTGCGATACGCGACGAGGGCCGCGATCAGGTAGACGCCCGCGAACAGCGCGCCGGTCTCTGCGGGGCCGAGCCCGCGGTCGTGGAGATACGGCTGATAGACGTAGACGGTCGCGCGCAGCAGCACGAACACCACGGCGGAGTAGCCGACGATCCAGGCGAGCCGGCCGTTGCGCGCTACCTCGGCGAGTGCGCCCCAGCTCTGCATGCCGAACGTCACCACGGCGCGTGCCACCGGTGCCTCGCGCATCACGCACGCGACCACGGCGGCGACCGCGGCGACCGCGGCGGTGACGAGGTACGGCAGCCCGAGGTCGTAGCTCGCGAGCCAGCCACCACCGGCGAACGCGACCGCGCTGCCGATCAAGTGCCACGCGCTGGCCGCCGATTCGCGCTTGGGATACTCGTGGGCGCGCCCGTGGGCGTCGAGCAGGTCGTAGAGGTACGCGGAGTCGGCGCCCGAGCACAGCGCGATCGACAGCGCCCCCAGGCTCTCGGCGATCGCGAACGTCGCGAAGCTATCGGCCTGCAGCGCCAGCAGCGACGAGCCCACCATCGCGAGCGCGCCGAGCAGCATCGAGCGGCGGCGACCGAACCGATCGGCGAACACGCCGGTCGGAACCTCGACGAGCACGATCACGGCGCTGTAGATGCCGCCGAGCGCGAGCCGCTCGAAGAACGACAGGCCGCGATCGGCCTGGAACAGCATGAAGATCGGGGTGAAGAGATACGAGGTCGCGAGCAGCCGGAACAGATAGAACGTTCGCAGATCCCGACGCAGCTCGGCGTCTGCGCGATCGGCGTGTTGCCCCGGCAGCGGTGGGGTCATTGATGTTCCGCCCAGGCGGGGGGACCGGAGAGCAGCAGGATCGCCTCGGCGATCGTCAGCTGCTCGGTATCTTTTTGCTTGTCGGGATGATCGAGCGCGGTGATCAGCGTCTTGAGCTCCGCGTCGTGCGTGCGTTCGGGTGCGAGGGCGCGCAGCGAGCGTGCCGCACCGACGCGCAGCGAGGTGACCTCGAGCAGCTTGACCAGCACCGGGCGCGCCGCATCGTCGCGCTTGGTCGCGAGGGCTTCGGCGGCGAACCAGTTCCACCGCGGATCCTTGAGCAGTGCGTGGAGCTCGTCTCCGAACCCAGGCTTCCCGGCTAGCGTGAGTGCGATCGCCGTGCGCGCCTTGTCGTCGGGCGTCGCCTTCTCGTCGGCGCGGATCTGCTCGAGGGCCTTGATCGCGCGTGGCTCGGCGAGGCGCGCGAGCCACTCGGCGGCGCCGAGCTTGTGCTGCGGCAGCTCGAGGTAGGGCGTGAGCGCGGTGACGGCGCGGGTGTCGCCGAGCTGGACGAGCAACCGCCCGACCGTGAGCTTGTCGTCGCGCCGAGGCGCCGCGATCGCGGCTGTCATCGCGTCGAGGCCGCGCTTGTCCTTCGCGCGCGCGAGGGCATAGGCGACGTCGTGGCGGCCCGCGTCCTCGAGCGTGTCCTTCTGCAGCGCGAGGGCGAGCCGCTCGATCGCATCCCCGTCGCCGGTACGCGACAACGCAGCCGCGGCGAGGCGCTGCACGCGCGGCGAGTCCTTCGCGGCGAGCCAGTGCTTCAGCACCTCCGTCGCACGGGCGAGCGGTGGGCGCTTGTCGTCATGCTCGACGGCCTCGATGGGTTGGCTGGGACCGACGACGCGCGTCGCGCGCGCCGAGCCAGCCTCCGTCGCGTCTGGCTGCGAGCTCGTGGCCGAGCCGATCGTCCCGGTGCCCTGCTTGACGGCGTCTGATCTTCCGCCGAGGAACTTCACCGCGAGCACGACACCCGCACCGATGATCGCGATCAGGACCAGGATCAGCAGCGCGCGCTTGCCTCCGCCGCCGCGCACGGCGCCCTCGACCTCGGTCCCCGACCGCACGCCATGGACGTTCGCCGGCTCGTCGGCGAGCCAGTCCTCCGCTTGATCGACGTTCTTGTTGTCGCGCTCGAGCGTCTCGCGCGTCAGCCGTCGCTTGCCGGGTGCCGCGTCGGACAGCTTCGCCGGCGAGACCTTCTCGGCGGACGTTGATCGATTGTCGAGGAGCGCGGGCTGGATCAGCGCGCCCTTCGGCGGCGTGACGCTCCTCGCGGTGCCGCCGGCTTCCTCGAGGATCTTGAACACCGGGCGCGGCTCGCTCTTGTCGTCGACGACGTCCGGCTTCTTGTCGTCGGGCTTCTTCGCCTCCGCCTTCTTGTCCGCCTTCTTGTCGGCCTTCTTGTCGGCCTTCTTGTCCGACTTCTTCTTGTCGTCGAGCTTGATCAGCTCGGGAGTCGGCGTGCGCTCGTCCTTCGCGCTCGTCACCACGCCCGACACCGGCTCGTAGCTGATCTCGATCACCGGGCCGCTCTCGGGCGCGACTTGCTTCGGTGCGGGCACACCCGCCGAGTCCGCCGCCTGCGCCAGGCACTCGGGGCTGCAGTACGCGACCACCTGGATGCCGCGCACCTTGACGTTGCGTGCACGTAGCGCGTCGACCGGTTTGCCACAGATCGGACACGCGTTCATGGGAACCCCAGGACTTGCTGCTCGCCGTAGCGAGCGATCAAGCCATCGATCCACTTCAGCATGTTGTCGCGGCGCGCGAGCACCGCTTTGACTTCAAACGGCTTGAGCAACGGTGCCAGCTTACTCTCCGGCGGCATCTCCAGCACGCGCTCGATGTCGTCGACGGTCAAGGCCCGCATCTTCGCGACGAGCTGCTTCGGATAGATCTGGATCCGCCGCATCGCGAGGACGTTGATCTCGTGGCCGAACAGCGCCTTCGAGAACGACATCGTGTTGTCCATGAAGTACAGCGTCTTCCCGTCTGGTGACATCGCCGTGTTGGAGCCACTCCACCGGTCGGAGTTGTCGATCAGCAGATCGAACAACACGCAGGCCGAGATCTGCGCGAGGAACGGCCGGAGTGCAGGATCCATCGGAGCGCCGATCTGCATCTGCGCGGTCCAGATGTCCTTGCCCTCCTTGAGATCGATCCGGTTCTTGCCGATCGCCGGCTCGCCGGCTCGCGCTCCCCCCTCCCCCACCCCCCCCCACCCACCCACCGGGGTTCGCCACGCCCGGCGCGCGGTCGCCCGCCCCCCCGGGCCCGCGCCCCCCCACCCCCCCCCCCCCCACCCCCCCCCCGGG
>JANNBP010000551.1:0-71516 GCA_031385555.1 Deltaproteobacteria bacterium | reverse complement strand
GGCTACAAGCTCTGACCCTGCCGCTGGTTGCAACAGCCCGCGCTCGGCCGCACGAGCCCGAGCTCGAGCTCGCTGCGGCGATCACGGAGCCTCTACAGCCAGAGGCCGAAGGCGAGCACGGCACGCACCGCGAACCGCGCTGCGAGATCGCGGTCACCGGCCTGATCCTCGACGGAGAAGATGTGCGTCTGCGCCGCGAGCTCGGCGGCGACGAAGCCCCGCGACCACGGAATCGAGAGTCCGGCACCGGCATCGACGTGGCCCGCGAACGAGCTCCGGGTCGGGGCGATGCCGCGCGTGTCGAACCGCTGTTGCAACAGCTCGCCACCGACGGCGACGCCGAGATCGAGCGACAGGCGCTTCCCGACATCCCACGATCGCGACAACCGTAGATCGAGGGCGAGCTGATCGCTGGTGGCGTCGAGCGTGCGGTTCGACGACTCGCCGCGACACGCGACGACCCGCGGCGACAGCGTCAGGTCCGAGCGCACGAACATCCAGCCCGCGAGCACGCCGACGCACGGCGAGCTGCCCTCGATGATCGCGCTCTGCACGATTGGACCGACGATCGGTCCCGCCACCGTGCGCAGGATCTCGCCGTGACCCTTCCGGACCAACCGCGCGTACTCGGTCCGCGCGAGCACCGACGTCTCGACGCGCGTCTCGCGATCGGCGGTCACCGACACGTTGCCCTCGAGCAACGCCTCGCGTTGCCGCCCTCGCACGAAGTACTTGCCGGGCCGCAGGCTCAGCGAGCGGCGCTTGGCACCGACGACGATCTCGCCCACCACGTCG
The DNA here is from genome assembly GCA_031385555.1 of Deltaproteobacteria bacterium. Lineage (GTDB taxonomy): Bacteria > Myxococcota_A > Polyangia > Haliangiales > Haliangiaceae > JABFXX01. The sequence continues at coordinate 70,721 of JANNBP010000551.1, read as the reverse complement.
CTACCGCGCGCGACCAACCACGTCGCGTTGTCGGGAAACGTCAACGTGCCGCGCCCCTTCGCACCGAGGCTCGCGAGCACGATGTCGGCGCGACCGCGGAGGTCGTAGTGGAACGTCGGGTGCTGCGTGCCGCTCAGCGTGCGGCTCGACGCCAGCACCGTCTGATCGCGGGTATACGCGAACGCCTCGGCGACGGTCACCGTCTGATCGGAGTTGTCGTCGGCGGCACCGCGCAAGCCCGACAACAGATAGTGCGTGAAGAACGAACCGCCGAGCTGATCGGACTCCTGCGCATCCTCGCCCGCCGTGCTCGCCGTCAGGACGATCAAGCCCTCGCCCGGGCTCTCGTCGACACCCACCGATGGCAATGCCAGCGGTGGTGCCGGCTTCCCGCCCTTGACGCGCGTGATCGATCCCGATCGACACGAATCGATCACCAAGATCCGGACCTGCGCCGACGAGCCTCGCACCAGCGCCTCGAGCTCGCGCAGCTTGAGCGCGGTCTCGCCGAGGTGCAGCGCCTCGGCATCGCCGTGGCCCGAGTAATAGACGAACAACACGGCGTCGTGACCCGCGCGCTGCCCGACGCGGATCCGCTCGTTGATCGTGATCAACGCGGTGCGCACCTGATCCGCCGTCCGCGATCGCAGCACCACCTGATTCGCATCCGGCACGCCGCCGACCTCGCCGAGGAGCTCGGCCACGCGCGCCGCGTCGGTCTCCGCGAACCGCAGGCGTTGCTCGTCGGCGGCGCCGGTGTTCGCGCCGATGATCACGGCGTAGCGCTCGACGTCCGCGTGCGCCTCGCTCGCCACGAGCAAGAGGCCGAGTAACGCCGCTGTAACATTCCGGACCGGGGTTCCGAAATTCCGGAGTCGCGGGAACATGCTGTGAAGGTTCGAGAAAACTTGAATCGTGTGCGATGCAATCGATGCAAGCCACACGTGCCACGCCGAGGAGGAGCTGGGGCGGGCAGGACGTAGTGCGAGCTTCACCGCGAGGCCTTGGTCACCGCGAACACGCGAATCGCGCAGTTGTCGATCTTGGCGATCGTCTGCGTGCGCTGAAGTTCCTCGAGGAGCGGCGCGAGCGGTCGAGCGCGATGGCACCACACCACCGCGATCCGCTCGCTGCCCAGCACGTCATCGAGCTGCGTGCTGGTCGGGAAGGATCGTCGCTCTCCGGCCGGCAAGAGCACCATCGCGTCACCGATGGCCGGCACGTAGGAGCTGGCGATGCCCGCACCGTCGCGCGACAGCACCGCGCCGTAACCATCGGTCGGGCTCGAGTACCCGGCCTGCAACAGGTCACCTGCGAACAGCTTGTCCTCGAGGGTCAACGCGGCCAGCTGATCGGGCTTCCCGGCGAACAGCATCAGCTCGATCTTCCCGCCCTTGCTTCCCTCGTAGACGAGCTCGTCTTCGCGTCCACCGCGGACCTTGAGCACCAGCATCATCACCGCCGCGGCGGCGAGCACCCCGGCGATCGGCATCGTCCAGCGCAGCGAGCGCTTCGGCTGCGCGAGTGCCGGTGGCGGTGCACGAAAGCGAAACGCCTCGCGCTCCGCGGTCAGCTCCGCGAGCCGCGCCTTGCAGGCCGCGCACTCCTTCGCGTGCGCCGCGGCCTCGTCCGTCAGCTCCGCCTCGCCGGCGAGTAATTGATCCCAGCGCAGGTCGGAGATGTGACCGCTCATGACGCCTCCTGCTGAAGCCGCTGTCCGACGCGCTCGAGCAGGTCGCCGACGTGACGGCGCGAGCACGCCATCACCTCGGCGATCTCGGCGTGGGTCATGCCGTCGAGGTGGTAATAGACGCTCGCCTGCGCCTCGTCGGCCGGCAGTTGCGCGAGCACGCTGCGCACGATCGAGGCCGTTGCCGGAGATCGCGGATCGACGTCCGACGTCCACGGCTTGACCTGTTCGTCGACGAGCCGCGAGCGATTCCTGCGATCGCGCAGCTTCTGCAGACACGCGTGCGTCGTCACCGCATAGAGGAACGTGCTCGGCGCCGAGGTGCCGTCGCACTGATCCGGACGCGCGACCAGCCCGGCAAAGATCTCTTGCATCATCTCCACGGCATCGTCCTCGTTCGCCATGATCTGCCGCGCTCGACGCAGCACGCTGTGCCCGTAGTTCCGGTACAGCGCTTCCACGTCGAGCCTGGCCACGACTAGGTCCAGTTCGGCAGCTCGAGCTGCGACAGGTCGTCGATCAGCTCGACATCGAGCGGCGTCGACAGGTCGCTGGTCGTCGGCACGAAGTCGTCGAACGAAGGAAACCCGCCGCACGCCTCGAACAGCTCGGGGATCCCGGCATCGTCGCCCAGCGTCTGCTCGCACGCCGCACGATCGTTCTGCTCCTGCTCGCTCAGCTTGTGCATGTTGTAGATGTGGAAGCCCGGCGCCGGCGTGCCATGCAGGATGTACGACGCATCGCTGCCCGCCGGCACTCCGTCGGGAACGTAGACCAGCAGGTGATTCTCCTCGGCACCGAGGATGCCGGCACCGTCCTCGTCGCTGTAGTCCGCACCGGGCTCACCCGCGAAGACGTACGCGACGCCGACCCTGACGCCATTGAAGTTATTGAGCAGCGCATCGGCGGGCGGCTCGAAGATCGACAGCGTGAACTGGGCAGGGAACGAGCCCTCGACCTCCACCGAATCGGCGGCCGTCAGATCCGGGCTCCCCGAGCTGTTCTGCCAGATCACGACGACTTCCGCATCGCCGGTGATCGGCTGCGTGCGTGCATTGCGAACCGAGCCACCGATCTGCGCGAGTGGCGTGCCCTGGTGATCTCCATCGACCTGAGAGTCACAAGCGGCGAGAGCGAGGATAGCGAGCGAGAACAGACGAGACATGTGCAGCTCCAGTTGGATTGTTCGTCTGGTTAGGAGCGCGGGATCTCGTGAAAAGGCACGCGAACGCGGGGTTTTCGGCAACCGCTCGGGATTGCTCAGCAACCGCGGCTGAACACGATCACCGCACAGACTGCCGCGACGACAAAGCTGACGATCGACAGGATGATCTTCCCCTTCGGATCCGCCATCAGAACTTCTCCTCGATCGTCTTGATGACCAGCGGTTTCCACACGGCGTACTCCGGCAACATCTTCCAGGTCTGTGGGGCGACCGGCACGCGCTCGCCGTCCTTGTCGACGCCGAGCGCGTACGGCGTGCCCTTGCCACGCAGCTCCGGGGAGGTCTCGAGGTTGATGCTGCCGATCACCTTCTCCTTGAGGGCGATCTTGGCCTGCCAGATCACGGCGGTGTCGCCGGAGGTGTCGAACATCTCGTGCACGTAGACATGATACTTGCCCGACGGAAACTGATCGTAGACATACGACTTGAGCTTGTCGTCGGGTGACTTGCCCGCGCGCGACGCCGACCTCCAGATCGCGAACACGCGGTCGCGCGCCTTCTTCACCAGCGGTGGCTTGCCGAGCGCGACGTACGCCTGCACGAGCTTCTTCGCGATCTGAAAATCCTCGGGCGACAGCCGCGCCGCGATCTCCCACTTGGCCGCCGCTTCCTTGTACTCGCCGAGGTCGTAGTACGACTGCCCGGCGTTGTACGCGGCGTCGACGTGCTTCGGGTTGGTCGCGAGCGCACGCTCGAACCGGACGATCGCCTGCTTCGGATCATTGCTGCGCCCGAACACCACGCCGGCGTTGTAGGCGGCATCGGCGAGCCGCTTGTCGAGCTCGTACGCCCTGTCGTACGCCGCGACCGCCTCGTTGTTGTTCTTGCCGGAGCGCGACAGGATCCAGCCGCGCACGTAGTGGGCGTCGGCGTCCTTCGCGTTCTTCACGATCAGCACGTCGACCTCCGCCAGCACCTCCACCAGCGCCTTCGGGTTCTTCTCCGCCGCGATCGCGCGCTCGAAGATCACCAGGGCCTCGGACTTCGCGACGTCTGCCACAGCGCTCCCGAGCGGGAGTAAGAGCAGCAAGACCAGGACGAAGCGCATGCCGCAACTCTGGCACGCCCGGGGGCGCGGCTCTAGTCCAGCGCTTCGATCACGAGCCGGCCGTCACGCTGCCGGATCACGAACCGCCGCATCGCCATGCCATGGGCGAACGGGCTCGCCGGGTAGGGATTGCGCCCCGCCCAGGCATTTCGCCCCAGCACCTGGGTGGCACCGCGGCCATAGCCTGCGAAGTCGTCGGCCATGACGTGCGCGAGCCGCTGCTCGGCGGAGCTCATCATCCACAGGAACGGTGCGAGCAACACGAGCGTCCAGATGCCGTAGGCGAGCCCGACGACCACGAAGCCGACGGTGACGACGCGCGCGATCCCGACGGCGATGTCGGTCGCCTTGACGTAGTCCATCCGGTACGCGAGCGCGGCCCGCAGGATCCGACCGCCGTCCATCGGCAGCGCCGGGATCAAGTTGAAGCCCGCGATCACCAGGTTGATCACGCCGAGCAGTGCGAAGAAGCCGACGCCGGTGACCGCCGCGAGACCGAGCCCCGCGCCACCGAGCATCAACGAGACCGCAGGACCGGCCGCCGCGATCGCGATCTCGTCCTTCGCGGACCGCGGTGTGCTTTCCATCTTCGCGGCGCCGCCGAAGAACGACAGCTCGATAGCACTGACTCCGACCCCGAGGCGTCGCGCGACGAGCGCATGGCCGAGCTCGTGGAGCAGCACGCTGCCGAACGACAGCAGGACGACGAACACACCCGCGAGTCCGCCGTAGGTCAGCAAGACGAACGCGAGCAACAGGATGAAGCTGAGGTTGATCTCGACCGGGAATCCGAGGACCCGGCCGAGCCGCCAGGATCTGAACATGCGGGCAAGTTGCGTCTGCGCGGCGCGCGTGTAAGCCCCGCCGATCGGTCAGGCGGGCACGCGACTTGCGATAGGTCCTCGCGAGCTCACCGAAAGGAGCTTGTATGAAGATGCATTGCAGCTGGATCGCGGCGCTCGCGCTCGTCGTGGCGCCCGCGTCCGCGCAGCCCGACGCCTCGCCGCTCGCCGAGGTGAGATTCGCACTAGGCAGCACGACCCTGCCGGTCGGCTTCGAACAGCTGGGGAATGCGGCCGCGTGGGCCAAGGAAAATCCTGAGGGGATGCTGGTCGTCGAGGGCCACGCCGATCGCCTGGGGCCGCCTCGCGTCAACCTGATCGTGTCGATGAAGCGTGCCGACAGCGTGGTCGAGCAGCTGCTGGTGCTCGGCGTTGGCCGCGAGCAGCTCGTGGTCGCGGGCTTCGGATCGAGCAACGCCGGCCGCCGCGTCAAGGTGTGGAGCACGCGCGGCATGCCCGGCGAGATCGAGAAGCAGCTGCGCAGGCGCGGCGCGAAGACGGTGCAGACCAGTCAGCAGATGGCGAGTCTCTGATCGGTCACCACCGAACCGCGGTTTCGTGTTTGGCTCCCCCGCATGCATCGCCTCCTGCTCGCGCTCGCCCTCACGGGTTGCTGGACGTCCTCGGCGGCACCGCCTCCCGCGGAGCCGAAGCCGAAGATCAAGGACATCGTCCAGCCGGTGAAGATCGAGAAGCAGGAGCTGGGGGTAGAAGGCGGCGAAGAAGGCGGCGATCCGTGTGGGGTGCCCGGCGGCGTCGTCGGTGGAGTCCAGGGTGGTGTCGTCGGTGGGGTTCCCGGTGGAACCATGTCCCCGCCTCCTCCACCGCCACCTCCGCAGAACGTCCCGCCGACGCTGCTCGAGGTGAATCGCATCGCGGGAGACAAATACATCCAACCCGACGATAAGACCAAGGTCGCGATCATGCAGTCCGGCAAGGACAAGATCATCGGTTCGTTCAAGCTGTGCGTCTCCGAGCTCGGTGACATCAAGAGCGTCACCACGCTCAAGTCCACGTACTTCGCCGACTACGACCAGAAGATCGTGACGGAGATGCGCGCGAACTGGCGCTACCGGCCGTACCAGGTCAACGGCAACGCCGTGCCGGTGTGCACCGCGGTGACGTTCATCTACTCGCAGCAGGCGGCGCCGCCTCCACCTTTGAAGAAGCCCTGACCACGCGCGCGCTGCGGTTGGGCGACCGCGGCTCTACAAGACCGCCGCAGCCGCTACGACCGCGCCGCGAGACCGAGCCCGCTGCAGATCGCAGCCACGACCGCATCTGCATCGTCGTCGATCACGAGGACATGACCCATCTTGCGACCGACCACGGGATCCCGCTTCCCGTAGAGATGAAGTCGGGCGGTCGGGTGCGCGACCACTCGATCCCAGCGTGGCGGGCCCGCAGACCACAGCTCGCCGAGCAGGTTGAGCATCACCACGGGACGCAACAGCGTCGGGTCGCCGAGTGGGAGACCGCAGATCGCTCGAAGGTGTTGTTCGAACTGCGAGGTGACACAGCCACCGAGTGTGAAGTGCCCGCTGTTATGGGTCCGTGGTGCGATCTCGTTGACCAGCAGCTCGTCGCCCGGCAGGAGGAACAGCTCGACGGCCATCATCCCGACGTGATCGAGCGCGGTCGCGATCCGCGCACCGAGCAGCTGTGCGCGGACCTCGACGTCGACGGAGACTCGCGCCGGCGCCCTGCTCGTGTGCAGGATGTGACCGCGGTGCTCGTTCTCGGCGATGGGATAGAACCGAAACCTGCCGTCGGTCGCGCGTGCGAGCAGGACCGAGATCTCCTTCGCGAAACGCACGAACGTCTCGAGCACGGCAGGTGCGCATCCCAGCGCTTCCCAGGCGGCCGGTAGCGCCGCAGCGTTCGCGACCCGCACCTGCCCTTTGCCGTCGTAGCCGGCTCGCCGGGTCTTGAGGACGGCGGGAAAGGCGATCGCGCTCGCGGCGGCGAGGTCGGCTGACCGCTCGATCACGGCGTAGGCGGTCTGCGCGATGTCGAGCGAGGTCAGGAACCTGCGCTGCTCGAGACGGTCCTGGATGATCCGCAGGACCCCCGGGCCGGGCCGGACCGGGCGCGTGGCCGAGAGCTGCTCGAGCAGGTCGACGGGCACGTGCTCGGTGTCGAGGGTGATGACCTCGCTGCACGCAGCGAGCTCGGCGGCGGCGGCCGGATCTCCAAACGCGCCGACGATGCGGTGGTCGGCGAGCTGCATCCCGGATGCGTCCGGATCGGGATCCTGGATCGCGACTCGATATCCCATCCGGCGAGCCTCGAGCGCGAGCATCCGCGCCAGCTGCCCACCGCCGAGGATCCCCACCGTGCCGCCTGGGGAGATTCGGGTCACGACTCGTCCTCGAGGGCGAGGCGAGCCCGATACGCTCGCAGTCGCTTGCGCATCCCCGCATCGCCCAGCGCCAAGATCTCCACCGCGAGGACACCCGCGTTCTTCGCACCGTGCTCGCCAATCCCGAGCGTTCCGACCGGCACGCCGACGGGCATCCGGGCGATCGATAACAGCGAGTCGAGGCCGTTCAACGCCTTCGACGCGACGGGAACACCAAGCACCGGCAGCACGGTGTGGATGGCGGCCATGATCGGCAGGTGGGCGGCCCCACCCGCGCCCGCGATCACGACGCAGATCCCGCGCGACTCGGCGCCTCCGACGTACTCGGCAACGAGGTCCGGCGTCCGATGCGCCGACACGATCTTGGCCTCGTGCGGTACGCCGAGCTCCTCGAGCACCGCGACCGCATGCTTCATCGTCGACCAGTCACTCTGACTCCCCATGATCACGGCAACCCGAGGCCGAGTCACCGCTCAGTCCTCGCCTTGTGCCTTCGTGAACCCCGGCGCCCCGTTGATCTCCTCGAGCTTCTCGACGTGCATCCAGCGGTGAAGCTTGGAGACCCGCATCAACAGATCGAGGATGCTGGCGTCGGTCAACGAGCTGACGCCCTCTCGCAGGACGTACCGACAGCGCCAGTGATCGACACAGGTTGGAACCGCGCCGATGGCCGGGAACACCTTGGTACCGCGATTCGAGATCATCTTGAGCTGGACAGGAAGTCCGTACGCGACCTCGGTCATCGCCGGACCGAGCTGTTCCGGCGTGGTCTCTGCTTCGATGAAGACGTCGACCCCGATCGTACGCCGCCTCTCGATACCCAGATAGTCGGGGCGCCGCTCGAACACCGGAACCTCCAAGGCCTTGACGTCACGCGCACTCCACCGCTCGGGCCGCCTTCCGAGATTCGCGATCACGTGGTCGGCGAACGCGGTGGTGGTCACGCTTCCTGCGACGCACACATCCCGCGTGTAGGTCCCGTGCTCGAGCGTCACGAACAGGGCGTCCTCGATCAACCGTGCGGCGGCGAGCTCGTCGAGGTGCCGTAGCATCATGACCCCCGACTGCAGCACCGCGGTCGGATTCGCCAGGTTGGCTCCGGCGAGCGTCGGAGCGGAGCCGTGCACCGCCTCGAAGATCGCGACGTCGGACCCGATGTTCGCGCCGGGCGCGAATCCCAGTCCGCCGATCAGCCCGCTCGTCAGGTCGGACAGGATGTCTCCGTTCATGTTGCTCGTCACGATCACCTCGAACTGTTCGGGTGTGCGGACCAGCTGATGGGCGCAGTTGTCGACGATGATGTGATGCGCCTCGATCTCCGGGTACTGGGGCGCGATCGCCTCGAAGGTTCGCTTCAGCAAGCCTTCCGTCAACTTCATGATGTTGGCCTTGGTCGCGCAATGCACTGACTTGCGCCCCTCGGCGCGCGCCACCGCGAACGCCAGGTGGACGATCTTCTCGCAGCCCACGCGCGACATCAGCTTCAGGCACTGGGCCACGCCGGCCGTCTGTTGGTGCTCGATGCCCGCGTAGAGATCCTCGACGTTCTCGCGAACGATGACGAGGTCGATCCCGCGCCCGCTGTACGGCGTCTTGACGCCGGGCATCTCGCGAACCGGGCGGAGGTTGCCGTAGGTCTCGAACAGCTTGCGCAACGAGACGTTCGCGCTCTTCTCGCCGTACCCGACGGGCGTCTCGAGTGGTCCCTTCAACGCGACACGCGTGGACGTGATCGAATCGAGGGTCTCTCGCGGGACCCCGCTCGGCACGCCCGCCTTGAACACCGCGGCACCCGCGTGGTGGACTTCCCAGGCGATCTTGACTCCTGCCGCATCGATGATGCGACGGGTCGCCTCCGTCACTTCCGGTCCGATCCCGTCACCGGGGATCAAGGTCACTCGCTTCCGGCCTTGCTGGTCGACTTGGTAGCGCATGGTCACCTCTTCATCTACGATACGCGATACGAGATACGCGATATGAATGTCGTGTTTTAGCGATCGCGTCAACTGCGACCTCGCCACCCTTTTTCGAAGTGTTCCCGCTACAAAATGGAACTGTCGTGAAGCGCCCTCCTCCCCAACGAGCCCTTCCGGTCCCTCAGTGGACGTTTCTGACCAACCACGCGCACGTGCTGCTGTGCATCGCCGCCGAGCCTCAGGTGCTGATGCGCGATGTCGCGCATCGCGTCGGCATCACGGAGCGTGCGGTGCAGCGAATCGTCGCGGAGCTCGAAGAAGCTGGGTATCTGGTGCGTCGCCGTGTCGGCCGCCGCAACGAGTACTCGATCAAAGGAGACTTACCACTCCGCCATCCGGTGGAGAGGCATCAGCGAGTGACCGCGCTGATCGCGCTGGCCCGCAAGCGCTGACCGGGGATTCAGGCGGAGTAGGGAAACGAGATGTAGTCGGCGTCGGGCGTCAGATCGATCAGCGCACCGATCCGACGCGCGAGCTCCTGGCGATCCTCCGGCGTGATCCACGGGATCGAGCAGCGCCCGAGATCCTCGCCGTCGGGCGTCGAGAACCGCACGTAGTCTCCGACGACGGTGACGCCGAACCGCGAGCGCACCGCGATCTCGATCGGCTTCTTGGTCTGGCGCAGCACGATCTTGCCGTCGCTATGGATCTCCATCGCGATCCGCGCGCGATCGCGGAACAAGCGCCGCGAGTAGACGACGAAGCGATCGCCGTGATCGGCGACCAGCACCTTGTCGAGCCCGCGCCCGATCTCGACCGCGCGCCGGATCTCCCCCGACAGCTCCAAGCCCGCGCTCCGCAGGCGCTGGATCGAGCGGTCGAGCGTGGCCAGCGCGGTCAGCCCGTCGGGCTCGAGCAAGCTGACCGGCTCGACTCCGAAGATCCTCCGCCAGCCACCCGGGAGCTCGACCCAGATCCCGAGATCCTCGTGCGGCACGTCGCGCGCCACGACCAGCTTGTCGAACTTGAACGACTCGCGGCGGACCTTGTTCTTGGTCTTCTGCTCCAGCACCGTCGCGACCTTGTCGACGACGTGCAAGGTACGGATCCCGACGGTCGCCTTGATCGTGCGCGGACCTAGCTCGATCCGGAGCGTTCCCTCGGCGGTAGGCGCCTCCAGGACGTCCTCGGAATCGTCGCGATACGCCACGTATCGAGCCTAGCCGAGCCCGAAGGCGGCGGGTATAACCGCGCCGCATGACTGCCCAGTACACCTACGTGATGAAGGACCTGCGCAAGCTGGTCCCGCCGAAGCGCGAGATCCTCAAGGGGATCTGGCTGTCGTTCTACCCGGGCGCGAAGATCGGTGTCCTCGGCAACAACGGCGCCGGCAAGAGCACGCTGCTGCGCATCATGGCGGGCGAGGACAAGGACTTCCTCGGCGAGGCGTGGGCCGCCCCGGGCCTCAAGGTCGGCTACCTCGCGCAGGAGCCACACCTCGATCCGAACAAGACGGTGAAGGAGAACGTCGAGGAAGGCGTCGCGGAGACCCGCGCGCTGCTCCAGAAGTTCGAGGACATCTCGATGAAGCTCGGGGAGGACATGCCCGAGGCCAAGATGAACAAGCTCCTCGAGGAGCAGGGTCGTCTCCAGGATCAGATCGACGCGGTCAACGCGTGGGAGCTCGACCACCAGGTCGACATGGCGATGGATGCGCTGCGCTGCCCGCCCGGCGATGCCGACGTCAACGTGATCTCCGGTGGTGAGAAGCGCCGCGTCGCGCTGTGCCGGTTGCTGCTCTCCAACCCCGACATGCTGCTCCTCGACGAGCCCACCAACCACCTCGATGCCGAGAGCGTCGCGTGGCTCGAGAAGACGCTCGAGAACTTCAAGGGCACGGTCGTCGCGATCACCCACGATCGCTACTTCCTCGACAACGTCGCGAAGTGGATCCTCGAGCTCGACCGCGGCGAGGGCCATCCCTTCGAGGGCAACTACTCGGGCTGGCTCGAGCTCAAGTCGAAGCGTATGAAGGACGAGGAGCGACAGATGGACGCGCGGCAGAAGATGCTGCAGCGCGAGCTCGAGTGGGTGCGGCTGTCGCCGAAGGCCCGCCAGGCCAAGAGCAAGGCGCGCCTGGCACGCTACGAGGAGATGATGAACGAGGCGCAGCGCGAGATCCGCGATCCGGCGCTCGAGATCGTGATCCCGCCGGGCCCGCGCCTCGGTGGCGAGGTCGTGTCGTTCGAGGGCGTGTCGAAGTCGTTCGGCGATCGCCTGCTGATCGACAACCTGTCGTTCAAGCTGCCACGCGGCGGGCTCGTCGGTGTGATCGGCCCGAACGGCGCCGGCAAGACCACGCTGTTCCGCATGATCATGGGCGTCGAGAAGCCCGACAAGGGCACGATCAAGATCGGCGACACGGTCAAGATCGGCTACGTCGATCAGAGCCGCGATGCGCTGGACCCGAACAGCACGATCTACGACGAGATCGCCGAGGGCGTCGAGAACATGACGGTCGGCGAGCGCACGTTCAACACGCGCTCGTACGTGTCGAGCTTCAACTTCAAGGGCCAGGATCAGCAGAAGCGCGTCGGCATCCTCTCGGGTGGTGAGCGCAACCGCGTCCACCTCGCGAAGATGATCAAGCGGGCCAACAACATGCTGCTGCTCGACGAGCCGTCGAACGATCTCGACGTCGACACGCTGCGCGCCCTCGAAGATGGCCTCGAGCGGTTCCCCGGTTGCGCCGTGGTGATCAGCCACGATCGCTGGTTCCTCGATCGCATCGCGACGCACATCCTCGCGTTCGAGGGCGACTCCCACGTCGAATGGTTTGAAGGCAACTTCCAGGACTACGAAGCGGATCGTAAGCGCCGCCTCGGCGACAATGCCGACCAGCCGCACCGCATCAAGTACAAGCCGATCCGGACGAGCTAGCAACTAGCCTGCGCGTTCCGCGGGCTGGCCGTCACCGTGCGGTACAACGTCGTGCTCGTGGTCGCGAACAACGGACGCGTCCCGACCCTCGAGCTCCACGCGCGCTGTCCTCGCAAGGTCCCTGTTCGCGAGATCGTCATGACGAGGGTCGATGGAGGATGAGTGAGGGCGTGCCTCGGCTAACTACGCGATGGGTCGACTACGGTGCAGCCGGTCGAACCGTGAACGGGTACGTCACGGCAACGCCGCCCGTGCCCTTCGGCCTCGGGAACTCGATCCCCTTGATCACCTGCGCCATGCAGCTCGCGACGGTCGCATCCACCCCCGACGCGCTCGCACTGCCGACGACACCGCTCTCGGTGATCGTGAAGCTCGTCGCGACGGTGCCCGACAGCGCGGGCTTCGCGAGCAGCTCCTTCTCGTAGCAGTACTGGAGCTTCTGGATGTTCCGCTTGATGTAGCGGCGGACGATCGCCTTGTCGAGCTCGCCATCGCCGCCGGCGACGGTGGGTCTCACCGTCGGCTGTCCGATCGAGATCGTCGGCCCCGTCGCCACGCGCCCCCCGCGCACGCCGCCGGAACCGAGCCTGCCGACCCCGCTGCCGGTGCCGAAAGCTCCGGTGCCTCCGGTGGTGGTGCCGACCTCCGTGCCGAACAGGTCTCCATAGAGGTTCGCGTCGTCGCTGCCCCTCGCCGACGCGATGTTCCCATACTGCCTCGCCTGCGCGATCGCTTGGTCGCGGGTCGACGTGGCCTTGGCGTCCCACGGCTTGACCACGCCACCCTCGAGCGGTCGGTTCGGCGACGACGGGATCGCGGCCGCGCGTGCCGCCAGCTCCGTGGGCTCGTCGCCGGCCGGCCGGTCGAGGGCCAGCAGCGTGATCACACCCGCTGCAGCGATGCCGACGCCGCCACCTATCACGGCGAGATTGCGACGGTTCTTCGGAGCAGCGGCCATATGCGTATGGACGAGACTACTGGGGCCTGGTCACGGTTCCCGAAGATTTCTCCGATATGGTCCGAAGCCGCGGTTGTTCTCGTGAGTGTGGAAGCAGAGGCGGCAATGACGGCCCTAGAAACGGACTGGGATGGTGCCATCCGACTTCACGAGAAGCGGGTCTACCTCTCGGTCCTCGCCCTCGGGCTGTCCCCCGATCGCGCCCGCGAGATCGCGCAGGCGGCGTGGACGCGGCTGATCGAACAGCACGCGCGCGGTGCGCTGACCGAGATCGAGCTGCCGGGGCTCGCGATCCGGCAGGCGCGGTTCCTCGCGTTCAACGAGCTCAAGCAGCGCCGCACCGAGCAGCGCACGCTCGCGGCGGTGCCGGATCCACCGAGCTCCCTCGATAGCGAACGCATCGCCTCCAGCCGGCAAGAGCTCGAACTGGTGCTCGCGGCACTCGCGACGTGTTCCCCACAAGCCCGCAAGATCTTCCGCCTCGTCTACGCGACGCCCGACGGCAACGCCGCCTCGGCCGCGAAGGAAGTCGGACTCTCCCTCCAGCGCGTACGCCAGATCCTGTGCGAGACGCGCGCTCACATCCGCAAGGCGGTGTCGCCATGACCATCACCCGTGAAGACATCGAGCTCTACCTGATGGGCGAATACGACGGTGACAAGGCTGCGCTCGAAGCCGAGATCGCCGCCGATCCGGAGCTCCAGGCCATGCTCGCCGACGAAGCCCAGCTCGAATCCCTCCTCCGCGACGCCGGCGCCGAAGGCGTGTTCTGCGTCGGCTGCCATGATCTCGTCGATGGTTCGCGGTGCGCGGCCTGTGGGGTCGCCGTCAAGCCCGGCGGCTACATCGTCGAGCGCGTGCTGGTCTCGAACGCGCACGGCCGGATGTACGCCGCCCGCGATGCCGACGGCACGCAGGTCGCGCTCAAGGAGCTCGCGTTCGTGCAGACTCCTGATCTCGACACCATCGCGATGTTCGAGCGCGAGGCGAAGTTCCTGCGCGCGCTCGAGCACCCGGCGATCCCGCGGTTCCGCGCGTCGTTCGAGGAAGGCACCGGCGTGTCCACCCGGTACTACCTCGCGCAGGAGCTGGTCACCGGCGAGTCACTCGCCGACAAGCTCGACGATCACTTCTTCTCCGAGGCCGAGATCCTCGACCTCGGCAAGCAAGTCCTCGGAGTCCTCGTCTATCTCCAGTCGGTGTCACCGATGGTCATCCATCGCGACATCAAACCCGCAAACTTGATCGCGAAACCAGACGGCAAGATCGCCGTCGTCGACTTCGGTGCGGCGCACGTGCAAGGCACGACCGCCGGCTCGACCTCGATCGGCACGTTCGGCTACATGCCGATCGAACAGCTTGCCGGTCAGGTCGATGCCACCACCGACGTCTATGCACTCGGTGCATCGCTCATCCATCTACTCAGTCGACGCGAGCCCTGGCGGCTGTTACAGGACGCGTCGCTCGAAGGGATCAACGTGTCTCCACCTCTGCGTGACTTCCTCTCCAAGATCGTCGCGACCGAACCGTCGCACCGGTTCGCGAACGCCCAGGCCGCGCTCGCGGGGCTCGACGCCGCCGCGCGCGGCGATCGGATCACACCGATCACGTCTCGGCCGCGCCGCCGCTTCGCACGTCCCGCGTTGCTCGCTGCCAGTGCGTTCGGGCTCGCCGCCGCCGGCTACGGTGCCCACGCGCTGACGACGAGCTCGCCGGCGCCGACGAAGGGTGGGGAAGGCACGATCTACGTCTTCACCGAGCCGTCGTCGGAGGTCAACCTGTGGATCGATGGCGACTCGTGGGGACGCGTCGGCCCGCGCTTCGAGGCCATGGTCTCCGCGGGCGAGCACACGGTCGTCGCCGGACCGGGGTGTCGGGAGCGCGTCACGGTCGAGGACGACAGTGCGGCGTTCGTGTTCTGCCATCTGACACCCACCGATCTGCTCGTCGGCAAGCTCGCGCTCGAGATCGCGGGACAGCCGACGGGCAAGCTGTTCGTCGACGACCAGGTGGTCGACAACATGGTGTACGGCGGCAACCAGATCCCGTTGCCATCGGGCTCGCGCAAGATCCGCATCGTCGCGAAGGATGGCGCGCACTGCGATCAGACCGTGGAGATCAAGCCGAATCAGGTGACGAACCTGCGCTGCGATCTCAGCACGCCTGCGTCCCTTCCTGACGTGAAGCGACCGGTCCAGGCGAAGATTCCACCCGGCAAGTCGATCGATCTCGACTTCAAGCAGGCCTCGCTCCACGACGTCGTCCGCGTGGTCAGCGAGGCCTGCAAGCTGAACTTCGTCGTCCCCGATCGGGTCGACGCGAAGATCAGCGTGAAGCTCAAGCAGGCGCCGTGCGATCAGGTCCTCGAGGTCCTGCTCGAGTCCCACGGGCTCTGGTACCGCTACGAGCCGACCGGCAACATGATCCTGATCGCGCCGCGCAACGAGCTCGATCGCGAGATCGAGAGCGTCGCCTGGCGGCAGAAGCAGGGCTTCGTCGACGATGCGCTCCCGGCGGGCCCCGAGCTCGAGCTCGACTTCAAGGAGGCGCCCTTGCACGACCTACTGCGGCTGTTCGCCGACTCCGCCGGCATCAACATCGTCGTGCCCGACCGGGTCGACGCGAAGGTCTCGGTCTACTTGAAGAAGGCGCGCTGGGACGTCGCGCTGACCACGGTCCTCGAGGCGAACGGCCTGGGGTATCGCTACCGGCCGAACGGCAAGCTGCTACGGATCGCGCCGCGCAACGAGCTCGACCGCGAGGCCGAGGAACAACAGCGCCGCGATCAGAAGACCAAGTAGAGACGATCGATCGGATCGTCCGGATGATGGCGGATCTGACGGCTGTATGATCAGTCTGCTCGCAGCGGATGGAGCGATGTTCAGCAACGCCGCCGCGATCGCGATGCGCGCTCGCCGCCCTACGCCGAGGACGTGAAGTGGCCTGGATTCCTCGACGTCGTCGACGAGAGCGCGGCGATCCTCGCGTATCTTGCGACCTCGCCGTCGCCCTCAGGGCTCACGGTCGCGGCGCGGGCGGCCTGCTCACCGGTTGATCGGCGGCCTGATGTGGTAACAGCCGGACCTCGGCGACCAGCGGGCGGTGATCGCTGGCGCGCCGTGCGAGGTCGCTATCGCAGCGCGACAGGGTCAGGAAATCGACGGTGCCGCGCACGAAGATCCCGTCGAGCGCACGCAGCGGACCCCAGGCAGGAAACGTCAGCGGCCGGCGATCGATCCCGCGGAACCCGGCCGGTGCGAGGAGCTCCTTGAGCCCGCCGTAGACATCGTTGAGATCGCCGCCGACGACGACGGGCGTCTCCGCGTGGAGGTTCGCGAACGGATGCGAATCGAGAAACTTCTGGAGCTGGATCCGGCGCTCGAACCGCGCGAGCCCGAGGTGCATGTTGAACACGTGCACCGTGCGATCGACGTCCTCGTGCCGCACGCGCAACACGCCGTGCAGCACGCTGCGCTTCTTCTTCCACTTGATCGACAGATCGATGTTGGTCGATTCGATCACCGGATAGCGCGACAGGATCGCGTTGCCGTAGTGACCGCCGCCGCGCACCTCGACGTTCGGGTGCCACGTGCGGTGAGGCATCCCGAGCGCGTCGCCGAGGATCTCGACCTGGCGATCGCCGCGCGACCGCGTTACGCCGGCATCCACTTCCTGCATCATCACCACATCGCAATCGAGCTTCCTGATCACTTCAACGATGCGCGCCGGATCGTACTTGCGATCGACCCCGCCGATGCACTTGTGGATGTTGTACGAGAGGACGCGCAGCCTCATGACGCCACCTGCGCGACGACGATGGTCTCGTCGTCGATCAAGGCGCTGCCCGCACGATGCGTGGCGACGCTGGCCAGCACCACGTCGTGCAGCGCGGCCGGTGACCGCTGTGTGCGATCGAGCTTCTTGAGCAGCTGCTGGAGCCGGCGATCGCCGAAGGTCTTACCCGCGGGGTCGAGCGCATCGATCACTCCATCGGTGTACCAGAGAACCAGGTCGCCGGCCTCGAGCGCACGCTGTTGCACCTTGGGTGCGGCAGGCACGCCGGCTCCGAGCAGGTTGCCGCGCGCTACCAGCGCCGAGATCTCGAGCGCTCCCGTCGCGCCCTGCCTGCACAGGTACGGCGCCGGGTGCCCGCAGGACACGAAGCGGATCTCCTTCGCCGCGGGATCGAGGATGGCCGCGAAGCACGTCATGTGGAGCTCGCCACCGCCGACGCGGCGCACCGCGGCATCGAGCGCGCCGATCAGCTCTGCCAGATCCACGTTCGCGGCGCGCCGGACCCAGACATCGAACGCACCGGCCACACCTGCGGTCACCATCGCGGATGCCACCCCGTGACCGGTGACATCCGCGATCGCGACGAGCACGCGATCGTTGGCGAGCGGATAGACGCCCCAGAAATCCCCGGCACAGCGGGTCGCCGGCTTCCACGATCCGACGACGGTGACCGCACCGTGGACCTGCGGATCGCGGCCCGGCAGCAGCTCGCTCTGCACGGTCGCGGCGAGCTCGACCTCTCGGGCGAGCACGGCACGCTGGGCAGCCCGGCGAGCCATCCGCGCGTGCAAGAGCGCCTCGGCGAGCCGCTCCGAGAGGCGCGCGAGGAACTCGAGCTGACTGCCGCGCAGCCGGCGCAAGGACCTCGGGATCGCGATCAGCGCGAGCAGCTCGTCGCCCGAGCGCGTGATCAAGAACGCACGTGCGCGATGCCGCTCGAGCAGCACGCGCACGGCGTCCTGCAGATCGGCCGGTACCGACTCGAGATCGTCGGAGAAGATCATCCACCACTCGCGCTCCTCCGCGAGCCAGCTGACGATCAACGGATCGGGCACGAGCTCCTCGGCGAGCGGCTCGCCGCTCTGCGTGGTGAAGCCCCAATCGTCCTCGGAGGCGAGCAGGATCTGCGGCCGCGCACCGATGCCGAGATCGATGACATCGACGGCGAGTGCCGCGATCGCCGGTGCCTCGGTCAGCACGCGCGTCCGCGTCACCAGCTGACTCAGCAGCCGCTCCAGCGGGTTGTTGCTGGTGCGCGCGCCGCGATCCATCAGCGCGAACGTGGTGATCAGCAACCGCGTGCCGACCAGCGACACCGAGAGCACGATCGCGTTCATCCACCACGGTGCCGTCTCCGGTAGCAGCGAGAGCGTGACCCAGCCGAGCAGGGCACCACCCGCGAAGTGGAAGACGAGCATGGGTGCCGTCGTATCGATCGCGCGGACGCGCAGGAGATCCTCGACGATCAGCGCACGCACCACCAGCAAGCTCCCGATCCCCGAGAGCAACCAGCCCAGCGGGAAGATGCCGACGCCGTACGCGAGCCCGACATCGACGAGCCCGGCGTAGGTGATCAGGTTCGCGAGGAACGCGGCGCGCAACTGCCGGCGCTCGTCGGAGGGCGTCGACGTCAACGCGACCCAGCCGAGCGCGAAGAAGCCACCCGCCGACAGGATCCCCGTGTGGATCAACGCGAGCCACGCCCACGGCCCGGCGTCGGGATACCAGTACCCCGACAGCCAGCGCACGCCGCCGACCGCCGCGTTCGACGTGCTGCTGACGACGATCCACACGCCGGCCGAGCCGACGAGCAGCCAGATCGGGTAGCGAAATTTCCGGTACTGCCCGATCAGCGCGAGCTGTAGTCCGGTGCCGGTGGCCGCAGCCATCGGGATGGTCGAGACGCCGATCCGGAACAGCTCGTCGGCGGCGGTCTCCGACGTGACCGACGGCGACAGTGTCATCACCAGGGCGTACGGCAACAGCGCCAGGCAATGTGCGAGCAGGAAGCCGCGCAGCACCGGCATGCCTCGCATCACGGCCGTGTAGGCGATCACGATCAGCATCGCCGCCGGTGCCAGCGCGAATGGCAGCGAGAGCAGATGCGGCTCGTAGCTCGCTGCCGACCACACGGGCCACACTCTAGCCGTTCCTCGTGTAGCATTGCGTCGTGGGTGACCCGCGCAATCCTCGGCGAGGAGCTCTGCCCCTACCCGCTCCGCCTCCGGACGAAGATCGCCGAGGCCGCGCCGACGGCCGAGTCGATGGCAGGCGCGAGCGCACGAACCAGGGCTACCGGATCCCCGGATCCGATCTGACCGGCGAGCTCCCGCGCCTACCCGAGGTCGAGCTGCACGAGACCAGCGAGGTCCGCGTCGATCCTCGCGCGCTCGCGCCGGGTCGAGGACCGCTGTCGCGCGCGCAGGCCGGCAACCCGTTCGGCCCGAACGCGACGACCCGGCACGCCCGGCCGACCGCCCCCCCCGACCCAAACCCTCGCCCGCAACCGCAGGCCCACCCCCAGGGTGTTGGCTCGCCTGGCGGCTCGCTGGCACGCCGCGATCAACCCGTACCCGCGCCGCAGCCGAAGCCGCCATCGCGCAGCGCGGGTCCACGCGTCCAGACCGCCGAGTTCTCGTCGTTGATCGGCGGTCGCTACCAGATCGTGTCGCGCATCGGTCAGGGCGGCATGGGCAAGGTCTACAAGGTCACCCACGCGCACCTGAGCCGCACCTTCGCGCTCAAGATCATCTCGAACCACGTCTCCGAGACCGACGAGGCGCGCGAGCTGTTCTATCGCGAGGCTCGCTTCGCCTCCGCGATGGCGCACCAGAACATCACGGCCGTCGTCGACTTCGGTGAAGACGAGAAGGTCGGCATGTTCATGGTGATGGAGTTCGTCGATGGCGAACCCCTCAACCGCGTGCTGTTCCGCGACAAGAAGCTCCCGGTCAAGAAGGCGTGCGAGATCGTCCTCCAGGTCGCCGAGGCGCTGCACTACATCCACAAGCAGAACGTCGTCCACTGCGACATCAAGACCGAGAACATCCTGATCTGCGAGGAGGAGACCGAAGGCAAGCGGCCTCGGATGTTCGTCAAGCTGCTCGATTTCGGGCTCGCTCGTTCCCTCGTCGCCTCGCGCATGTCGACGTCGCTGTCGGGCACGCCTCACTACGTCGCGCCCGAGCGGATCCGCGGCGAGCCCGCGTCGCCGGCGAGCGATGTCTACGGCGTCGGCATCTTGCTGTACGAGCTGCTCACCGGTCAGGTGCCGTGGGACGGCCCGGTGCAGAAGATCCTCGCCGGCCACCTCGACGAGAAGCCGCGGTTGCCGTCGACGCTGATCGAAGGCGGGCTCGATGCCGCCGTCGAGCGCCTGATCCTGCACGCGCTCGAGAAGCGCCCGGCGCAGCGCCACAAGGACATGGCCGCGTTCATCTACGAGCTGCGCACCGTGATGGACATGATCGGGATGGCTCGCCGCGGTCGCGGTGCACCCGGCCCCGCGAAGCGCGTGGTGATCGAGCAGCACCCCGCGAAGGTCAACCCGCGTGACGAGCTCGCGCGCGTGGCGTTCGATGGTTGTCGTCTGCCACTCGCGCTGGTCACGAGCGAGGGCGTGATCGCCGCGGCGAACCCGGCGTTCGCGAAGTTCGTGATGGGTGTCTCCGTCGAGGTCGAGGGCTTGCCGATCCGCTCCACGCCGCTCGCGACCGCGTGGTCGTCCTGCGATCAGGATCTCGATCGCACCCTCGCCGGCAATCCCATCCGCCGCATCATCGAGATCGATGTCGCACCTGGCGAAGTGCGCAGGTTGCTGCTCTGGCTCGACGCGCTGTCGGAGGATCAGGTCGTGCTCGGCGTCCAGCCGCTCGAGCTGTAACCCGCGCGTAGTTCTGGACGCCCCGGGCGCTACCCGAATGCGCGACCCGAAGAGGTCGTAATAGCCAGGTAGTGACGACAGCCAATCTCGAAGCTGCCTGGACGAAGACGACCCTCGAGTGGGCGAGCCCCGCGGCTCACGCCGAGCTGTTCCGGCTCGTCCACCTTCACGATGCGTGGGTGTGGGCGGCGCGGAGCTATCGCGAGTACGCGAAGGCCCACACCGGCGACGAGATCGCACAGCGCCAGCTCAAGAAGCTGACCGGCTACCTGATGGTCACCCTCGCGCCGCGCGCGAAGCCGATGCGCAACCCGTATCGCGCCACCGTCTCGATCCTCGTGATGATGATGCTCGCGCTCGGCGCCGGCGCTGCGTTCACGCGGTTCGCGGGTGGCAACAGTGGCCAAGACTCCGCTTGGGAGAGTGGTCTCGCGATCGCGCCCGAGTCAGCGCCAACCGAGCCGACCGAACAAGTGATCCAGGTCCTCGACGACTCCAACGTTGTTGCCTCTACCCGGTGAGCCCGTGTGTGATTCGGCCGACCTATACACCCGAACCGATCGGTCGACGGCAAGCTGAGTTTCCCGACCTACAAGATGTTGTGGATGCCGCACTGGGAGATGAAGGCGACCAACCCGAACGCCGACGAGATCACCGCGATCAGCAACATCGCGGCGTTCGCGAATAGCCAGGCAGGGGTGATGGCCGAGTGCGCGTCGATCGAATCTCTCGAAGGAGCGCTGACCACCGCGAGCGCGAACGGTCAGTTCCAGACCTGTTCGTCGACCACCTGCGGCGCCACATCGACAGGTCTGACCAAGAACTCCGGTGGCGCCTTCGCATCGAATCCTGCGACCTCGCTCAAGAACTGTACCGACCCGACCCTGTCCACCGGTAACAATTGCGCGTTCTTCAGTGTACCGGGAGATCCGTACGCACAGACCGCGGAGTATCGCTGGCACGCTGGCGCCGTCGCGGCATCCCGCGTCGCGGACTTCAAGCCACACTCCGCGGCGACCTACCGTAGTGGTGTGTTGCCGCTGATCTCCGGCGTCGCCTCGCTCGACCTCACGAAGGTTGGTAGCGCGACGGCCGCACGTCCGATGATCCAAGGCGACTACGTGACCCGCGGCAACAAGGATGGCGTCGCGACCAAGAGCAACATCCTCTACCTGGGAAACCACAACCAATCGATGGCGGTGGCTGGCACGAAGGTCGTGTTGCAGACGCTCCTCCAGCTCGGCGACCCGCCGCCCGTCGTCACCAACCGCGAGGTGTCGCGCGCGACGCCGATCGTCACCACGATCGGGACGCAGACCCTGCTCGTGCAGGGCACGTTCGAGCAGATCACCCCACCGCCGACCACCAGGACCGCGACGACCAACACCGAGGTCACGACCTTCGAGTTCCCGTACCTGCTCGGTCACCTCCGCGGCATCAAGACGAACTTGGTCTCCACCACGGCGGTCGACTTCAACGCGCTCGGTTCGTCGTCGGTGGCGTTCGACGGCGCCTCGAACATTCCTCCCGTCACCGCCGCTGGCTGCGGCACGAACTTCTCCGGCAGTTGCCGCATGGTGTTCACCCACACGACCACCGGGCAGCGACCGACGATGCGGTTCGTCAAGACCGCCGGTGCCGACTTCACCGCGATCAAGGATCTGATCGCGCCCGAACTCACCGATCAGACCACGGTGGTGTCACGTATCCTCGCCGGCATCCCAAACGGCAGCGGCGGTTACGTCCCGAAGCTCGGCGGCATCGATCACTCGACCGCCGCGGTGATCGGCCCGAGCGCGGTCGCCGGCTTGCCGACACGCCCCCAGATGATCTACGTCGGCGCGACCGACGGCATGCTCCACGCGTTCTGCGCGAAGGCGGTGAGTGGGTCGCCGTGCACCGTCGACGGCCGCGAGCTGTGGGCGTTCATCCCGCGCACGCTGCTTCCTCGCCTGCGCAAGAACACGCAGCGCATCGACGGCTCGTCACGCGTCGTCGACATGTTCGGCGACTTCGACCCGACCGACGGGCTGACCCTGCGCAGCTTCCGCACGATCCTGATGTTCCAGACCGGCACTGGTGATGCGGCGACCTCCGGCGAGACGCCGTCGATGTACGCGCTCGATATCACCGATCCGGCGAACCCGACGATCCTGTGGGAATACACGACCCCCTCGACCCGCGGTGCCACCGACTTCGGTCAGGGCATCACCGTCTCGGCGGGGCGCGCGACGATCTCGGGCAAGACCAAGAACGTCGCGTACGCGCAGACCAACAACGGCGGCACCGGCACCTCGGGCAGCGTCGTCACCGCGCTCGACATCGAGACCGGCCTCCAGCTCTGGCAGACCGGCTTCGTCTATCCGGCACCGCGCGTCTCTGCGAGCGGGCTGGTTCCCGCAGCCGGCATCCCGGGTGGCGCGCTCGGCGTCGACCGCACCGGCGGCGGCACGCTGACCGATGTGCTCTTCGGGACGCTGTATGGCGACATCTGGCGGCTCGACGCGGCGACCGGCGCGAACAAGTACGGCGCCAACGCGATGTTCCGGTTCGCCGAGGATCAGAAGCCGTTCGGCGTGCCGATGTCGATCTACTCGACCGACGGCAAGACCTTGTTCACCGCCGGCGTCTCGGGTGGGTACTTCGATCCGTTCGCGCTGACGCAGTGGTCCGGCAGTCAGCAGCACGTCGTCGCGTTCCAGCTCGCGACCGCGCAAGCCGACACGCCGTTGAACCTGTCCTCGACGGTCCCGACCAAGCTCGCGTGGAAGATCGACCTCGCCTCCGGCGACAAGGCATTCGCGCAGGCGGTGATCATCGGCGACCAGCTGTTCGTGACCACCGACAGCACCGACGTCAACGGGTCGACGTTCGGCGGCACCGCTAGCGGCAAGCTCTACCGGATGGACCTGGCCAACGGCGGCACCAGCTCGTCCCTCGTGATCTCCGGCGGTGCGGGCGCGATCGCCTCCAACGGCACCACCCTGTTCGCGTCCTCGGGCAAGAGCGTGGCGCAGATCGCGACCGCGGCACGGACCGCGGTGAGCGCGGCGACCAACGTCAATCCGCTACAGAATCTCTCCCGTGTGATCTGGCTGTCGACGCGCTGAGCTTCCGGCGCATGAAAGCCGGAATCGTCGCGGTCACGACCGCTGCCATCATTGTTGCTACGCTGGCGCGGGCCGAGGCTCGAGCGCAAGCATGATGAACTCCCCAGTTCGCGAAGCTCGGTGGCGCGCCGCTCCAGGTCAAGAAGGATCCGGTCGCGAGGGATCCGAGGTAGGACGTGAGTCCCGGCCCTAGAGCGCCCGCCGGGTCGGGCCGCGGAGACCACGACGATGTTCTGGCTCGAGGAATGATGTGAGGCTGGGACCTGCATCGCCTTGTCGATGTACGCGTACTCCCTCGACGGACTTTGGAAGCCTTTGTGAGATGATGGAAGGCTATGCGGACCACCTCGATCGTTGTAGTCAGCAGCGTGCTGATGAGCTGTGGAACGCCCGATTCGCCGCTCCCACCAGATGCGCTGATCACCACCGCGACGCAAGCCGTCGCCACCAGCGCGAGCGATCACACGTTCGCTACCGGATCCCTCGTGATCCCGATGGACATCACGCATCAGGATCTGTCGTTGTTCAAGGCCTACGGCCTGGTCTACCGACTGCTCCAGAACAACATCCCCGTCAGCTGGGTGATCAAGCCGAACAAATCACTGTGCACCGCCGCGACCTCCGCGAATTGCATCGCCCTCGGCGCGGCCGCTTCGGACTTCACCGTGACAACGAAGGACTTCGTGACCAACGCGGCGATCTCTCCGACGCACGCGTATCGCGGTGGCCCGTTCGTCGTCGACCAGGTCGATGCTGCGGCGGCCGCGCCGCTGATCACGGCGTTGAACGCACCGCTCGCGGCCGCACAAAAAGTAAAGGTTCACGTGACGACCGCGCCGTTCACGGGGTTCGTCAAGCGACAGCTGGTCGTCGCTCCCTCGATCGCGATGTTCAACGATGGCAACCAGGGCATCGCGATCGCTTATCTCAACGCCGCGGGCATCCCTGACTCGCAGGGCA
Source organism: Deltaproteobacteria bacterium (assembly GCA_031385555.1). Taxonomy (GTDB): domain Bacteria; phylum Myxococcota_A; class Polyangia; order Haliangiales; family Haliangiaceae; genus JABFXX01. The sequence goes on along the minus strand of JANNBP010000551.1, from coordinate 45,992 downwards.
ACGCCTGGCCTGCAGCGAGCCCGGATTTGCTGACCGAGCTCCAGGTCGCCGGCCCCAGCTGCACCGGCGCTAGCGAGTGCAAGAACACCCCGCACAACGACGGCAAGCTATTCGACTCGAACGGCAACCCTGCCTATTGCCAGATGATGTCGATGCACTACGGCATCAACGACGCGGACGATAACGACGGTCGCGAGGTCGTCCGCGAGTACCGGTCGTTTCTCAAGTTTCCCGTTCACCTGTTCGCCGAATGCCAGGCCGTCAACGCGATCGAGAACAACACCAACGCGCCGTTCACGATCGCGGCCAGTCCCAACGGGGCCTCCGAGGTCGGGACCACGGCCACGTTCACCACGACCGCGAACCACGACTTCACGATCGGTGAGCCCGTGCTGGTTGGGGGCGTTGCCGTGGTTGGTTACAACGGGACCCGCTCGGTGACGGGCATCCCGGCCCCGAACAAGTTCACGGTCACGCTGCCGGTCTCCGGCCTCGCCGCGTCGGGCGGAGGGACCGCACGCAACTTCAACGGGCTGTTCCTCACCACGATCGGCTACGACGCCCTCGACAAGATCCGCCCAGCCACCGTGACCTCGCTCAATGGCGATCAGCCGTTCGCGCAGTTCGATGGCCTGTTCAACACCACGGGCGGCTCGGAGCCGTCTTATCTGCTTCCCACGGGTGGCGCATACAAGGCACAGGACGTCGTCATGTTGACCGAGACCGGCACGCCGGTCGGTGTTCACGATGTCTGGATGACCGGCTTCCTCGACGGCCAGTGCAGCACGCTCAACGAGTTCTGCGATCCCCAGTTCGCGCAGGGCAAGGTGTCGTACCTCGGTGGCCACAACTACGGGGTGTCGACGCCGCTCTCGAGTGGCGACTCGCAGGGCGCGCGGTTGTTCCTCAACGCGCTGCTCGAAGCACCGTGTGCGACCGATCTCGGCGCGGCGTCACTCAACCTCGTCAAGACCGGACCGTTGACCACGAACGGGCCGGACATCACCGACGTGATCACGGTGTTCAACACCGGCACCAGTATCGCGGGCAACGTCGTCGTCACCGACACGTTGGTGGCCGGAGTGCAATTCGTCCCCGGTGCCTCGGAGCGTACGATCTCGACGATCTCGCGTGCGACGAACGTCGTCACGGTCAACACGACCACGAACCACGGCTTCGCGGTCGGCAACCGCGTGACCGTCACGGGCGTCACGAACGCGGCGTTCGACGGCACCTTCGTCGTCACCTCGGTCGCAAACCCGACCCGGTTCACCTACGCGCAGACCGGCGCCAACGCCGCGAGCTCCGGCGGTCGCGTCGCGCTCGCTTCCGACGGCATCTGCGTCGGAACCGCGGCCCAGTGTGGAGGCAGCGGTGGTGGGGTGGTGACCTTCAACCTCGGGAGCGTGGCCGGTAACCAATCCAGCGCGCTGCTGCTCAACCTCCACTTCACCTGCTCCCCGGCGAAGTACAACAACACCGCGATCGCGTCGTTCAAGTCCGGCAACTCGACCCTCACGGTCACGTCCAACACGATCACCACCTGCTTCTACGCGGGGAATCCCGCGATCTGTACGGGTGGTGGGGATCCCAACGCCCCGGCGTGCGCCAACGGGACCGACGACGACGCCGATGGCCTGATCGACTTCCCCGACGATCTGGGCTGTGACTCCGCGGTCGACAACAACGAGGCCGACATCGCGAGCACCAGCAACAAGGCCCGCGTCCTGATCGCGTTCGACACGTCGGGGTCGATGATGTGGAACACCTGCAACGACACGTTCACCGGTGGCGACGGATCGCAGACCTGTCCCGGCAACGACGTGTCTCCGGCGACGTGCTCGGCCACGTCGAGCGGTAACGGCGCGCCCGACGACAGCCGGTTGTTCAAGGTGAAGGCCGGGATCTCGAACGTGGTGAACGGCTTCGGCGAGGTCGAGTGGGGCCTGATGCGGTTTCGTCAGCTCCCGGTGCCGTTCTCCTGCGGCACGCTGAACGTGAACAAGAACGACGGTGGGTGGCAGGGCGCCGGGGCATCGCCGTGCACCGGCTTCAACGCCGGCGAGCTGCTGGTCCGGTTCGATCCCGAGAACGTCAACAGCATGTTGAAGTGGATGGATGGATCGACGAACTACCCGACGACTCCACCACCGACGGCCGACTTCGAGCTGCGCGGTACCGGCAACACCCCGCTCGGCGGAATCTTGCAAACGGCTCGCTCCCTGATCGCGGACGCGCGCGCCGCGGACGATCCCCTCGTCGCGGGGTGTCGGCCCTACCGCGTCATCCTGGTCACCGATGGTGCCGAGACCTGCGCCGGCAATCCGGTCGCGCGCGCCGGCGAGCTGTTCGCAGGTACCGACGGCGATGGGGTGGTCCCGGTACACGTCATCGGGTTCGCGACCCCCGATCCGACGGTGACGACGCAGCTCAACCAGATCGCGGTCGCGGGTGGCACCGGGGCGTTCATCGCCGCCGACGACGAGGTCGAGCTCTCGGCGGCGATCCAGGACATCGTCGAAGGCACGATCCTCACCGAGAAGTGCAACGACCTCGACGACGACTGCGACGGTAAGATCGACGAGGATTTCCCCGATAAGGGCTTGGCCTGTGACAACGGAGCCAAGGGTGTGTGTACGAGAGCCGGCGTTCGCGTCTGCACCACCAACGGATCGGGAACCACGTGCAACGCGGTGGCCGTCGCGTGTACGAACAACCGCCTGATCGATGGAGCCGGCAACGATCTCGGTCCGTGTACCGAGCTCTGCAACAACCTCGATGACGATTGCGACGGCAAGGTCGATGAGGGCCTGACCAACTGCACGTGCCTCGCCCAGGCGGAACAATGCAACGGCCTCGACGAGGACTGCGATGGCAGGATCGACGAGTCCTCGACCAACGGCCCGCCCCTGACTCGTCCGTGCGGGCAGGGGACGTGTCCTGGTATCGAGACCTGCGACTTCGCCCAGTTCGGAGGCTTTGGCGGCTGCACCGCGGCGACGCCGCAGACCGAGGTCTGCGATGGCCTCGACAACAACTGCGATGGCCTCCGCGATGGCTTCCAGCAGGCGTGCTCGACGATGGATCCGTTGCCGCCGGAGAACTTCCCGATCGACGATCCGCGGAACAATCCGGGCGACGCGAGCAACTCGCCCAACGCCAAGAACATCTGCCGTCCCGGCGCGAAGATCTGTCCCGCGAACGTCGGCCCACCCAACCAGTTCTCGGCCTGCGGTGGCGAGGTCAAGCCTTGCAACGTCCCCACGAACAACGAGCCTCCGGCGCCCAACCCCGCGCACCCCAACCCGAGCTGCTTCGACGCCTGCAACGGACTCGACGATGACTGCGACGACAACGTCGACGAGGACTTCCAGCCGCAAGACTGCTCCGACAACTGCAACGCCGGCGTCACCACCTGTCTCAACGGCGTGCTCGGGTGCACGTTGTCGCCGATCAATGGCGATGCGAGCTGCAACGGGATCGACGATGACTGCGACGGCACGATCGACGAGGACTTCGTGTGCGACGACCCACCGAACTGCGACTGCTCCGATGCCTTCACCTGCAACGGCGTCCAGAAGTGCGTCGCGGGCGTCAAGGTCTGCGAGGGAACGCCGATCTCGTCGGAGATCTGCGATTGCAGTGACAACAACTGCAACGCGCAGGTCGACGAGGGCAACCTGTGTGGTGCGGGATCGATCTGCAACGAATTCTGTCAGTGCGCCGCGCGCTGCAACAACACCGAGTTCCCCTGTCCCTTCGGCCAGCTCTGCAAGCAGGAGACGGAGGCTTGCCAGGATCCGACGGCGTTCCCGGGATGTGATGCGAGCGATGCCTGCACCCAGGACCCGACCAGGACCAATTGTTGTTGCCGCAGCCTGTGCATCGCCGATCCTTGCGCCAATGTCAGCTGTCCGCCGAGCAACGGCGACAAGCAGACCTGCCAGGTCGTGTTCGACCAGAGTACCCCCGGCGGGCGAGCCGAGTGCGTGTCTGCCTGCTCGGTCATCACGTGTGCACCTCTCGCGTGTGTCCCCGCGACGGGAGAATGCAAGCCCGACGACTGCACGACGTTCCCGGAGCGGTGTGGAGATGGAGAGAACTGCGTCAACGGCGTGTGCGTCGAGAATCCCTGTCTCGACGTGACCTGCGGCGGTGGTCAGTACTGCGTGCTCGGCGACTGCATCGACAGTTGCGCCGGGGTGCAGTGTCCCGCCGGCGAGCGTTGTCGGCTTGGCGTTTGCGAGGTCAACCCCTGCGGCGGTCCCTGCCCGGCGGGCCAGGCCTGCAACGACAGCACCGGCACGTGCGTCGTCGATCGCTGCGACCAGCTCTCGTGCCCCCTCAACCAGTGGTGCAATCCAACGAACAACGGTGGCACGTGCGAGGATGACCCGTGCCAGGGCACGGCGTGCCCGTCACCGGAGCAGGTCTGTGTCGGCGGCACCTGCTTCAACCCCGACGACCTCCTCCCGCCCAACGGAGGCAAGGTGGAGGTTACCGCCGGTGGAGGTGGCGGCTGCAGCACCACGGGCGATAGCGGCTGGTTCGTCGCGCTCGGGTGGCTCGTCATGTGGCGGCGTCGCCGACGAGGCGTGACCCAGCAAACCGGGCGGGGTGCCCGGTGAGGGCGGCTTCGTTCGTCTTGGTGATCGCCCTCGCGATCTCGTTGTCGTGCAACGTCAACAAGTACTGTCTCAACTGTGCAACCGACGATGGCGGGGTTGGCGACGGCAGCCTCGATGGCCTGTCGGATGCCGATGGGAACCAGTCCGACGGCGGCCCCTGTACACCGACCGGGACCGAGATCTGTGACGACCAGGATAACGATTGTGACGGAGCAACCGACGAGGGCCAGCTACCAGAGGTCGACGAGCCGTGTTCGGAGCAACGAGGCGAGTGTGCCGGAGCGGTCAAGCAGTGCACGAATGGTGCGATCAGATGCTCCAAGCAGCCGGTCGCCGAGAAGTGCAACCTCCTCGACGACGACTGTGACGGGGTCGTCGACAACGGGGATCCGAGCGACGCGTTGCACGCGAGCGGCGCGAAGTGCGGCACCGATGCGGGTGAATGCGTCGCCGGTCGATTTCACTGTAACGTCACGACCGGTGTCGTGACCTGCGGCCTCGCCTGCGGGACCGCGCAGGCCTTCGACTGCCCGGTGGGTGGTGAGGTGGCTCCTTTCGGAACGGGCACGGACACGGTTTGCAACGCCCGCGATGACGATTGCGACGGTGACTTCGACGAGGAGGTCCCGGGCGGTCCCGCGTGTGGCGGTGGCACGGTCAACGGCGGAACGTCGGTCTGCGCACGAGGAACGTTCCAGTGTGTCGGCGGTGCGACGGTCTGCGTGGGCTCGACGTCCCCCGAACCCTTCGAGCGATGCGACAACCTGGACAACGACTGCAACGGCAACGTCGACGAGACCTTCGATCTCGCGACGGATCCACTCAATTGCGGAGCGTGTGGCGCCGCGTGCAACCTCGCGCACGCCTTCGAGGGCTGCGCCGATCCAGACGGAGCGGGCGCCGCGCCGTCGGCGTGTACGATCTTTGTGTGTGAGACGGGCTTCCACGACAACGATGCGCTGGAGACGACCGGGTGCGAGTTCGGCCCCTGCACGATCACGAGCACGATCGAGGTGTGCAACGGTGTCGATGACGACTGCAACCCGAACACCAGCGAGGCTTCGCTGACCGCGCCCCCCAACTTCTGTCTTTCACAAGGGGCGTGTCAGGGAGCCGGGGCGATGTGTCAGGGGACGAATGGCTTCGTCTGTGCGTACGATCCGGCGGTCTCGGTGGATGCCAACGGCAACATCGTCCCGGAGACCTCGTGCGACGGCATCGACAACGACTGCGACGGCCAGATCGACGAGAACCAGCCGAATGTAGGGGATGGATGCCTGGAGGCAGGCAAGCAGGGCAGCTGTCAGGGCCGCGGAGAATTTCGTTGTGACTCGGCGAACCCGAATGGACCGGCGGTGTGCGTGATCACCACGCCAGGCGCCAGCCCGACGACCGAGATCTGTAACGGCCTCGACGATGACTGCGACGGAGTGCTCGATAACAACGCGGTCGACGACATGGTCGCCGTGACCAACGGAGCAGGGACCGTGGTGTTCCGCATCGACGCGTTCGAGGCGTCGAGGCCAGATGCATCGCTGACGAAGATCGGCACGATGAGTCACCGTGCATGCTCGAGACCACAGGTCATCCCGTGGTCGAGCATCACGGAGCCGCAGGCGGCTCAAGCCTGCGCTGCCGCAGGAAAGCGCCTGTGCACGAGTACGGAATGGCAGGCCGCCTGTCAGGGTCTCGCGCTTCGAACGTACCCGTACGGCAACACGTATCAGTCCGATGCTTGTAACGGGAACGACTACGACCACGACTGCTCGGCTCCGGATGACGACCGAGCGCTCCCCACCAAGACCGCCATGGGCTGTCCGACCAAGCCGGCGCAGAGCGCGTGCGTGTCTTCGTTCGGGGCGTTCGACCTGAGCGGCAACCTCAAGGAGTGGACCTCCTCGCAGACACAGGGTGCGTTTCAGGTCCGAGGTGGTGGGTTCGATACCGCAGCCGGAGGGCTGACGTGCCAGTTTGACTTCGTCGCGATGGAGGCGGGCTTCTCCTTCCCGAACCTTGGATTCCGCTGCTGCTTGGATCCGTGACTCGCGTCAACATCCTCAGAGAGCACGGTAGCTCGTCGGCCTCGGCGTCCAGCCGTTCGAGCTCTGGGTCGAGCGTCGTTGCGACAATGCCAGCCATCCACGGCCGGGACTCCATGTAGTAGGGTCCCAGCCCATGAAAGCCGGATTCGTCGCGGTCACTACCGCGCTCGTCATCTCAGCCTTCGCGGCGCGTTCCGAGGCAGGACCCTGCGTGCGCAAGGATCTCAAGACCGTGATGGTCAGCGAGGCCTGCGCGAAGGGCGGTCAGGATGCGGCGAAGGCCGCCATGAAGTCGTTCATGGGCGACAAGAAGATCAAGACCTGCAACCAGTGCCACAGCAAGCTCGCCCCGAGTTACGAGCTCAAGGCCGACGGGCTGACGCAGTTCGCGAAGCTCGGTGGTGCGCTGCTCCCGGTGAAAGCCAAGAAGGACCCGCCGAAGCCGCCCGATCCGAAACAGGACGTCAAGCCGGGACCTCCGCAGGACCGCAGGAACGGTGGCGAGCCCGCCGGGTTCGCGCCGCAGATCCCGGGTGATCCGATGATCCGCTACGAGAAGTACACGCTCGACAACGGCCTCGAGATCTTGCTCGCGCTGGATCCGAGCGTGCCGGTGGTCTCGGTCAACGTCTGGTACCACGTCGGTAGCGGCTACGAGCAGTACGGCAAGAGCGGCTTCGCGCACCTGTTCGAGCACATGATGTTCCAGGGCAGCAAGCACGTCGGCGAGGACAAGCACTTCGACTTGCTCAAGAAGATCGGCGTCACCGACGTCAACGGCACCACCAACTCGGATCGCACGAACTACTACGAGACGGTGCCGAGCAATCAGCTCGAGACCGCGCTGTGGCTCGAGAGCGATCGCATGGGCTACTTGCTGCAGCCACCCGTTGGTAAGGACGGCAAGCCGGTCGAGTTCAAGGTCTCGCTCGCGAACCAGATCGAGGTGGTGCGCAACGAGCGCCGCCAGCGCTACGACAACGAGGCGTACGGCAAGATCCGGTTCACCCTCGCGGCCGCGCTCTACCCCGAGCGCCACCCGTATCGCTACCTGACGATCGGCAAGCACGAGGACCTCGCGAACGCGTCGGTCGCGGACGTCCAGAACTTCTTCAAGACCTGGTACGTGCCGGCGAACGCCACGCTCGCGATCGTCGGCGACTTCGACCTCGCCGACGCGAAGAAGCTCGTCGAGAAGTGGTTCACCAAGTTCCCGAAGAGCAGCAAGCCCAAGCCCGTGGTCGTGCCGGCGCCGGCGATCAAGTCGATCGACGTTGCCGTCGACGATTCGTTCGCGAAGCTCCGCCGCGTCCAGTTCGTCTGGCACTCGCCCGCGTCGTACGCCGCCGGTGATGCCGAGCTCGACTTCGTCGCCAACGCGCTCGGTCGCGAGGGCACCGGCCGCCTGTTCAAGGCGCTGGTCTACGATCGCCCGCTCGCGCAGAGCGTCAACGCGTTCCAGGGCGGCCAGCAGTTCTCGGGGCAGTTCCAGATCTCGGTCACGCTGCGCTCCGATGCCTCGCTCGACGAGGTCAAGAAGATCGTCGCCGCGGAGGTGGCGAAGATCGTCAAGGAGCCGATCACCGACAAGGAGTTCTCGCGCCTGATCGCGTCGAACGAAGCCGGGACCGTGCGCAGCCTCGAGACCACGATGGGTCGCGCCGAGACGCTGCAGTCGTACAACCACTTCCTCGGCGATCCGAACAAGATCACCTGGGACCTCGATCGCTATCGCAAGACCACGCCCGCGAAGATCCGCGACGCGGCCGCACAGTACTTGCGCCCCGATCGCATGGTCACCGCCGTCACCAACCCATCCAACCCGGCCGCCGGAGGTAAGTGATGAACCGCTTCATCTTCACGCTGCTCTCGCTGTCCGCCTGTGGCGGCGGTCCCAAGCCACCACCCATCCAGCCCGTGATCCCCACGCCGGGTCCCGTCGCGCCCACCGATCCCGTGCCCGCTCCTCCTCCCGTCGAGGCTCCTCCCATGACGTTCCCCACGCAGACCGCGACGCCACAGGAGCTGGCGTTCCCCGAGGAAGACTTCCGTACGAAGCAGCCCGTCGGTGGCGCCCCGCGGCCGTTCCGCCTGCCGAAGGTGAAGCCTTTCCGGCTCGCGAACGGCATGAGTGTCTACCTCGTCGAGCAGCACGCGCTGCCGATCGTCTCCGTCGATCTCAACTTCGACGGCGGCTCGATGTGGGATCCCCCCGGCAAGGAAGGCCTCGCGAGCGTCTGCATGTCGATGCTCACCGAGGGCACGCAGCAGCTCGACAAGATCCAGTACTCGGAGAAGCTCGCCGACACCGCGAGCAACCTCAGCGCGTACGCGGCGGACGACTCGCTCGGGCTAACGCTGTCGAGCCTCAGCAAGCACCTGCCACCGACGTTCGATCAGTTCGTCGAGACGCTGCAGTCGCCCGGCTTCCGCGCGTCGGACTTCGACCGCATGATCAAGCGGCGGATCGAGAACGTGCGCCAGAGCAAGGGCAGCCCCGGCTCGGTCGCCGCGCGGGTCTCCGGCACCGTGCTCTATGGGGCGACGCACCCGTTCGGCACCGTGGTCACCGAGGACACGCTCAAGGCGCTCACCATCGACGACTGCAAGAAGGTTGTCTCCACGTACCTCAAGCCGGGGAGCGCGCGGCTGTTCGTCGTCGGTGATCTCACCGAGGCGCAGGTCCGTAGCTATTTCGAGAAGGGCCCGCTCGCCGCATGGAAGGGCACGGCGAAGGTGCCCGCATCCCTCCCGAAGCCGGTCACGCTGAAGGGCCGGATCTTCTTCGTCGACGTCGCAGGCGCGGCGCAGTCGCAGGTCTCGCTGATGCACTTCGGTCCCGGCCGCGGTGCCCCCGACTACTTCCAGAACACGATGATGGCCGCGGTGTTCGGCGGTGGGTTCTCGAGCCGCATCAACATGAACCTGCGCGAGGACAAGGGGTACTCGTACGGCGCGCGCGGCGGCTTCAACTACAGCAAGCAGTACGGCACGTTCTCCGCGAACGCGTCGGTGCGCACCGACTCGACGTACCAGACGCTCCTCGAGATCGACCGCGAGGTGAAGGAGCTGTGGAGCGCGAAGTCGCCGATCAAGGCGGACGAGCTCGAGCGCGAGAAACAAGGAGCGATCCTCGGCCTCCCTGGCCAGTTCGCGACCGGTCAGGCCGCGCTCGGCCAGTACCGCCGGCTGGTCTACTTCGGCCTGCCGCTCGACTACTTCAATACCTATGTGGGCAAGCTCGGTGCGGTCAATGCGGCCCAGGTCACAGCGGCGGCGAAGAAGCAGCTCAAACCCGGCCAGGCCGTGTGGCTCGTCGTGGGTGATGGCAAGGCGGAGATGAAGGTCCGCGTCGACGGCAAGGACGTTCCGTACGTCAAAGACGGCAAGCCGATGACCCTGCGTGCCGCACTCTCGGAGCTCGCGACGCGTGGCGATGTAGGCACGGGTGGTCTAGTCGAGCTAGACACCGACGGTCGTCCAAAGAGCTGAGCAACCTGATCGATCACGATCCAGTTCGCGTCGGCTCGACGAGTCCGGGTATCATTTGTCCCGATGCCTCGTCCGCGCGATCCTCAGGCTGGCTTCACTCTCATCGAGATGATGTTCGTGGTGGCGATCATCGCCATCCTCGCTGCCATCGCGATCCCCGTGTTCACCAAGGAGTCGAACAAGGGCAAGGGACAGTCCGAGGTGATGGCCTTCTTCGCCGAGATCGCGAACAAGCAAGAGCAGTACAAGATCGACAACAGCAGCTACAAGGATACGACGGGTCCGTGTCCTGCGTCGCCGACGCCGACCGGCGTCTCGATCACCTGCCAGAACGTCGGTCAGGCATGGGATGGGCTGCGCGTCGAGGTCCCGATGCAGTCGGTCGCTTGCACGTACGACATCCAGGCCGGTAACGCTGTGGGCACCAACAACCCCAGCGGCTTCACGTTCACGTCTCCGGCGCGCAACTGGTTCTACGTCATCGCGACGTGTGACGAGGATGGCAGCGGCGGCACCAACGCGACGTTCTTCACCAGCAGCATCGACAGCAGCATCCAAAAACTCAACGAGGGCTATTGATGCGACGACCACCACGTAGTCAGCGCGGCTTCACGCTGATCGAGATGATGACGGTGCTCGCGATCATCGGGATCCTCACCGCCGCGCTGGCGTCGATCGCCTCGCCCGGCGCCGGCTCGCCTCGCACCTCGTCGGACGAGACTGTCGGACTGCTCCAGTTTGCACGGCTGCGTGCCCAGGCGACGCGCGTCATTCACGCCGTGAAGTTCGAGACCAACCAGTCGATCTCGGTGTGGGAGTCCGTGGTCTCGGCGGTGAACCCCACACCGGTCGTCGGCTACACCACCCCGGTCGCCTGGGCCTTGGTCCAGAACATCACACTGCCGCCCAACGCAAAGTTATTCGCGGCCTACCCTACGACCTACGCTGCGGGCGGTGTGCCGGGCCCGACGTCCGGCGCCAACCTCCCCTTCGAGCTCCAGTTCCTCCCGGATGGCGGTGCGAACAGCGGGGCGACGATCTTGATCGGGGATCAGAACACCAACTCCACCGCGTTCCGGATCGCCGTGTTTCGCACCACCGGTGGAACGCTCGCGCGGGAGGGGTGGTGATGCTTCGTCTTCGCCGTCGCAAACGGCACTCGCCGCAACGCGGGTTCACGCTGATGGAGGTCCTGATCTCGCTGGTCCTCGGTGCGATCGCCATGATCGGAGTGATCGCGCTCTACCGAGCGTCGACCAGCGCCTCGTCATTCTCGCGGCGAGGTACCGAGGCCGCAGTCCTCGCACAGGACAAGCTCGAGCGGCTCCGCACCGAGACGGCCGTCACGGGGAGTGACCCGACCCTGATCGACGAGCTTGGCAAGTCTGTGGTGGCAGGTCCGTTCACCAGATCCTGGACCGTGACGCCCGCCACCCCGGAGTATGTCGACATCTCTGTCAACGTGTCGTGGAGCGACGACGGCTCCACGCGCAGCTTCACGGTTCGTGGTCGAAGGAGCATTCCTTGAGGCGCCCCCGTCATCTCTCGCAACACGGCTTCACGCTCATCGAGATGATGGTCGCGCTTGTCCTGTTCGCTGCGGTCACCGCCGGCATGATGTCCGTGGCGGTCACGATGACCAACGGTTATCGCGATCAAGAGGTCACGATCGCCACCGAAACGTCCACTCGTTCGACCCTCGAGCTCCTCTCCCAAGGTCTGCGTGGCGCGAGTCCCGGGGTACCGAAACCTGACCTGGTCACTCAAATCCACGCGTGTGGCACGGCGGTACAGAATGCGTTTCGGGTCGAGAACAACCTCGCCGTCGCTGGACTCTCCAGCACCCCCGACGCCTTCACCGTGGTGATGCCATGGGGTTCGGTCCTCACCACGACGACCACGACCTTGACGACCACGACCGTCGACGTACGCAACCCAGCAGACCTGTTGGTTGGAGACCAGGTGCTGATCACGGACAACAACACCGGCCACATCTACCGGATCGCGAGCAAGGTGGGATCCACGCTGACGTTCGACGCCTTGGGTGCATGCGCAGGCAACGCACCCACCGCAGGAGGGCTCCCCGTCGGTGGCTACCCGTCGGGGTCGGTCGTGATCCGGGTGGTCCGCGCCAGGTTCTCCGTCGGCTTCCTGGCTGGAGACCCCGTTCCTTTCCTCTTCATGGACCCCGATGCAGAAGGCCCGGCGGTAGCCGAGCCGATCGCGGAAGGGATCGAGGATATGCAGATCGTGGTCGGGGTGGACACGAACGCCGACGGTGTCATCGCAGTCGAGAGCGCGACAGCAGGTGCGGATGAGTGGTTCGGTAACGTGGTCGGAGAAGCTGCCTACGCAGGTGCATCCGGTGTCCGGGCCGTCCGGATCACGCTGGTCGCGCGCACCGCAAAGGAGGCAACCGGGATCAACGCCTACCGTCTCCCTGCGATCGAGGATCGGGTCATCAACGCGACGACAGACAACTTCCGTCGACGGCTCCTCAAGTCGACGATCGAGGTTCGCAACCTCGGAGGTTCACCATGATCCGTCGTGTGAAGCGCGAGGCCGAGCGGGGTACGGCCATCCTGATCACCATGCTGCTCACCGTGGCCCTCCTCGCGGGAGGTGCGGTGTTGATCGGGATGCAGCTCACCTCGACGAAGACCACCGATGTTGCACGCCTCAACAAGAGCTCGCTGTACTGCGCCGAGGCCGGGCTGGTGGCCGCTCGGGCCGCGGTCGCCGCGAACTATCCCGCGTGGGGAGCGGCACTTTGTAATCCTCCCGCGCCGCGCGGCACTGGCACGTGCGTGATCGGGAGTCCGGCCGCCGAACCGGTGTTCCTCCAGCACCCGACCGTCAACCACGACATCGATGGAGATGGAGCGCAAGACTTCGTGCTGACGCTGGTCGACAACGATGACGAGCCCGGCTCGGGATCCAACAATCTCGCGGTCGATGTGGATCTGCAGATCTTCGTGACCTCGACCTGCATCAAGTTTCCAGACATCCGGCGTCAGGTCTCCGAGCTCGTCAAGCACAACGCGGTCGTGCCCTGCCACAAGGCACAGGCAGGTGGGTGTGATGGAGGGGGCAACGGAGTCCAGAGCCAGTGACCGTCACCAGCGAGCTGCGCCCGGGCACTCCCAACCGGCCTGCTTGACCGCGGTGATCGCGGCGGCGCACTGCGCACCAAGCGAGCTCTTGTCCTTGATCGTCCCCCAGCCACGTTTCGCGTCCTCGAACCGGACACGCAGTCCGTCTCGAACCGCGCGGTCGAGCTTCTCGCACTTCACGAGCTCGGCGAGCACCGCTTCATAGCGGGTACAGCTCTCGGGGACCTTGGCAGCCTCGCGCTCGGCGTCCTCGCGCATCACCTCCGCGAGGGCGCGATCGAGGTTCGTTCGTTGAGGTGTCGTGAGCTGTGCTTTGCAGTTCCTCGGCTGTTCAGCCGAGGTGGTCTCGATCAGACAGCGGCGCATGCTACCCGCCCAGACGTCTTGGTCGCAGCGCTCCAAGATCACCTGCCGGGTGTGAGTTGCGAGTTGGCCCTCCGAGACGAGGAGTTCGGCTGCGTGGTCCGCGACCTCGACGCACGTCGGATCGGACGTTCGACACGCCATCACCAGAAGCAGCAGGTGTGAGCGCATCAGTTCATGACTCGCGGAGGCTGGCATTTGTGATCCTCGGTGGTCAACGGTACCACATGCGCGATCACCTCTCGTCGTCGACGAATCGTCGCGTGCCTCGACGTTTTTGATATAGTGGCGCCATGCGAGCACGTGTTCGAGCTGTCGTGTTGTCGTCGACCATCCTCGCGATCACGAGCACGCACGCGCTTGCGGATCGAACGTTCAACACGAACGCGGTGATCATCCCCGCGAGCGCCTCGTATCAGAACGACTGTGGCGCCGTCGCGATGTACGGCGTCGTCTACAACGTGCTGCGCGCCAACGCGTGGCTCGCCGCGAACGGGCACGGCACCATCGAGCTGTATTACGCGTTCAACGAGAACAAGCTCTCGCCGAATCGTTGCACGCCGACGAACCTCAACGCTGGACCGCTCTACACGGGATCGACCAACCCGGTCTTGCACAACGATGCGAAGTGGACCGATGGCTGCGACTTCGAGGTGTTCGACAACACGGTGACGCCGGTCCAGTTGATCGATAACGCCAGCGCGACGAGTGCTGCCGCGGACACCAACGCCGTCACATTCAACACCACGGCCAAGGCGTCCGTGTTTCCGGGATACGCGGCCACCACGATCCTGCACACCGTAGTTGCCGCCACGAACGTCAACACGGTGAGGTACCTCGGCGGATCCTTCGTGGTCGACGATGTCGATGCCGTCCCGTTCCTCAAGCTCATCCAGGGCACGCTGATCGCCAAGGACAGCGCAGGCAACAACATCGACTTCAGCGCGTACCGGACCGGTCCCAACACCTGCACCTTCGGCACCACCGTCGGCGGTTACGTACGCATGCACCGAGCGAAGGTCGCGTTCACCGCACCGACCCCGCGCGTGTTCTCCGCGCCACCACCACGTCTCGCGCTCCTGGCGACCGATTCCGGAGGCAACACCGGCAACGTCTCGAACAACATCCTCCAGGTCTATCTGCGCAATGCGGGCCTCAACTTCGCGGGCTCGCAGGGCTGTCCCGTCGGTGGTGCCAACGTCGCCAACGCCGCGATCTGTCCGAGTGGGGGTACGACCGGCCAGATCTTCGACGTCTTTGACTTTCAAGACGTCATGGCCGACCGGATGTCGGCAGTCGATGGTACCGGGGCTCCGAAATACAAGATGTTGTGGGCACCTCACTGGGGATCCACGGGCACCTCCACGACACCTCCTTCCGCCAACGAGATCACCGCGCTGACCAAGTTGTCGACCTATCTCAATGGCCAGACTGGCTTCATGGCGGAGTGCCACGCGATCGAGGCCATCGAAGGAGCTCACAGAGATGGTTCCGGTGCTCACGAGCAAGGTGCGACGGCGGGTCAGTTCCAGACCTGTACCAACAACGGCACAGGTGGCTGCAGTGCGGTCGCGAGCCCGTTCGGCATGAAGATCCAGATCGCAGCCGCACCCAGTGGGCTGCAATCCAACTGCTCGGATCCGACGCTGGCGACCGGAGCGGTCTGTGCTTTCCACGGCTACCCCGGAGATCCGTTGTCGCAGACCGCGGACTACAAATGGGATGCGCAGGGTGGCAGCGTTCGCAGCTTCATCCCGAACACCGCGACTACCAGGATCTACCGTCCGGGTGTGTTGCCCTTGATTTCGGGTGTGTCATCGCTCGACAAGACCAAGCTCTCCACTCCGGCACTCGCCCGCGCGATGATCGTCAACGAGTTCACGAGTCGAAACTCGAAGGACAATGATCCAGCGAAGGCCAGTATCCTCTACCTGTCGGGTCACGATCTAACTGGTTCGGTGTCGGGCACGAAGGTCGTCCTCGAGACGTTGCTGCTGCTCGGGCTGCCTCCAGCCATTCCCGTGACGACCGAGGTTTCGCGCTCGAGCCCGATCATCACCAGCATCGGGGGAACTGACTCGATCGTCCAAGGAGCGTTCGAAAACATCACCCCCCCTCCCAGCACCCCGGTGATGAATTCACCTGCACAAGTCGCCGCCTTTCGGTTCCCGGACGTCATCGGGCACATGCGCGCCATCCCGATCACCGGGGTCACCACCACGGCCACGAGCCTCGGCACCCTCACCGCAACCTTCGATGCGGCCTCCAAGATCCCGTCGACCGCGAGCTCGTACGCGGGCTGTGGAGCGGCAGCCTTCAAAGGGACCTGCCGCACCCTCTTCACCACCACCGCGAGCGCGCCGTTCTCCCGCGTCCTGCTCGAGTCCAGCAACACCGCGACCCTCGGCCCGATCATGGGTTCGGGGTCGACGTTGACGGCGGCGGAGTATCCAACCTTGATCCAGCGGATCATCGCCGGCCGCGAGACTGCACCAAGCTCGGGGGTGTTCGAGGCCAAGCTCGGAGGGGTGGACCGCTCGACGGTCGCGGTCGTGGGAGACAGCCTGACCAGCGGCACGCCACGCCCGAAGATGGTCTACTTCGGCGCCACCGACGGCATGTTGCACGCAACCTGTGGCAGCGTGCTCGGCGACTGCGATGTGCTCGGGCGGGAGTTGTGGGCATTCATTCCGCGCAACCAGCTACCGCTGCTCCGCAAGAACACCGCGAAGATCCAAGGCTCTCCTCGTGTCGTCGACCTGTTCGGTAACTTTGGCGCTGCGGGGAGCCCCAAGTCGTTCAAGACGATCCTGTTGTTCCAGTCCGGCTCGGGCGCGGTCGGTGCGACGGAGTCCGTCGTTGCCCTCGACATCACCAACCCGAGCGACCCCAAGATCGTGTTCGAACAAACGTTGCCTGGTGTCGGCCTGTTCGTCACGGCCGGGCTCGCACGCCAGTCGGTCGGGACCAAGAACGTCGCGTTCGTTCACACGAACAATGGCCCCGCAGCGGCAGGCAGCTTCGTCACCGCGATCAACATCGAGCAGACCGCCGACGTGCTCTGGAAGTCCGGTTACACGTTCCCCAATCCTCCTCGTGGTAGCGGCGCTGCCGTTCCAGCGAGCGGTGTCCCCGGCGGAGCGGTGGCGATCGACAAGCAAGCGTCCGGCATCTTCGGCGATGTCGTGTTCGGGACGTTGTACGGCGACCTGTGGCTGCTCGACGCTGCCAACGGCAACAATCGGTATGGGGCAGGAGAAGGCAACCTGCTCGCAGGAGGCAGTGCGCTGAGCTCTCCGCTGTTCCGGTTTGTTTCGAACTTCCATCCTTTCGGAGCGACGCCCGCCGTCTACAGCCAGAGTGGCTCTCTCTACGCGTTCGCGGCTCCTGGTGGTTACGTCGATGCGGCGTCCCCCGCGACCGCGCTGTGGACCACCAATGCGCAAACGGCGGTCTCGGTGTTGCTCTCCACGCCACTGGCCAGTGCTCCACTCAACGAGACGTCGGGGGCCCCGAACGTTGCCTTCACCGTGCCCCTGGACAGCGGCGACAAGGGGTTCTCTCAGGCCACCGTGATCGGTGACCAGTTGTTCTTCACGACGGACTCCGCTGACATCAACGCGGCCGACTACGGCTCGGTCAACGCGGTCACGGGTACGGTCTACACGATCAGCGTCACCGGAGGGACCGCGACCACGGCCGACGCGCAGGGTGGTGCCGGTTCGGTGGCGAGCTCGGGCACCGCCGTTTACGCGTCTTCGAAGGACAAGGCGCAGCGGCTGGTGAGCGACGCCGCGTCTGCCGCTCCGCGCACCGGTCGGAAGCCGCAGGTGAGCCGATCGATGTGGTTGCAGACGCTCTGATCGAAAGCTCCGCTGGGACGACCCTCCCAAGAGGGAATACGACTTCCATTTTGGTGCGTGACGGTCGAGACTCCGAGGATGCGAGCACGGGAGCGGGGGATTGCAGTGCTGACGACGCTGGTGCTGGTGGTCGCACTCGTGGGTGGTGGCGCCGTGCTGATCGGGCTCCAGATCTCGTCTTCGCGCTCGACGGGGATCGTGCGAGACGACATGACGGTGCTCTATTGCGCCGAGGCTGGGTTGATCGCCGCGCGGCCCTTCGTGACGGCGAACGTGACGGGATGGAATACCGCGTCGCTCTGCAACACGCCGCCGCCACGTGGCACCGGCGCCTGCGTCATCGGGACGCCGATCTCGGAGCCCGCGTGGCTCGCGGCGATGCCACACGACATCGATGGCGACGGCACGAACGACGTCGTGATCACGCTGGTCGACAACGATGACGAGGTTCCGAATGATCCTGTCGTCGATGCCGACCAGACGATCCACATCATCGCGACGTGCAACCTCCGCGGCGCACGTGCGCAGATCGATGAGCTCGTCCACTACGACAGCACGACGACCGCGCTGATCCGCAAGCTGTGGATGCGTACGGAGTAGGCACGGCATCGCTTGCGCGGGCCGGGTTAGCAAGCGAGCGCCCGCCAACTCTGCCGAAGGTTCTGCGAGCTGCGGTTACTCAGCTGCATGAAGACGTCGAAGACCCTCATGCTCACACTGGCACTTGCACTCGCGACCGGGGCTTGCTCTGACGGGGAAGGCCCGGAGCCGGGGACGGGCGAGATCCCGGCGCAGCTCCTCGATGTGGAGGGACAAGCCGAGGACGCCTTCGACAAGGCCCTGGCCGGCGACTTCGTCGGGGTCGCCGCCACCTCGAAGTCGATGGATCGAGACTGGCGGGTGATCCGGGCGCGACTCGTGATCGACGGTGCGCTGCCGGTGGATCTCGACGCGATGGACACCTCGATCGCAGCGCTGGTCGCGACGGTGTCCACGGATCCAACCACGGTGGCGAGGGCGGCCAACGCGGTCAGCGCGACGATGGACGAGCTCTTCGCGCTCTATCATCCGACGGTGCCACCGGCCATCCTCGCGCTCGACTACCTGGGCCGCGAGGTCGTCCTCGATGCGAGGGTCGCGCCGGCCAGCGCGACCGCTCATCTCGACACGGTGCAAGCCACCTGGGACCAGGTCAAACCTGCGGTGGTCGCCGCCGGTGGTGGAGCGGATGCCGCCCGCTACGACGCCTCGATCGCGAGCCTGCGGGCCGATGTCGAGACGGGTGACGGTGTCGCCCTGGAGGCTCATGCCAACGAGGGCCTCGAGATCATCGACGCGATCGAAGGCGTTTTCGCTCCTTAGTACGATGAGTTAGAGACGCCGTCGAATTCTCCGAAGGATCGCCGTGGATCGGTTACTCAGGATCTCGATGAGCCTCGTGCCATGCTGCATCGGAGCCGCCGTGGCACTCGTGGGATCACGAGTAGAGGCCAACCCCACCTGCGGCCCGGCGGTTCAGTTGTTCGGAGACGCGGCGGCGATCACCGAGATCTCCCGATCGTTGGAGGCGCGTGGAATCTCGGGACCACAGCCCGGATGCCCCTCCGGACATGTCGGGCTCCGGATCGAGGATGGGGTCGTGGTCGTCGCGATCGTCGATCGCGACAACCGCCGAACGGAACATCACGTCACCACGTTGGCGATCGCAGCGACCTGGATCGAATCGTTCGTGCTCGAGGTCGATGCGGGTCTCCCGATCTCGATCCCCCCGATGCCTTCGACTCGTGCGAGCGACCCCGAACAACCGACGATCGTGGTCAACGAGGTGCACCAGCCCACACGTGGCACCCTCGGCGTGACCGCGGAGACCTCCTTCGGCAGCGATGGCTCGTTCTGGTACGGTCTTCACGCACGTGGGTGTGTTGCACTCGGGCCCGCCTGCGTGGGTGCGGAGGTCCGCGTCGCAAACGACTCCGAGCTCTCAGGAGAGACCACCCAGACTCTCTCCTCGCGTAGCGCAGCGGATGTCCTCCTGATGGTGGAGGCTCGGCGCGTTCTCCACGGAGTCGTGGTCACGCCCGGGGTCGGGCTCGGGGTCGGGATGATCCGGACGAGATCGGACCTCGATAGCATGACCATCCCGGCACCCTCGAATGCCGCCGACGTCGGAGGTCTCCGCGCAAACCTCCATCTCGCGGTGGTGGTTCCGCTACGGCCCGACGTGATGATGACTGTCGGAGCCACCCTCGATGTCTCGCCATTCGCGCACACCGATCCCTTCAAGTTCACGAGCGGGCAGCTTGCCGGCGAGCCTCGGGGCTATGGCCGGATCGAGCTCGGCCTCGCGCTGGTGCGCCGGTGAAGCTCGTCCCCTTGCGACGGATCGAGGGCACGCCCGAGGAGATGTCCGACCAAGCCCTGGTCGCGGCGTGCGCGACCGGTGACTCGGCGGCGCTGGGTGCCCTCATCGATCGCTTCCAGGAGGCGGTCTATCGCTTCGTCGCGCGCTTGCTCGGCGCCGATGGACGCGAGCGCGACGATCTCGTCCAGCAGACGTTTGTCGAGGTCGCGCAGAGCGCCGCCCGCTATCGAGGTGCTTCGACCGTCCGGGTCTGGATGTTCGGGATCGCCGCGAACCTGACGAGGAATCACATTCGCGGCGCCGTCCGCTACCGCGCGATGCAGAACGCACTGAGCTCGATCCCACCCCACACCTCCTCACGCCCTGATGTCGAGCTCGCCGATCGCGCGCTCGTCGCACAACTACGAGTCGCGCTCGCTGCACTTCCGCATCCTCTGCGAGAGGCCTTCGTGTTGTGCGAGATCGAGGAGCTTCCCGCGGCAGAGGTCGCGGGCTTACTTCGGACGAGCACTGGCACGATCTGGCGCCGCGTCCACGAGGCCCGCCGGGCCTTGAGGACCGCGCTCGACGAAGGAGCTGCGCCGTGAACGATGACAAGCTTGCCAGCTTGCTGCGCGCGGTCCGGTTCACCGAACCGCCACGCGACCAGATCGAGGAGATGCGAACCGCGGTCCTCGCGAGCAGGTCCCCACGACGCTCCCCGACGATCCCCGCGCGAAGGTGGCTTGGACTGACGCTCGGCCTCGCCGCCGCCGCCATCGCCATCGTCGTGCTGACACGAGAGTCGCCCCCCGCCGATCACGGCACGGTGATGGCGGAGGGTGATACGCGGTTCACGCACTCGACAGCTCCCGACGAGATCGTTCGCTTCAGCGACGGCACGCTGGTCTTGGAGGTATCACCGCTGCCTGCCGGCTCACGGTTTCGCGTGATCACAGGGACCGACGAGGTCGAGGTGAAGGGAACTCGGTTCGAGGTCAGCGCACGTGGCGACCGGTTGACTCGTGTCGCCGTCGAACATGGACGGGTCGAGGTTCGATCGCAGGGCAGGTTCGTGGTGCTCTCCGATGGGGAACAGTGGGAGGCTCCCCGGATCGTCACGCGCGAGGAGATCCCTCCAGTGACCCGACCGGCGCCGATCGATCCACCACCCATCCACGTCAAGACTCCACCCGTCCGCGTCCAGGCTCCACTCACCCGACGGATGGGCCCTGCCGTGATCGGTCCCGCTCCCAAAGCCGCACCCACCCCGAGCGCCAGCGAACTGGCGTTTCAGCGTGGCTGGCACGCCCTACGCGACAACGACCCCACTCGAGCTGCGGTGGACTTCGAATCCGCGTTGCAGTTGAGCCCCACCGGCGAGCTTGCCGAGGACGCCACGTTCTGGCGTTCCGTCGCCTGGAGTCGTGCGGGTCGCCGCGATCTCGCGCGTGATGGCTTCGCGGCGTTTCTCGCGAGCTTTCCCCGCTCGGTGCGTGCCAGTGAAGCGGCCCTGCTCCTCGGAGAAACGTTGCTCGAGGCCGGTGACCTGGACCGCGCCGAGAGGTGGCTCCGTCAGGCGCGCGAAGCTCAGGTCGTCAGGATCCGAACCCGCGCTGAGGTTGGGTTAGCCGAGCTGGCGCGCCGACGCACGACCCCGCGTTGAGCCGAGAACGGCCGGCGTCGTGGTCACGAGACCTCGCCCGAGAACGTCAGCTGAAACGACGTCCCGTGGTCACGGCTCACGACCACCTCGGCTTCGAGTTGCTTCGCGAGCGTGGTGACGAGCTGGAGGCCCATCGATGGCGACCGCGAAAGGTCGAGCTCCGGTGGCAGCCCGACACCATCATCCGAGACCGTCAAGCGGAGCCTTGACTCGACGCGCTTCAGCTCGACCCGCAGCACGCCACGACCGTCCTTGAACGCATGCTTGAGGGCGTTCGTGATCAGCTCGTTGAGCACCAACCCGACAGGGATTGCTCGATCCATCCCGAGCGCGATGTCCTCGACCTGGAGCTCCAGGCGCACGTCGCGCGACGCCATGTTCGTCGAGTGGAACACGTTCTGCGCGAGGCTCTTCGCGTAGTCGGCGAGCCGTACCTCCGAGTAGTCCTTCGACTGGTAGAGCTTCTCGTGGATCAGCGCGATCGTGAGGATGCGCGTCCGCGTCTCCTCGATCGCTTCGCGCACCGCGCCCGGTTCGAGTCGCCGGACCTGCATGCTCACCAGGCTGGAGATCACCTGGAGGTTGTTCTTCACGCGGTGATGGACCTCCTGGAGCAGCACCTCGCGCTCCCTCAGGCTCCGCCGCAGCGCTTCGTCCTGGTTGCGCCGCTCGGTGACATCGCGCACCACCTTCGCGTAGCCCTCGAGGTTCCCGTCGCGATCGAACACCGGGGTCACCGTGACATCCGCCCAGAATCGACTGCCGTCCTTGCGACCGCGCCAGCACTCCTGGCTGAACCCACCCTGCTCGCGCGCCGTCGCCAACACCGCCTGTGGGGATCCCGCGGCGCGATCCTCCGGGAGGTGGAAGAGCTCCTGGTTCTTGCCGATGATCTCGTCGTCCGAGTAGCCGGTGAGTTTTGTCGCGCCG
Source organism: Deltaproteobacteria bacterium (assembly GCA_031385555.1). Taxonomy (GTDB): domain Bacteria; phylum Myxococcota_A; class Polyangia; order Haliangiales; family Haliangiaceae; genus JABFXX01. The sequence continues at coordinate 23,554 of JANNBP010000551.1, read as the reverse complement.
GCATTCCACGACGTGACGTTGCCGGCCGCGTCGAGCGTGAAGATCGCGTAGTCCTTGACGCCCTGGACGAGTGCGCGAAACCGCGCCTCGGACCTGCTCACCGCCGCCTCGACCGCACCTTGCCGGAGCTGCGCGAGGACGCGGAGGTGCTCGATCCAGGACCACACTCGCTCGGCGACGAGCTTGACGAGCACGATCTCGCGCTCCTCCCAGACGCGCACCTGATCGGAGCTGATCGAGAGCACGACCACCCAGTCGCCGTCGCGCAGCAGCGGTACGGAGACCGTCGAACGGACGTCCAGCAGCTTGTATCCGGTCTCGAAGCTAGCTGCGGTTCGCGGATCGGACGCGGTGTCGGTGATGACGACCGTCTTGCCTTGCGCGGCCTCGGCCCGGGTCACCGGGCTGAAGCGCGACAGCGGAACGCTCCCTGTCGCCGACGGCACGCCATCGTGATAGTCGCGATGGATGGTGACGCGATCGTTGTCCCGATCGACCTCGACGAACGCACAGCGCGGGACCAGGAGATAGCGTCCGAGCGCCGTCGACACGGCGAGCAGCAACTCGGGAATGTCCGACGACGATCCGAGGATCTCGCCGAGCTGGACGAGCAACTGGCGATCGCGCTCGATCTTCCGCCGCTGGCCAATGTCCCGCCACACCGCACGACCCCCGACGATCTCGCCGTCGCGGTTGCGGATCGCGCGCAGATTGAGACTGACCTCGATCGTCCCGCCGTCCTTCTTGCGAAGCGTCCGCTCGACGTCCACGAACTCTCCCGAAGCCTGGAACAGGGCCTGCCGCTCGGCGAACACCGCGAGATAGTCCGGGTGGTAGACGATGTGGAACGGTTTGCCGAGCAACTCGGCCTTCGCGTAGCCGAGCCGTTCACACAAGGTTTGATTGCAATCGACGACCGTCGCGGCCGGCATGTCGACCGAGAGGCACATGTCGGGGAGCTCCTCGTAGAGCGTGCGGTACCTCAGCTCGCTCGCCGCTGCCTCGGCGCTGAGGTGCTCGAGCTGCGAGGCCCTCCCTGTCGTCATCAGCAGCACGACCCCGAGGAGCCCGATGAAGAACAAGCCGCCCGCCAGCACCATCCAGGCCTGCCAGCTACGCAACCCGGCGACGTAGTCGGTCGTCGGAGCGACCTTGAGGTGCCACAGGCGATCGCCGAACGCGATCGGGACGGTGGTGATGCCGAGCGTGCCGTCGACGCGATCGGCCGGGACGCCGGGATACAGCACCACCCGGCCGCCGGCGGGCTCGTCGATCACCGACAAGCTCATCCCCGCATGGTCGACTTCACGGAGCGCAGCCTCGACGAGATCGGCCATCCGAAACACGGCCACGGCGTAGCCCCGCGTCTCGGCGCTGCCGCTCCGGTGGAAGGTCGGGGCGAGCAACACGACCCCGAGGTTCGAGTGACCCACCCCGGCCGCTTGCACCAGCTCGACGTGCCCGCTCACCGCGAGCTGGCCACTGCGTCGTGCGCGTGCGATCGCGTCTCGCCGCGCCGGCTCCGAGGCCGTATCGAACCCGAGCACCCCGGCGTTGGTTCGCTGTGGCTCGACGAAATAGACGGGCACGTACTCGGGCCGGTGAGCTGCCGGACGCACGGTGCCGTCGCTGCCGAGCTCCGTGAACTGAAACGACGCGAGTCCATCGGCTCGAGCACGAGCCTCGTAGGCGGCTCGCTCCGACTCGCGAACCACCGGATTCCAGCTGAGCGCCAACACGCCCGGGTTGTTCGCGAGAGCTCGCTTCGAGAACGTCGCGAACTCGCGACGCGTGACATCGGTCGACGCTTCGAACAGGCTCGCGAGCCCGGTCACCGTCTCCTCGTACTTCGAGAGTTGCGAGTGCAGGACCGTGCCGACCGAGATCGAACGTCTCTCGAACTCGGATCGAAGACGCTCGTGCTCCCACGTGCTCGCGCGAAGGAAGATCAGGGTGACCGCGCAGAAGCCGACCGCGAGAGGTAACCCCACCACCAGACTCCGGCGGCGCCCGCTCCTCCCATCGCGTCGCAGCACGAGCAGCGCCAGTGGTGCGAACACCAGGACGCCGATCGTATCGCCGGCCCACCAGGTGAACCAGTTGAACGCGTAGCTCGACCCGTCGACGACCCCGGTCGCCGTGAGCGTCGTGACGCCCACGGTGGCGCTGGTGAGGCACGCGATCGGCCCACCGAGCATCACGAAGCGCAGGATGTCTCGCTCGTCCTCGAGCGGGCTGGCAAACCCGACGTAGCGGCGAATCAGGTTGCGACCGATCAGGACCTGCAGCGCCGCGCCGATCGCGATCACTCCCCCCACCGCGAGCGACCGGGCGATCGTCTCCGCCGTACTTCCGTCGAACGACGTGCCGACATTGACGAGGAACGATCCGAGCCAGATACCCGGGACGATGCGCTTTCCCCAGACCAACGTACCGACGAGACCGAGCCCTGCCGCCGGCCAGACCGCCGTCGCGTAGCCCGGAGGGATCGCCATCAACAGCGCGAGCCGCGCGACCAGGTAGTAGGCCGCCGCCGACACGACGATCTGGAGGATCGATCGCAGGCCGAAGGGGCGACCGTGCATCAGCCCGCGAGCGTGAAGGTAAAGGTGGCGCCGCACCCTGGAGCACTGTCCGCCCAGACCATCCCGCCGTGGCGGTGCACGATGCGCTGGACGATCGCCAGACCGATCCCCGTGCCTTCGAAGTCGGCTGCGTGATGAAGCCGCTGGAACGCGCCGAACAACCGAGATGCGTAGCGCATGTCGAACCCGGCACCATTGTCGCGGACGAAGTAGGCCGGCGCCCCCTCGTGATCGACGCGACCGACCGAGATCTGCGGGGGCGTCGATCGATCGCTGAACTTGAGGGCATTCGAGAGCAGGTTCGTCAGCGCGATGCGTAGGAGGCTGAGATCCCCGCGGGCCACGATGCCCGGCTCGACGACGATCTGCACCTCCCTGCGAGGAGCCAGCTCCGAGAGGACCTGGGTGGCCAGCTCCGACAGGTCGACGAGACCGGCGACGAGCTCGGTCCGCGCGATTCGCGAGAGTCGCAACAGATCGTCGATCAACTGACCCATGCGTCGGATCGAGAGCCGGATCCGCCGGAGATGCTCGACGCCTTCCTCGCCCAGGTTGGCCGCGTGATCTTCGATCAACACCTGGCTGAAGCCCTCGATCCCCCGCAGCGGCGCACGCAGATCGTGGGCGACCGAGAAGCTGAACGCCTCGAGCTCCTTGTTCGCGGCCTCGAGCTGGAGTGTCCGCTCGAGGACCCGCTTCTCGAGCGACGCGTTCATCGTCCGCATCTCGTCCTCGACCCGCCGCTGCTGGGTGACATCGCGAAACACCATCACCCCGCCGAGCACGCTGCCCTGCTCGTCGAGGATCGGTGCGGCACTATCTTCAACCGGCGTCACGACACCGGAGCGCGCGACGAGGGTCGCGCCACGCTGCAACGTCTCGACGCCCTTCGAGACCATCGCGCGACGCAGGGGATTCTCGACCGAGCTGCCCGACTGCTCGCTGACGAGCTGGAGGATCTCTTCGAGCGTCTTGCCGACCGCGGAGGCCTCCGGCCAGCCGGTGAGCGCCTGCGCGACGGGGTTGAGGAACGTCACCCGGTGGTCTGGATCGGTCGCGACGACGGCATCGCCGATCGAGCGAATGGTCGTCGCCAGCCAGCGCTCTCGTTCGCGCAGCCTCTCCTCGATCTCGTGCTTGTGAAGCGCGAGCTCGATCGCACAGCGCAGCTCCGGCGCCTTGAACGGCTTGACGATGTACCCGAAAGGCTGCGTCCCGAGCGCGCGAGACAACGTGTCGTCATCGGAGTGCGCCGTCAGAAAGACGATCGGGACGTTGCGCTCGCGTTGGATCGCCGCCGCGGCGGCAATCCCATCGCTCGGGCCGGCCAGCCGGATATCCATCAGGATGAGATCCGGTGCGAGCTCCTCCGCCTTCGCGATGGCACCTGCCGCCGTCTCCGTCGTGGCAACGACGTCGTAGCCCAGTCCGATCAAGGTGTCCGCGAGATCGGCCGCGACGATCCCCTCATCCTCGACGATGAGGATTCGCCCCGCCACCCGTTCCCCTTGCGCCATGTGCAGCGTGCAAGCGTAGAGCGATCACCCCACAGACACAACAATCATGTGAGTGCGATCAGTTGTGTCGTTACGAGTGCTCGCAGGACCGCAGGCTCGAAGGGTTTCTCGAGGATGGGATTGCGGGTCGCTGCGAGAAACTCCGCCGCGCGCGGACTGAACGCGCCACCGGTGACGAAGATCATGCGGCGCGCCAGGTCGGCATCGAGCACGAGTAGGCGCTCGAACACATCCATCCCGGTCAGGTCGGGCATCATCAGATCGCAGAGGATGAGGTCATACCGGTGACCCGCCCGGATTCGATCCAGGGCGTCCATTCCGCTGCCGGTGCACTCGAGATCGTGATCTCTCGCGAGCATGCGCTTCATGCCGGCCAGCAGGAGGGGCTCGTCATCGATGATCAAGATCCGGCCACGCGGAGCTGCGACCGGCACCGCGATGGGCGTCACCACGGCCGGAGTTGCGGGTGGGGATGGGAGGTGCAGCCGAAACGTCGTGCCCGCACCGACCTTCGACTCGACCTCGATCCTGCCGCCCACCGCCGTGATGATGCCGTGCACGATCGGGAGCCCCAGGCCGGTCCCCGCGCCGACGGGTTTCGTCGTGAAGAACGGCTCGAAGATACGCGCCTGGACCTGCTCGCTCATCCCCACCCCGCTGTCGGCGACCTCGATCACGATCTGCTCGTTCGCGGCTCGTGCGACGAGCTTGATCAGCTTCGTGGTCGCGTCGGCAGGAATCGCCTGGACCGCATTGAGGAGCAGATTGACGAGGACTTGTACCAGCCGATTGGGATCGATCGTCGCGTGCAACACGTCCGGTGCGTCGATCTCGATCGTGGCTCGGTTGCGAGCCTGGCTCCTGGTCATCGACACCGCTTGTCGAAGGCACTCTCGAACCTCGGCGTCGCTGCCATCCTCCGGGGGACGTGCGAACACGCTGAGGTCGGCGACGATGCGCTTGATCCGGAGTGCCCCTTTGACCGCATCCGCGAGCTCCGCGGTCGCTTCGTCGAGCCACCCGGGAGCGCCGAGGCTGTCCCGGCGTGCTTCGAGTTGCTCCAGCACCATCTCGACGTTGCCCAGCAGGTACGCGAGCGGATTGTTGATCTCGTGCGCGACCCCCGCGGCCATGGTGCCGAGGGACGTCAGTCGATCTGCCAGCTCGAGCTGGGCCTGGAGCGCCTTCTGCGCGGTGACATCCCGAAACACGAGGACACCGCCGAGTACGTTGCCCTCCTCGTCGACGATCGGCGCCGCCGAATCCGTGATCGATCGCCTGGGGCCATCACGCGACTCCAGCAGGCCGTTGACCTCGACGATCTGGCCCTTGTCCAACGCACGGCGGATCGGATTCGTCGTCTTCGCATCCTGGTGCTCGGCGAGGCGAAACACCTCCATCAGCGGGCGACCTTTGGCCTCCTCGGCACGCCAGCCGGTCAGCACCTCGGCGACAGGATTCATGAAGCTGACGAGCCCCGTGGCATCGGTCGAGATCACCGCGTCGCCGATCGCCTTCAGCGTGGTCGAGAACCATCGCTCGCGCACCCGCAGCTGCTTCATCATCTCGTGCTTGTGGAGCGCGACCTCGACCGCCGTCCTCAGCTCGGTTCCCTTCAACGGCTTGACGAGGTAGCCGGCGGGAGACGTGCCCATCGCGCGCGCGAGCGTCGCCTCGTCGCTATGGGCCGTGAGAAACACGACGGGCACGTCGAAGCGCTGGCGCAAGATGTCGGCCGTGGCGATGCCGTCGCGCTCGCCTCGGATCCGGATGTCCATCAACACGAGATCGGGAAGGGTGCTGGCCGCCTGCGCGACCGCTTCCTCCGACGTGGTCACCGGATCCGCGACCTGATAGCCAAGATCCTCGAGCGAGAGCTGCAGGTCGCGCGCGATCAAGCGCTCGTCCTCCACCACCATGATCCGCTTGCCTGTGCTCATCCATCACCTCCCTTGAACCGCACGGTGACGCGCGTCCCGATCTCCGGGGCGCCGTCGATCTCCAGCGTCCCACCGAGTTGCCTGGCCATCTCGTGCACGATCTCGAGGCCGAGGGAGCCCTGCTTCGCGCGCGCGTCCGAAATGCCGACCCCGTCATCTCGAACCTCGACCTCGATCATCTCCGCGACGCGGCGAACCTCGATCGCGACGACTCCGTGCTGGCGTCCCGTGAACGCGTGCTTGAGGGAGTTGGTCACGAGCTCGCTCACCAGCAAGCCGCACGGCACGGCGTGCTCGGCATCGAGCTCCGTGCGATCTCCCTCCACCCGAACCTCGATCTCGCGCGACGACGCGCCGAGCGCGACGCGGAGGTGGACGACCAGCGCACGCAGATACGCCGACAGGTCGATCTGCGAGGGCTTGTCGGTGCTGTAGAGGTGTTCGTGGACGAGCCCGATCGAGCGCACGCGGGTCTGGCTGATCTCGAGCTGGGCGCGGGTCTGTTCGGTGGTCGCCGCGCGCGCCTGCAACGACAGCAGGCTCGAGACCACCGCGAGGTTGTTCCCCACCCGATGATGGATCTCCTTGATCAGCACTTCCTTCTGACCCAGCACCTCGAGCAGGCGGAGCTCGATCTCCTTCAATTGGGTCACGTCGGTCGCGATCCCGATCAGCTCGGTCGCGACGCCGGTGGCATCGCGTTCGAACACCCCGCCACGGGCCAGGAACCATCGATACGTTCCGTCCGCTGCCCTGATGCGGTACGCGAGCTCGAGGTGCCGCTCGTCCGGCAACCTCGCGCAGGCGCTGATGTGATCACGTACGCGCTCCACGTCGTCGGGATGTAGCAAGGTGGGGAGCAACTCGTTCCCCATCGCGCCCACGTCATAGCCAAGCAAGTCCGCCGTACTCCGGCTCGACCACACCGTGCGGCTGCTCGCGAGCTCGAGGAGGTACACGACGTTCGGGGAGATCTGGATGCTGCGCGCGAGGACACGCTGCTCGCGACGCGCGATGCGGAGCTCCATCAGATCGACGACCACCCGCGCGAGATCCGCGAGGCTGAGGAGCTGGTCCGCGGAGAGCTGGCGCGGTTCGCGGTCGATCGCGCACAGCGTCCCCAGCCGAAATCCGTCGGCCGTGATCAGCGGCGCACCGGCGTAGCTGCGGATGTGCGGGGCCCCGGTGACCAGCGGATTGTCGCGGAAGCGGTCATCGGCGAGCGCATCCGGGATCACGAACGGCTCGTCGTGCTCGATCGCATGTGCGCAAAACGCGATGCTGCGTGGCGTCTCGCGTGCGTCGAGGCCGACGCTCGACTTGAACCACTGACGGTCCTCGTCGACGAACGACACGAGAGCGATCGGCACATCCAGCAGGCGAGCGAGCGTCGCGGTGATTCGATCGAAGGCTGGCTCGGTCGCGGTATCGAGGATGTTGTATCTCGTGAGGGCGGCGAGCCGAGCGCGGTCATCGGGCATCGTCGGTTCGAGGGTACCTCGAACTGAATCGACCGCGACGCTGGCATGCAGGCCGGCGCCGTATGACACTGCGGCCGAGATGCGAGTCCTGTCGATGCTTCTTCTGCTGGTCCTCGGAGCCTGCCCGCCGAAGGTCCCCAAGTACGACTACACGCAGGAGCCCGATCCGCGGAACAAAGAGCTGGTGCTCGGCGTCGGGGATAGCATCTCGATCAACGTCTGGGAGAACCGCGATCTCAACACCGAGGCGACGATCCGTCCCGACGGCACGATCACGATGCCGCTCGCCGGTGATCTCAAGGCCGCAGGCGAGACGCCCAGCAAGCTGAAGCAGCAGATCAAGACCAGGCTCGGCGAGTTCCTCAAGATCGTCCCCGGCACCGATCCGGTGATCGTCGCGGTCCGCCAGTGGCGCAGCTACCGGTTCACGATCCAGGGGGAGGTCGTTCGCCAGGGCGTGTTCACGTCGGACCACTTCGTCACGGTCGCCGATGCGATCGCGATGGCGGGCGGTGTGTCGCGGTTCGCGAAGCGCTCCGAGGTCAAGCTGTTCCGCCCCGACCCGAAGACCAAGGTGACCCGCACGATCCCGCTCGACTACGATCTGCTGACGTCGGGCAAGCGTCTCGACATGAACATCTGGGTGCTCCCGGATGACGTCATCTTCGTGCCTTGAGCAACCGGATCCGGTAGCCCTGGCCGTAGCGCGACTCGATCAGGTCCGGTAGCCCGGCCTTGATGAACGCGCGCCGGACGCGACGAATCAACTGTCTGATGTGCGCATCGCGCGGCGTCGCCACCTCCAGCGAGAGCTTGCCGAGGAGCTCGGAGACCGAGACGAAGCCTCGCAGCTCCGACTCGCGTTCGCGCTCCGCTTCCATTCGCTCGGTCAGCTCGCCGACCAGCTCGAGCTGCGCGAGCGTCAGCTGGACGCGCTTGCCGTCGATCACGGCGATGCCACCACCCCCGCCGGTGGGCTCGTGGATCTCGAGCGTCGCCCACAGCTCGGCCTCCGGGACCGCGAACAGCTGCGTGATCGCGCCCGGGCGCACCGTCTCGCTGTCGACGACGATCTCGGTGGGGATCATGTCGACGTGCTCGACGAAGAAGAACGCGATCTGCCCGAACCGCACGCGCTCGCCACCGCGGATCACGGTGACGAGATCCGCTCGGCGATCGTCGACGAACGTGCCGTTGAGCGAGCCCAGATCGCACACCGTCCAGACGCCGGCATCGAACGTCAGCCGGGCGTGGGTGCGCGACACCAGCGGTGCGTGGATGGCGACGCCACCGCCACCGTCGAGATCGCGACCGACCGTCGACTGCCTGTCGAGCAGGTGGATCCGGCCCCAGCGATCGATCAGGGCCGCACGCGTGGGCTCGTGAACGTGCCCGACGACCTGCTCGGGCGCGATCGTGACGTCTTCGCGGAGCTCGGTCCTGCATTCCATGCACAGCCCGGGATTGCCGTCAGACGCAAGGCAGACCAGACAACGCACGCCGACGGCTACTGTCCCAAATCAGCTGCCCGGGATCCAGCCCATGTGCGCACCTGCCGCGTGCGGTGTTCCTCGCAGCCCGCGGCATCGTGCTTGCTTTGCCTGGCCGCATGCAGAAGCTCAAAGCGCTCCTCCTGCTTGCCTGCTTCACGGCTCCGCTCGCGGGCTGCATCGTCCACACCCACGACCGTGGTCGCGCTCGCTGTGGCCCCGGCACGCACTTCCACAAGGGTCGCTGCGTCGCCCATCGTTAGGCCGAGCGTGCGAGGCCGTCTCTTCCGTACAGGCGAGGCTACGGCCTACAGGCTCCTGGCGCGGCTAGCGGCCGGGGATCCAGACGGCGGCCCCGTCGACGATCTTCGCTACCAGCGCAGGCGCAGCATCGTACGGCCCGTCGAGCTTCGCGCGGTACAGCGCGAGCGCGCCGGTGGGTAACCCGACGGGAACATCGTCATCTGCCTCGCCCGGGTCATCGTCATTGGCTGGCTTCTTCTGCGGAGGCTTCGCAGGCGCCTTGGGTGTGGCTTTCTGGTCGCGCGCACCGAGCACCAGCGCATACGAGCCATCGGGCGCCAGCGAGACGGCCGTGAAGCCCTTCCAGCACTTGTACTGGCCGCCGCCCGCTCGCATCAGGCACGCCTTCGCGCCCTCCTGCACGAGCACGTAGGTGCCATCGTGCGACCAGTCGAGCGGCACGCCGTTGCGGATGCCCAGGCGGTGCACGCCCTCGCCGTCCAGCGCGAACGTGGTCAACGTCTCGACGGGCGGCTTCTTCGTCCGGTTGTCGTACATCGATTCCAGGTAGACGCCCGTGGCGTACTTGCCATCCGGGCTCGGCAGGAAGCTGCGGATCGGCGCGTCGGGCGCGACCTTCGTCTTCTTCGTGCGGTCGGCGAGCGACACGCTCCACACGCCCGTCTTGTCGGCGTAGACCACGCGATGCGTGCGACCGGTGGAGATCACGCGCGCACCGAGCGCGGGGGCGTCGACAACGACCTGCTTGCCGGTCGCGAACGAGATCACGAGCGCCTTGTCGCCGGGACCCGGGCTCCGGCAGATCACGCAGGTGCCGTCCGCGAGCAGCTGCGCCGGGCCTTCGCCGCACGGCAGTTGCTTGAGCTGCTTGCTGCCGTCGAGCGGCATCCACCACCACTTGTGGTCGAGGTCCGCGAGCAGGACGGTCCCCTTCGCATCGGTGCGCAGGGCACGCACGATCACCCGGGACTCGGGTCCCGAACCCGTCTTCGCAGGCAGCGTCGCCAGCTCCGTCTCGCCTCTCCCCAGGCCGGAGCTCTTGATGAGCGCGCCGCCGCGCGCGAACACGATGGAGGCCTTGTCGAGCTCCTTGTCGTCGGCGAAGGCAGGCGCAGTCGTGGCGAGGAGGAGGACGACTGCAAGCCTCATGGTCACACCAGCTTAGCTGCGCGCTGCGCGTCTGCCAGCGAAGTCACGAACCGGCCCTTGCCGGCGATCTCGAGGAGCTGGACCTCGCCGAACCGCGGGAAGTGAACGTCGAGTGACTTGAAGCCGTCCGCGGCGGTCGCTTCCTTCTCGAAGTGCTGCTTGGTCAGCGGCTTGCCGTCGACGAACACCTCGGAGAGGAACTCGATCGGAGCGATCCAGCCCGCGCCGTCGCGATGGATCTTGTCGCGCATCGCGCCGGTCAGGTTGTCGGAGCTACGGACGACGGAGTCCCAGTCGCGCTTGCCGAGGGCGGCGGTGACATCCAGATCGAAGCGCTCGGCCGGGAACACCAGCACGACCGATCCATCGATCTCGCTCGCGCCGAGCGGCGGGCCCTTGGGCTCCGGCTTGGGTTCCGCCTTCGGCTTCTCGACGGCCTTCTTGTCCTCGACCTGTTTCGGTAGATCCGTCGGCCTCGGGGAGGCAGGTGCACCAGGGAGCAACGAGAACCGCTCGATGGCGGCGAGCTGTTGCTCCATCGCCATCGACTTGCGCTGATCCCACGAGCCGTCCTCCTCGAGGACGTCGACGATCAGCAGGTCGCCGCGGCGCTCGAACGTGATCCCGTGGAGGCCCCCGAGGATCTGCTGGTCATCCATCTCGTCGAGGCGCTTCTCGTACGCGAGGATCTTGGCCTCGAACTCCTTCTGCGACAGCGGGGTCGCGCGGCGCTTGCCGTCGACATCGACCTGGGGGTCGAGCGCCCACGGCACCAGGGCGATGCCGCGCAGATCCTTCGCGGTGCGGGCGACGATCACGGCATCGCCCCAGCTCCCGAGGGCGAACAGCCGGCCCAGCCGGACCGGGAGGGACTGACAGATCCCGATCAGCTGCTCCTTCGCGACGCGGAGATCGCCTTTGACCAGCGGGTCCGCCTGCGGGTCGGGGCGCGGCGTGATCGTGGTCTCGTCGAGGATCATCAGCCGGCGCTCGCCGCGGTGGCGGAACGGCATCGACGGCGACAGCTCCATCTCGGCGCGGGGGTCGAGCCGGTCGACGTCGAGCAGCTGCTTGGTCGCGAGCACCTCCTCGCCACCGAGGCCGTCGATCAACGTCTTCTGGTCGATCGCAGCCGAGCCTTGAAACATCAGGTCGAGGACGAGGCTGTCGAGGGAGAGCGGCATCTGCGGACGTTTTATAGGTAGCCACTTCGCTGGCGCAAGAGCCACTCGAGCCCGAGCAACCCGATGATCAGAAATAGCAATCCGGGGCGGCTCCACAGCTCGATATCGGTTCGCCGGTCCACCCGCACGATCCGAGGGGGATCCAGCTCGAGATCGGGCAATTCGTCGACCGGACCGAGGGCTGACCCACCCGTTCCGGCAGCTAGCTTCTCGAGCGTGGCACGATCTCCGGTGGGGCGGGCGAGCTCGGTGCCACCTTCGCGGACCAGGAAGATGTCCGAGGCATCGACCTGCTTCCCGGCGATCATGGCCGTGGCCTCGACGCGATAGACCCCGGCGCTCAGGACGCCGAGCTCGCCGAAATCGTACGACGCCGTACCGTCCTCACCGGTGGTCACCGTGACCTTGCCGACCGGCTCGGCGCGCGACGGGTCCGCGCCGCGCTTGATCGTCAGCTCGACCGCGCCGTTCGACAGCGGCTGGTAGTCGCGCCCCGACAGCCGCACCTGGATGCGCACCGGCGAATCGGGGACGTACTCGACCGCGTCGCTGTCGACGTGGAGGTTGCGGAGGTCGGGATCCTGGATCAACCAGCGCATCGCGTTCTCCCAGAACTTGGTGTACTGGCGGCCATCGTCCCCGGGTTGCGCCGCGGCGACGAAGCCCCAGCGCCACAGCGTGTCGGTGGTGACCGCGAGCGAGCGCCCCTTGCCGTAGTCGCCGACGACGACCACCGGCATCGGCTTACCCGCCTTGGTCTTGAGGCGCGGGTGAACGGCGAGCACGGTGGCGTCGGACTTCGCACCCTTGATGAGGTTGACGCCCTCGAGCTGCGGCAACTGCCTCCACACGGCGGCGTTGTCGGAGGCCGAGTAGCGCAGCGCGGTCACGGGATGCTGCGCGCCCGCGTCGGTGAGCGCGGGTGAGAACCGCTTGGTGTCGAGGATCGCGCCCGCATCGAACGGCCCGAACAGCTCGACGGGCAGTGCGGCTGCGACCGGCGTGCCGTAGTACCCGCCCGAGGTGAACGACGTCGAGCCACCGAGCATCGCGAGCCCGCCGCCACCGTCGACGTAGCTGCGGATGTTCTCGAGGTAGTCGCCGATGCCGTACGGCAGGTACTCGAAGTCCTGGAGGACGATCAGATCGAACGACGGCAGCTGGTGCTCGAACAGCTCGCGGGTCGGAAACGGGATCAAGGACATCTCGTCGTTGGGGACGAGCGAGATCGAGTCCTGCGTGCGCAGGATGAAGAAGCTGATGAGATCGACGTTGGGGTTGCTCTTCAGCATCTGCCGCAGCGCGCGGACGTCCCAGCTCGGCTGCCCGGCGACCTGGAGGACGCGGATCTTGTCGCGGATCACGCGGACCACGAAGCTGTTGGTGTTGTTCGTGGTGACCGCTTCCCCCTCGGTGACCGGCACCGAGATCTCGTAGACGTAGCGCCCGACGCGCGGCGGCGTGACCTCGAACGTCACCTTGACGTCGGCATCGCCGGCGGGCAGATCGACGAGCTTCTGGCGCAGCGGCTGCCCGTCGGTGGAGAGCGTCACCGGGACCTGGCGCGCCGGCATCCCGGTGGTGCGGATCACGGCATCGATCCGCACGACGGTGCGCACGAACGCGAACTCGTCGGCGAGCACGTTCGCGACGGCGACATCCTTGATGCCCGGGCGCGCCGCCCACACGGTATGGACGCGCGTCTCGAGGCCACGTAGGAAGTCGTTGAGCGCTCCCTCGCCGGAGTCCTCCTGCATGAAGCCCGTGGCAGCACCGTCGCTGATCAGAATTATCCCGGCCAGGTCGCGACCCTCGTAGCGCGTGCGGACTTGCTCGAGCGCCTTGCGGATCAGCGTCGCCTTGCCGGCGGCGCCTGCCGTGGCGAGGCCGGCGAGCGACGTCGCGGAGATCGTCTCGCCGAACGTGTAGTAGTCGATCTTGTGGTCGCGCTCCCAGGTGGCGAGGCGTGCGCTCGACGACGCGAGCAGCTTCCGGACGCGCTCGATCCTCGTCGGGCCGCCCTGCTGTTCGGCGAGGCCCATCGACTTCGAGTCGTCGATCAGGATCGCGATCCGGTTCGGTTCGCGCGCGACCTGGCGAAGCTCGACGGCGGGCTCGAGGAAGACGACGAGGGCCGCGGTGGCGGCTCCCGCGCGTAGGCCGATCATCGACGCGCGTCGCCACCCGCGTGCACCACGGCTCGCGCGCCATGCCAGCAGCGTGATCGCGATGACCGCGAGCCCGCCGAGGAACAGGCCGAGCCGGCCCCACGGCGACAGGATCACCCAGCGGTACTCGTTGAAGTCGGATTCGGTCGGCGCGGCGAGCCGCACGGTGAGCAGGATCAAGGCCTCGGCGACGAGCGCTCCGATCGCGAGCAGCGCCCCGACACCGAGGGCCGCGGAGATCTTGCCGTGATTGCGCTTGATCATCACGATCGTCGCGATCACGAGGATCAGCGCCGCGGCGATCAGGCCGTAGCGCGTCCAGGCCGAGAACAGGACGATGTTCACGGCTTCTTCTTCGGCGTCGCGGCGCCGTCGTCGGGATTCCAGCGTCGCCGCTTCATGATGAACGGCACGTGGACTTGATCCGCCTTGTAGTCGAGGCAGACCGCGTACATCACGAGGTTGATCCCCATGCGATACGCGAGCTCGCGCTGCCGCTCACCACCGGGCTCGCACGGAAAATCGTAGTTGCCGAAATCGTCGCGTGCCCACGCACCACCGAGGTCGTTGCCGATGTACGCGACGACGATCCGGCCATCGCGGATCACCGCCTCCATCGCGGGCTGCACCAGCAACCGGCCGTACGGACGGTCGAGCAGGTAGAACGACTTGTAGACGACGTGATCGTCTTTGACGACCTCGAACACCTTGTCGCCCGACGTCGGTGACTTCTGGAACACCGCCGCCATCAGCTTGCGCACCGACGCGTCGAACGCGCCGTCGACCGAGCCCTCCGCGGAGTCGATCAACAGGAAGCCGCCGAACGTGAGGAACCGGCGCAGCGACTCGATCCCGGCCTGGCTCGGCAGCTCGACCTCGCGATCACCGGCGAGGTAGATGAACGGTGTCTCGTGCAGCGTCTCGCTCGTCGGCGTGACCAGCACCGGATCCTCGACCTGGATCGTGGTGCGCTTCGAGATCTCCCACGACAGGCGCTTGAGTGCGTTCGGGCGTGGCCCGGGATGGGGACGACCGGAGAGCGTCAGGGCGCCGAACCGAAACTTCGACGACGGGCCGATCGCGTCTGCCTCGCGCGACACGAGCCACGACGTGGTGGCGGCGAGACCGCCGGCGAGTAGCCCGCGCCGGGTGAACGACATCACCGGGGAACCTAGCACTTGGACCCCGTGTTAGCGTGGGCTCGATGAAGGGCTGGCTCGCGATAGCTCTGCTTTTGGCCGCGACCGTCGCCCATGCCGAGGAGGCCGCCGAACCGAAGCCGCCGCCGAAGCCGGTCCCGACCTCGGTCCGGCTGTCGCACCGGGGCCAGTTCGAGCTGTCGATCCGGTTCGTCGAGGGCCTGCGGGCGCTGGCTCCGTACAACGACGAGTACTGCGGCGACACCGATCCGCAGCGCGCGAACATGTTCGCGGCCGTGTGCACCGGTCGCTCGCCGTTCGCGGTGGATCTCGAGCTCGGCTACGGCATCGCGCAGAAGGTCGACCTGTTCGTCGAGCTGCGGCTCGGCCTCGAAGCGGATTTCGGCGCCTCGCCGAGCGACGTCGACGGCACGCGGCAGTTCCACATCTCGCCGGGTGCGCGGTTCTTCTTCGCGGACGCCGGCTCGAGCAAGCTGTTCACGACCGCACAAGTAGTATTCGACACCTCGGGGTACCAGGATCTCGCCGGCGCGAAGCTCGGCACGGACTTCGGCATCAAGAACATGAACGGCCTGTGGTTCGATCTCGACAAGGCGTACGGCTTCTACCTGTTCGTCGGCGAGACCGCGTCGTTCTCGCGCTGGCTGCGGTTCGAGCTCGAGGCCGGCATCGGCGCGCAGGTTCGCCTCCGATAGGGACTGTCCTCAGATCGTTAACTTCCGATCGGTATCTCCTCGCAATCACACGAGCGATTGGGGACGGTCCTCACAAACGCAGCTGCTCGCTTGCCCGGTGCATCCCAACCCCCGTGTCGTTCTCCGCCGATTACTTCTCCGACGTGGCCGCGCGCTACGCCGCGTACCGCCCCAGCTACCCGCCGGCGCTCGTCGACTACCTGCGCGAGGTCACCCGGGGTGACACCGCGTGGGACATCGGCTGCGGCAGTGGGCAGCTGACGATCGCGCTCGCCGCGCGGTTCGATCGCGTGATCGCGACGGACCCCGCGACGGCGCAGCTCGCCGAGGCACCCGCGCATCCGCACGTCGAGTATCGGAACTGCCCCGCCGAGGACAGCGGCCTCGCCGACGGCTCGATCGACCTCGCGGTCGCCGCGCAAGCCGCGCACTGGTTCGACTGGCCGCGCTTCGTCGACGAAGTCGCGCGCGTCACGCACGCCGACTCGATCATCGCGTTGATCGGCTATCGCAACCCCGAGCTCGAAGGCGAGACCGGGCGCGAGGTCACGGCGTTCATCGAGAACATCGCGGGACCGTACTGGCCCGACGGGCGTGCACATATCAACAACGGCTATCGCGAGCTGGTGCTGCCGTGGCCGTCGCTCGAGGTCCCGGCGATCGAGATGGCTGTGACCTGGACGCGCGACGAATTTCTCGGCTACGCGTCGTCGTGGTCGGCGACGAATCGGCTGCGCAAGGCGCGTGGCTCCGCGGAGTTCGACGCGTTCTGCACCCGCATCGCGGCGCGGTGGCCCGACGGAGAACTGCGACGCGTGGTGTGGCCGTTGATCCTGAGCGTCTCGCGCGTCACTTCGTGACGGAGGAGCCCGACGCGCACAACCGGACGGTCCTCGTCAGCGTCCCGTAGGTCTCGTCCTCGCGGGTCATCGCGAACCGCGCGTCGAAGCAGACCTGCTCGGGCGCCGGCGACGGGAGCTGCACGGCGATGTCCTTCGCAGCGACCGCGACCTCGCGGCCCGACGGCAGCATCAGCGGCGTGCCCGTCGGAATCCTCCAGCCGGCCACCGGTGGTTGCGGCGGCAGCGCGCTCGGGATCACGCGCGGTGGCTCGGTGACGCGGAGGTTCGACACCGGAGCGCTGATCACCATCTCGAGGCAGCGCGCGGTCAGCTTGACCAGCGCCACATCGCTCTTGCGATCGGGTGCCGGGCCGTACCAGTTCGAGCGAACCTGGAAGCTGTCGTCGCCGAGCTTGACGCTCGCACCCCGCGAGACGATCGCGGCCTTCTCCTTGATCGGTTCGGGATCGGTGATCCTGCCGGTCTTGTAGAGGTAACCGACCGCGGCGTGCGGGATCGCGAGGCGAACCTTGTCCTGCTTGAGCCCGACCGCGTAGTCACCCGTCGTCGTCGGCATCACCGGTATGCCGATGCCGAGCTTGACGCGCGTGCCGTCGGACCACTTCATCTCGTACGGCTTGATCAACACCGGCGCGAGATCCTCGCGGCGCACGAACAACCGCAGCCCCTCGAGGCGGTTGTCGAGCTCGAGCTTGCGCCACGTGCAATCACCGCGACCAGGTGCCTCGATCTCGACGAAGTTCTTCAGCGACGAATCGATGATGCGGACCGGGATGGCCTGACCGACCTGATCGCGGCGACGGCTGAACACGTTGAACCGCACCGACGCGCTGCTCTCGAACGGCTCGAGATAGACCGTCGCGTCCTCCCAGATCATCGCGTCGCCTCGAAGATCCGCGGCATCGAGTCCGGGGATGTCGAGCTCCTCCTCGGCCTCCGCGGCGAGCGGCGACAGACACAGCGCGATGCACAACAAACGCACTGGGCCGATTGTGCTACGGAAACAGGTCGTCGACCACGGCTAGTGCACGAACCACGAGGCGAGGCTTCGATCCATCGGCCGGCTCCTCGAACGTGAGGCCCTCGACGACGAACCACAGCCGCTTTCCGGCGGCGACCAGGTTCGCGCCCTTGATGTTGGCGGGTACGTCCATCCACCAGCCGGACATGTCCCACCGAGTGCCACCCTCGTAGCTCTCGAGCTTGGCGCGGAAGAAGTACTTGCGGCTGACGTCCATCGACGTCTTGCCGTAGCCGCCGTCGCGGCGGAACGCGAGATCGGAGACGTGGAGCGGGTTCCACTTCGCGATCTCGTCGACGCGCGGCGGTCGCGACACCGGCACCATCGCGGTCAGCGTGGCGAGCGGCTTCTGCCACTCCGGCGGCGTGTCATAGAGATCCGACATCTGATCGACGCACAACACGACCCACTGGCCGAGCTTCGCGTCCATCACCCCGACGGTGTTCTCCCAGTGATCGGCCGTGAAGCGATAGGTGCCGCGGAGGCCCTTCACCTCGTAGATCGGCGCGAAGTGCGCGCGATTGCCGAGCTTGAGCTGGACGAGCTCGCGGCGGGTGACCTTGCCCCAATCGGCGACGCCGTGACGCCCTGCTTCCGGCCCCGGCTTCGCCGCATCTGTCGGGATCCGGCAGAACGCGTCGAGCACCGCGACCGCGCGCGTCTTGTCGTACGGATACTTCGCAAGGTACGCCTCGAGCGCGCCGGGTGGTGCCTTCTGGAAGCCGCTGCCGTCGCCGTCGGGCGTCGGCGTCGGCGTGACCGGCACCGTGACGCCACCGGGGACGCGGCCTTTCGTGACCTCGAGATCCGTCGACGGCGCCGCGTCGGGCTTCTGCGGAAGCACGGCGAGCTTGTCCGGCTTGGTTGGCTTCGTCGCGATCTTTGCGTCGGGTCTTGCCGCGATCTTCGCTTCGAGCTTCGGTTCGGCTTTTGGTGCGGCGACCTCGACCTTCGACGCCTCGGGATCGATCGCCGCGATCGCCGGCTTCGGCGACTCGATCGGTTGTGTCCGCTGCTGCGGTGGCGGCACGACCGGGTTTGGCGGCGAGAAGCTGACCTTCGGCGCTTCCTCGGGTTGCGGGTCCGACGCGACGACCTTCCAGACGACGATCGTCGCGGCGACGGCGAGCACCGCGGCGCCGACGGCGATCGCGATGGTGGAAGTCCGGCCGCCGCCACGCCGTTGCGATGCCGCCGACCTCACCGCATCCATCAGCTCGCGCAACGAGGCGTAGCGATCGCGCGGTGCCGCGGCCATGCCCTTCGCGAGCGCGGCAACCATCGCCTTCGACAGCGACGGATGAGGATTCGGACCCTTGATGATCGCGTCGAGCCGGACGATCGGGACCGCCGGAAACGGCCGCACCCCGGCGAGCAGCTCCCACGCCATCACCGCCCACGCGAACTGATCGACGCGCGCGTCGAGCGTTCCACCGGTGAGCTGCTCCGGCGCGAGATACGCCGGCGTGCCGACGATCGCGTTGGTCGCGGTGCGCAGCGGATCGAGGGCCGCGGTCGCACCGCCGGGATCGACGGGGAGATCCAAGCGCGCGAGCCCGAAATCGGTGACGACGGGACGACCCTCGTGCGTGACCAGCACGTTCTCCGGCTTGATGTCGCGATGGATCAAGCCGGCGGCGTGTGCGGCGCTGATGCCTTCACCTGCGCCGAGCAGCACCGCGAGGATCTCCTGTTGCGACTTGCCGCCGACCCAGTCGCGCAGCGTCGAGCCATCGATCATCTCCATCGCGACCCAGACGTCGCCTTCGGGATTGTCCGGCGAGGACGCGGTGCCGACGTCGTAGACGTGACAGACGTTGGTGTGGCTGAGCCGCGCGAGGCTCTGCGCTTCGCGAACGAGGCGAGCCCTGCCCGCGGCATCCGCCGCCGCGCGATGGACAACTTTGATCGCGACCGGGCGATCGAGCTGCGGATCGTGGGCCGCGTAGACGATGCCCATGCCGCCCATGCCGAGCACGCGATCGACGCGATAGCGCCCGAGCGTCTTGCCGATCCGCGCCTCGGCATCGATCTCGGGGATCGCGGCGTTGTTCGAACCCTTCGCGAACCCCATCATGCTGTCGCGACACGACCGGCAGCTGCCGACGTGAACGCCGATCGCTGCGGCGACATCGTCCGAGACGATGCCCGACGCGAAACCGCGTAGTTGATCCGCCGGTGGACAGCCCTCCATAGCTCGGCAAACGTAATCGATCAGGCAGGCCCGCGCATGCGGTCTTTTCGGACCAAATGGACTGCTACAGTGGCTCGTGCCGTACCGGTTGCTTGCCCTCGATCTCGACGGGACGCTCCTCCGCAGGGACCACACCGTCGACCCCCGCGACCGCGACGCGATCCGCGAGCTCCAGGCCTCCGGTGTCACCGTCACGATCGTCACCGGTCGCCTGCAATCCGGCGCGGTCGGCGCCGCCACCGCGTGTGACATCACCGGTGCGATCGGTTGCATGGAAGGCAGTCACCTCGTCGAGCTCGCGACCAACAAGACCCTCGCGCATCACCCGATGAGCGGTGAGACGTTGGCCGTGCTGCGCAGCGCGATCGTCGAGCACGAGCTCGCGGGCTTCGTCTTCGATGCGCAAGGCATCCATCATGATCGCCTCGGTGAGGCCTACGCTCCCTACGTTACGACGTGGTCACCCAACGTGCGCGTCGTCGAGGAGCATCACCTCGCATGGGAGACCACACCGCTCGCGGCGGTGGCTGTGGGAGAGGCCGAGGCGGTCGCCGCCGCGCTCGCGAAGATCCGCGCGACCGGAGGGCTGTTCAGCGTCAGCTTCGCCGTCAGCGCCGTTCCCGGCAAGCACGCACTGCTCGTACGCGCGCTCGGTCCCAGCAAGGGCACCGCGCTCGCCGAGCTGTGCAAGCTCGTCGGCTGCACGCTCGACGAAGCGGTGTGCGTCGGTGACTGGGTCAACGACATCCCGATGTTCGAGGTCGCCGGTCGCTCGTTCGCGATGGGCACGGCACCCGACGCCGTGCGCGACAAGGCCACCGATTCGCTGACCGCGATCGCGGGCGACGGCGGCGGGATCGCCGAAGCGATCAAGCGCGCCTGGGGCTAAGCAGGCACCCACGTCGCTGAGCGCGAGCGGCCAGCATGCCGGTTGGGGTGCGACTGTCGGGGACCTTGTCTCGTCCGGACCCGGTAATGTCGCTCCGTGCGGTCCTCGTTTGCTCGCTCTTGATCGGTTGTGGCTCCGAGGCCGGCGATGGTCCACAAGGACCTCCCGGCGAGCTTGGACCGCAGGGTCCACAAGGACCGCAGGGCGTCCCCGGCTCTCCCGGAGGCGAGCCAGGCCCCGCAGGTCCGCAAGGTCCAGAGGGCACGGCAGGTCCCGTCGGGCCCGCAGGCGCCGTCGGACCCGCAGGTGCCATCGGACCCGCAGGACCAATTGGCCTGACCGGCGCCACCGGACCGATCGGCCTGACCGGCGCCAGCGGATCGCAAGGACCCGCAGGCCTCCGAGGACCGGCCGGCGTCGGCGATCCTGGCCCCGCAGGACCGGCCGGCCCACCGGGTACGCTGTTCGGCGAGGCCGCGTCCGCGTTCGCGGGGTTCACCACCGCGACGACGACCGGCGCCGCCGGCGGCCGCGAGCAGATGCACGCGCGCTGCGCGGCCGAGTTCGGTGACGCACACCTCTGTCACTACGGCGAGTATCAACTCGCGGCGAGTGGCATCGCCGTGCCGGCGAACGGCGCGTGGATCGACTTCTCGTGCATCGAGCAGAACGCGGGCGGCACGGTCGAGTCGGGGAGGCTCGGCTGCGGCTCGTTCTCGGGCTCGCCCGACAGCGGTCGCTCGACCGGGCCGGCGAGCGGAGGCAACTGCACGTCGTGGACGGCCTCGGGGCCCGGCACGCAGACCGGGATCATGCTGCACCCGTCGCTGACGATCTCGGGGCCGTGCACCGAGGCCCGCGCGCTGGCGTGCTGCTCGACCCCGTACCGCGAGACGTTTCGTGGCTTCACGGCCGCGACGACGACCGGCGCCGCCGGCGGACGTCCCGCGATGCACGCGCGCTGCGCGCAGGAGTTCGCCGGCAGTCACCTCTGCCATCACGCCGAGTACCAGCGCGCGACGCCAACCGTGTCACCGCCCGCGAGTGGCGCGTGGATCGACAGCTCGTCGTTCAACTCCGCGACCGAGAACGATGGCGCGATGGCGACGTCGGGGCGCAGCACGTCTCCGACCGGCGCGTGCTCGAGCTGGACGAGCGGGAACGTCAACGCCCTCGGGATCATGATGACGCCCGCGAACAGCACGACCGGCTCGTGCGGCACGCCGCGCCCGCTCGCCTGCTGCGGATCGTGATCGCGCCGTTGATCCGCCTTGCCGCGCAGCTCAGGAAGATCTGAAGGCCTGCAGCGAGAGTGTCCTCGGTGTCAGCTTCGACAACAAGATGGCGTGTGCAACGTCGCCCGCTCTCGCATACGCCCGGTAGAGTAGAAGCCGACGACGAATGTTGCCGCCGTGACGCGAAGCCTTCACTAAAAGCGTAGCCCGAACTCGGGACCGTACAGCGCCGGCCCGACGTTGAGATCGAGCACGCGGAACGACGCCTGCACGATCCCCAGCTTGAACCCGACTCTCGCCGAGTGTGCGCGCAGATCATCCTGGAAGATCATCTCGTGAAGCTCGGCGGTGATGTAGCCCTGCTTCGAGATCCGCTGTTCGAAGCGGACCCCACCAAGCCCACCGGTGAACGAGCTGTTCATCAGGTCACCCGAGGTCTTCGCTCCGACGAGACCGAGCTCGAGATACACGCGCGTCGCGCCGCCATCATCGACGCGGACGCCGCCGATCAGCGACGGCATCGAGAGGCGGATCGTCGAGTCGTCGGGCTGGCGTTCGTAGTACCGCGTGTACGTCCCGCCGAGCCGGAACAACCCGTCCTTGATGGCCAGCTCCGCCGTCCACGAACCATCGGAGTCGTGGACCTTTTGCGCGGCGACGTACCCTTCGATCTTCGCCCTGCCGCCGTCGTACGGAGGCGGCTTTGCGGGGCGCGCGACGAGGACACCGTCAGCGCGTTGGACGTAGACCACGCGACGCTGTACGAGCGAGCCGCGCAGCGCTTGATCGGGATCGCGCGGAGGCCGGTCGTTGGTATTATTGTTATCGGGATGGCCGCCGCCGCCGCCGCCACTGCCACCGCCGCCACCGCCGCCACCACTGCTACCGCCACTGGTGCCGGCCATGCCGCTACTGACCTGACCGAGCGCGCCGCCACTCCCACCTCCTGTCTGTTCAGCGGCAGCGAGCGAGGGCATGAGGAGAAACGCGAGGACGGCATGACGGCGCATGAATTTCCTGCCGAGCACGTCGTATGCCGCGCGAGAACTTCGCGACTCGGCTCGGGTCCGGCTGCGCGCCCTCGAAGGTCGCTGCAGATTCCGCAGCGCGGTGTGAGTTCCCTGCGTCACCCCGGGCGATGATGGTGATCTGTAGAGTGACCCGTGGCGCGCAGCAAGAAGGACTACTTCAAGAACCGCCCGAAGCGCCCGAAGAAGATCGAGGGCCCGGAGAACGCGTTCGGCCTCGCGCGCAAGTTCACGCTCGCCCCGATCACGACCGGCACCGAGCGCGATCTCGAGGATCACCTGATCGAGCCCGCGTGGGACGGGCACCGCGTGCTCGCGACCCGGGTCGGCGATTCGATCCGGCTCGCCGCCGCCGACTTTCGCGACTGGACCAACGCGTTCCCTACGCCGGTCCGCGCGCTCGGCCGGCTCGCCGCGCACTCGCTCGCGATCGACGGCGTGATCTGCGTGTTCGATGATCGCGGTGCGCCGTCGTTCGTCGACCTCCGGACCAAGGTCGCGGCGCTCGCGGTGGTGCCGAGCGCGGTGATGATCTGCTGGGACCTGCTGTCGATCGACGACGAGGATCTGCGCGAGCTACCGCTGTCCGAACGCCGCGCCCGGTTGGCCGCGCTGATCGAGGGCGCCGGTGGAGCGCTGATGCTGTCCCAGACGCTCGACGGTTCGCTCGAGCGCGTGCTCGGCGCGGTCA
>JANNBP010000269.1:0-10310 GCA_031385555.1 Deltaproteobacteria bacterium | reverse complement strand
GTGCGTCGCGCTCCCCACCGCCGACGGCGGCTACGCGGCGATCACCGGCGATCAGCTCGGGGTGTTGCTCGCCGATTACCTGTTGACCGTCGGTCCGCAGGACAAGCGGATGGTCGCCACCACGATCGTGTCGTCGCAGCTGCTCGGGTTCCTCGCCGAGCAGACCGGCGCGGACTATCGCGAGACGCTGACCGGCTTCAAGTGGATCGGCAACGCCGCAATGGACTACGAGCGCCAGCACGCGGGCCGGTTCGTGATGGGCTACGAGGAGGCGCTCGGTTACTCGGTCGGCCCACTCGTCCGCGACAAGGACGGCGTGTCAGCCGCGATCATCTTCGCCGAGCTCACCGCGTGGAACCGCGCACGTGGCCGCGGCGTGCTCGATCACCTCGACGACATCTACCGGCGCGTCGGTCTGTTCGTCACCGAGCAGGTCTCGCTGACCAAGCCCGGCGCCGAGGGCATGGTCCAGATCAAGGCCGCGATGACGAAGTTCCGCGGCGCACCTCCGACCCAGCTCGGCGGTCACGCGATCGAGACCATCGTCGATCTCGCGAAGGGCGAAGGTGGCCTTCCGCCGTCCGACGTGCTCGTGTTCAAGCTCGCCGGCGGGCGCCGCGTGATCATGCGTCCGTCGGGCACCGAGCCAAAGCTCAAGAGCTACTACGAGGTCCGGATCCCCGTCGGCGAGAAGGAGGCGATCGCCGATGCGCGCAAGCGCGGGCTCGACGATCTGGGCAAGCTGCGCGACGCGCACCAGGCGCTCCTCAAGTAAGCACGCGTTCTGCATGACGAGGTGTCATGCCAACGCCCAAGCGCCTGCCCGAGATCACCGACGACAACGTGGTTCGCGAGGAGCGATCGAAGGGCAAGGTTCGCCCGGATGGTCCCGGTGATGCGACTGCACCGGTCGAACCGACACCTCGACGAGCGGAGCCGCCCGCTGCGCGAACGCGCGCTACTGCGGCATCGGCACGACCGTCCCGCTGCCCAGCAACGCCGGGGTGATCAGGCGGATCACGCCGGTGGCGCCGCCGCCACCACCACCACCGCGACCGCCGGAGCTGCCTCCCGTGCTACCGGTGCTGCTGGTCCCGCCGGCGCCACCCTGCCCCGCGCCATTCTCGCCACCCTGACCACCCGGGGCCGAGCTGGTGGCCGGAGGCGTGGCTCCGTCGGTGCCGACCTGGCCGTCGGCGGTGGCCGGGATCCCCGCACCACCTCCGCCGCCGCCACCCTTCGCGGTGATCACGCCGGTCGTCGCGGTGAGCGAGATGGTCGGCGCATCGAGCATGATCACGCCACCGGATCCGCCGCCGCCGCCGCCCGACGACGAACCGACGCCGCCGCCTCCACCCTGGCCCGAGGCATCGATCCTGCCGTCGACGAACATCGAGCCCGCGATGATCAGCAAGCCGCCACCACCGGCGCCTGCGGCACCCGGCAACGCGCCCGCGCCGGCCGAGCCACTGCATCCGCCGACCAGACTGTCGGTCGTCATCACGCTCGCCGAGACCCCACCCGTCCCGGCATTCCCTTGGCCACCGTTGCCGCCTCTGGCCACCAGGCTTCCGCCGGCTCCACCGCCTCCACCTGAGGGCGCCGTCGCCGGCGCGCAGTCGCGCCCCCCCGGCCCGAGCTCGCCGGCGCGACTCCCAGCATCGATCCGTCCGCTCGACTGGACTTCGAAGATCCCCGAGACGATCAACACCAGGGGCTTGCTGCCGGTGACGCGGAACGTTCCAGCGGTGGTGAAGGACCGCAGCGCGATCACACAGGCCTCGGGGACCGTGGTGCTCGTCGGCTCGACGCAGCCGCGTGTGGTGTTGATGCTCATCACCTGTCCGAGCGCGATGTCGACGTCGTCGATCGGCGTCCCGGCGAGGCAGATCATCTCGGTCGATCCGAAGCACACCGGATCGGTCGCGTCGCGCGGACCATCCGTCAGTGGACCATCGATCTCACCCGGTCCGTCCGCAGCAGGCGCGAGCTCGTCGAAGCCGAGGAGCGACTTGCAGCCCGGCAACAGAGCGAGCGCGATCAGCCAACGCACCTGCGTAGGATACCGACTCAGCCGAGCATCGCGAAGAACTTCTCCATCTGGTCCTTCTGCTTCGGCGGCATGTACTCGAAGTTCCGGCCGCGGTCGATGATCTCCCAGAACTCCTTCGACTCGACCTTGGAGAGCTGCTCCTTGATCGAATCCAGGCGCGAGCGATCCTCGCCGGACATGTCGAGCGCGACCTTCTTCGCGCGATCGTCGGCACCGGCCATCAGGTAGTAACAGGCGAGCTTGATCTGCGCCTTGCGGATGCCCTGCAGGCCGCTCTCCTGGCGCTTGAGGCGCAGCGGCTGATCGAGCTCGAGGAACATCGCGAGCATCTTGTCATCGAGATCCGCGCGCGACACCGAGGCGGGCATCGTCGAGTGCGCGAACTCGCAGAGCGCCGAGACATCGTACGCGACGGTCTCGGTGACGAACCCGAGCTGCATGTCGTAGCTCGTGCGCCCGTAATAGATCATGTGGCGCACGCCCTCGATCGCGAGGTCATCGGCGCCGCTCTTGATCATGGTCTCGACCAGCAACCGGTACTGGTTGAGCACGTTGTACGCGGTGCGCACGGCGCGCGCGTTGAGCGCGGCGCGCAGGTAGCTGTTCATGAACCGGAACGCGAGCTCGACCGTCGGCCGATCCTTCTTCGCGAGCGCGGCCTCGGCGACGTACCGCGTGTCGATCGCGATCAGGTAGTTGATGTCGGGCATCTCCTGCTGCGCCTCGGCGTAGATGCCGAGGTACTGCCGCAAGGCCTTCCATTCGAGCCACGTATGATCCGCCTCGAGCTCGCGCAGCGACTCGGGATCCATCGCGACGAAGTCCGGGTTGTCGCGGATGCCCTCGCCGATCTTGAACCACGCCGGCTGCGCGCGGTTCTTGACCTCGAGGTAGCGCACGACGAAGTCCTTGATCGCATCGACCGCGCGCGACGCGATGATCTTGTCCTTGCCGCCGATCGAATTCGAGGTGATATCCGTGAGCTCCTCGAGCGCCGAGATCGCCGGTGCCTGACCGTCGAGGATGGCCTCGGGATCGCGCTCGGTGGCCGCCGCCACGACGTCGTTCACGGCCTGCTCCTCGATCCGGGTCACCAGGTTGGTCGGCGCGAGGAACCGGAACACGTACGCGAAGTACGGCAGCATCATCACGATGCCGACCGCGGTGGCGATCATCACCACCATCACCGTCGCGCGTGGCGCGAAGTCATTCTTGAGCGACAGCGAGGTGGCCACGCCGACGACGCAGGTGACGACGTAGTAGATCATCACCCCGCGGTTGGTGCGGTCGCGCAAGAACATCTGCGCGACGCCGGTGTAGCGCTCGGAGGTCAACTGCACGAGGAGGGAGACCACCGTGATCACGATGCCGAGGATCGCGGCCGTCATCCCGGCGAGGCCGGTCAGCGCGTCGCCGATGTTTCCCGGATCGAAGTGGACGTAGTACTTGCTCGCGTTCGTGGCGTCGCGCGACAGCTTCTCGCCGCCGGTCCAGTTGAAGTCGACGAGGTAGAACGTCGCGAACACGAGCAGCGCGATCGCCGCGAGGAACACCATCGGCACGAGCCACAACCGCAAGCCGCGGCTGCTGGTGGAGCGCGTGCGACGACGGCGCGGGTTCACGGCCCGCACCTTACCTCAGTTACAGCAGGCCAGCCGGGATGGTGCCCGGCGTCGGCGCGGTGAACGTGGTGTCCCACGTCATCGCGGTGTTCTCCGACGTCTCGTCGTCGCCGACGAGGCCGTTCGTGCCGGTGGCCTCGAAGCCAGCCTCGAGTGCGATCCGCTTCGTCGACGTGCCCTGCGTCGGGATGCTGCCCTGGATCGCGATCGTGCGCGTGTCCGTGCCGTAGGCGGTGGCGGTGCTGTCCCCATCGGGGCCGTCGATCGCGACCCCGCTCTTGTCGGTGATGCCGTTCAGCGCGCTCGGCCGACCGGCGAGGATCAGATCGACATCGGCGACCAGATCCGCCTGCCCGCTCCAGCGGAACAGCACGACGAGCTCGCCGTCGTTGGTCAGCGTGGGTGTGCTGTTGGTGACGACCGCCGTCATCGTGCCCGAGCCGAGCGCGAACGTGGGGGCGACGCCGTACGTGGTCTGAAAGTTCGCGGCGGTATCGAGCGCGATGGTGATCACGCCGCCCGCCGGGATCGACGCGCCGGCGTTGAACTTGATGATGAAGTCGCTCTGGGGAACCGTGGTCGCTTCGGGCAGGCGGAAGTAGGTGCCGGAATCGGACAGGTAGTAGTCGGTCAGGATCACGGCCTGGGCCGTGGGGTTGATGATCTCGATGAACTCGCCACCCGCGGGGCTGAGTGCGACCTCGGAGATCAGCAGGCTGCCGCCGACCGGCGGGGTGTTGGTATCCGGGGTCTGCGGGCCATCCGGATCCACCGTGGCAGGGCCATCCGGGGCGGGTTGGGAGCTGTCCGGCGGCTGCGGCCCGCTGTCCGTCCCCTGCTCGGGGCGATTCGCAACCGCACAGCCACTCACCAGGATCACGATCATCGGGAGTCGCACGGGACGGCGTCGTACCAAAGGACTGTCGAACCCGGCAAGCAGATTCTCTGCGTCGAAACCTCCACAGAACCGTCACCTTTCGGTAGGTTCGCGCAGGCATCGAAAGCCTGCTCAAGGAGATCGCACGTGGCTGATTCACTCGAAGAGCGTGGTAGAGCGCTCGAGAACCAGTTCTTCGACAAGGAGAACAAGCAGAAGCTCGCCGTCATGAAGGAGAAGCTCGACTCGCAGACGTCGCGCGAAGAGCTACGGAAGGCGTCGGGCATGTCCGATGACGCCGTGCTCGACAAGCTCGTCGGGCTCGGGCTGCGCGCGAACACGATCGCGGCACTGTCGCTGGTCCCGCTGATCTCGGTCGCGTGGGCCGACGGCGCGATCCAGGACAACGAGCGCACCGCGATCCTGCAGGGCGCGGCCGGCAAGGGTCTCGAGCAAGGCACCGACGGCTACGAGCTGTTGCAGACCTGGCTCGCGAAGCAGCCGTCCGAAGAGCTGTTCACGGCGTGGGAGGCCTATATCAAGGCGCTCGCATCGCAGCTCAACGACGAGCAGAACCGCCTCCTCAAGAACCAGATCGTCGGGTTCGCGAAGATGGTGGCGTCGTCGGCCGGCGGCATCCTCGGCTTCGGCAAGGTGTCGGGCACCGAGGAGAAGATCCTCGGTCGCATCGAGACCGCGTTCGATCGTTGAGGCTGAGCGTGGCCGAGGGTGCGAGCTCCCCGATGAAGTTCCTCGGCAAGACCGGGGTCAAGGTCTCGCGGGTCGGCCTCGGGACGATGTCGTTCGGCGGTGACGCCGACGAGGCCACCTCGTGGCAGCTGTATCGCGCCGCGCGTGACGCGGGCATCAACCTGTTCGACACCGCCGACGTCTACAACGAGGGTCGCTCCGAGGAGTTCCTCGGCCGGTTCTTGCGCGACGAGCGCGACGACATCGTGCTCGCGAGCAAGGCGTACTTCCCGACTAGTAAGGGTTCGGGACACGGTCCCGATAGGATCAATCCGAACGACCGCGGCTCGTCGCGGTTTCATCTGGTCCGCGCGGTCGAGGCGAGCCTGCGCAGGCTCGGCACGGATCGGATCGACCTCTACTATCTGCATCGGTTCGACGACGCGACCGATCTCGACGAGTCGCTCCGCGCGCTCGACGATCTCGTTCGCGCCGGCAAGATCCTCTACCCCGCGGTGTCGAACTTCGCGGCGTGGCAGATCGCGCATGCGCTCGGGCGTCAGGTCGACGAGGGCTGGGCGCGGCTCGTCGCGTCGCAGCCGATGTACAACCTGGTCAAGCGCACCGCCGAGATCGAGATGCTGCCGATGGCGCAGGCGCTCGGCGTCGCGGTGATCCCGTACAGCCCGACGGGCGGCGGCCTGCTCACCGGCAAGTACGGCGTCGGCAAGAAACCCGAGAAGGGCCGGCTGCTCGATACCAAGATGTACACGGTGCGCTACGCGAACCCGGGCTTCTACGAGATCGCGACCCAGTTCACGGCGCTCGCGCAGGAGCTCGGCCACCACCCCACCACGCTCTCGGTCGCGTGGGTCGCCTCGCACCCCGCGGTGACCAGCGTGCTGATCGGCGGTCGCAACCTCGATCAACTCGCGCCCGCGTTGGCAGCCAAGGATCTGGTGTTGGATGTCGAGACGCGCGCGAAGATCAGCGCGCTATCACCGGAGCCGCCCCCCGCCACCGATCGCAACGAAGAGACCAGCTCGCACAACTACGGCAGCCGGTAGGATCGCGAATCGACCGTCGATCGACTGCTCGTGGTCGTGCTCGTGTCACGTGCTCGTACGAGCACGCAGCGCAGGTGGCACTTGGAATCGGATCAGGGAGCGAGATCGAGCTTCTTCGCGAGGCCCATCAGGCCGAAGCTGTAGAGCAAGCCGAGGACGCCGCAGCCCGCGGCCGCGATCCCGAGCAACAATTGAAACGGGATGATCTTCTGCGCGAGGTCATTCGCGCGCTGCTCCGCGTTGGGGAGCGCGCGGACGATCTGCGGCAGTGCGAGCAGGAAGCCGAGCACGATGCCGACCAGCACGCCGCCGAGGTTTGCGACGGAGAGCATCGGATCGACGGTGATCGATTTGAAGGCCGTGATCGGCCCCTGCATGATGAAGAAGATGATGCCGAGGCCCATCAGCGCGAGCCCGATCAACGCCTGGAACGGCGCGATCTTCGCCAGGAGCCGCTCGGCGTCGGGCTTCTTCGCGACGATCAGGCCGGAGCAGGCGACGGCGCCTCCAAGGATCAACAGCAGCTCGTAAACGATCGCGATGATTCTCATGGCGCCTCCGAGCGTAGGCGAATCAGAACGCGTCTGCCATCAACAGATTGGTTTTCAGCGGGGCGCGGCGGCGCGCCCTGCGACGCAGCTCGTCGACGCCATCGCAGTGGTGGCGGTCGAGCTCGTCGAGCCACTGTGCCCGGTCGGTGGGTGTGGCGGCGCGTGCGCCACACACGAGCAACTGCCCGCGGCGGTACGGCTCGGTCTCGATCGCGAGCCCGGCGCGAACGTGCTCGACGGATTCGCGGTCCGCGCGGGCTTCGAGCGCCAACCACGCGGCGGCGAGGCGGAGCGACGGATCGTCGGGAGCCGCGGCGATCGCGCGGTCGAGCCCGGCGCGTGCGGCGGGGAGATCGTGCGAGTGCTCGAACACGCGCACGGCGTCGCGGGTGTGGAGCGTCGCCGGATCGTGCGGGGCGACGTGATCGGCGATCGTCGCCACGAAGCCCGACCCGGCATGCGACGCGAGCTGCCAGCTCCCGACGGGGCCGGTCCACTCCCACGCGAGCTCCGCCACCCTGCCCTCGCAGGTGGGCGCGCGGTCGATGCCGACGATCGCCTGGCGGGTCGCCGGCGAGATCGCGACGCAGTGGACGTTGGTCGGTTGCGCGACCACCGAGCCGAACCGGCGGCGCGCACCGGCGTGATCGCGGTCCCCGAGGAAGCGCAGGAGATCCGCGAGGCCGAGCTTCTGCGTCCGCGCCTCGACGAGTGCACGCAGCCGATGCTCGCGGTGGTCGGAGTGATGCGACCACGCGTGCGACGCCGCGAGCTGCCCCTGCTGCATCGCCTCGCTGCGATAGCGATTGGTACACACCAGCGAGTCCCCTCGGGGTCGCACGACCTCGACATGCGGACCGGCGAGCTCGAGCACGAGCGCCGACTTCTCGCGCGCGCTGCCGACGCAGATGCCCCAGCTCGACGAGGCCCGGCGCTCCTTCGCGATCCGGATCGCATCGTCGAGCGTCTCCGCCCGACGGGCGAGGTCGTGGACGACGTCGACGATCATCGCGCCGCTCCACGTCACGTCGCGGTGCCACCGCGTGTGCGGGGCGATCACGAGGCCGGCCTCGTTGACCACGGTGACGACCGGCGCATCGGCACCGCGCGCGCCGAAGAACGCGTAGGACTGACCGTCGCTCGGTGAACAGACCGTGAATGCCGGCAGCGCGTCCCACACACCGACACCGGGAAAATCGAAGTTGCGAGCGAACATCAGCTCGCCGTCCTCGGTGGTGCTACCCCACGCGACCACCGTCGAGCACGCCGGCACCGCCGCCGTGGTGGCATGCGCGGTCAGCGCGTTCGCGAACGGGCCGAGCCGTGCGCGCGCCGCGAGCGACACGCAGTTCTGCATCGCGTCCATCGTCGCCATCGTCAACGCGAGGAGGTGCTTGCCGCGAAACGATGCCTCCGGTGCGGCGGCCTTGACGAACGCCTTCGTGCGCGCTGTCAGCTCCTCGGGCCGCGTCCGCGCGAGCGAGGCTTGCCACGCCGTCGCGAGCTGGCGCACGACGAAGCGCTCGACGGCGGAGGTGTTCCCGGCGAGGGCGCGCTCCGGCATGGTGCGATAGAACGCGAACAACCGGCGCGCGTCCTCGGAGGCGAAGCCACCGTGTTGCGCCCCCATCTGCTCCTGCGTGCCGGCGAGGCGAGTGAGATACAGGTTCGGCTCCGTCATCGTTTCTTCCTTGGTCGGCGCTGCGTGCGCAGCGGTTCGATCACGCGGTCCACCAGCTCTTCGATCACCCGATCCGCGGAGGCGATGCCGAGCACGTGATGCACGAGCACGCCATCGACGACGGCGAGCACGAGCTCCACCACGCGCTCCGGATCGCACGGCTTGACCTCGCGACGCGCGATGCCGCCGCGGAGATCCGCGATCATCGCCTCGCGCCCGAGCAGCACCATCTTGCGCTCTCGATCGAGCACCGCGCCTCCGCCGCCGCCCATCGCCCACAACTGGAACAGCCCGCCGATCAGGTTCGGGCGCTCGCGATGAAACTCGACCGTCGCCGTGGCGACGGTGCGCAGGCGGTCGAGCGGATGCTCGACCTGCTTGACGCGCGCGAGCATCTCCTCGGCGAACGTCTTGTACGTGTGCTCGAGCACGGTCTCGAGCACCGCACCGAGGTCGGGGAAGTAGAAGTACAGCGTCGGCCGCTTCACCCCGAGCGCCCCGGCAAGCTCGCGCATCGACGTCTGCATGCCGCGCGCGCACAGCACCTCGAACGCGGCATGCGCGAGCTCGGTGCGGCGGACGAGATCGGGGCGACGAGGCATTCGCTGACACTGTGTCAGTACTAGAAGCCTGACAGAGTGTCAACGTATACGCACGCTCCCGAGCCCATGGTCCCCCGGCGGGAAGCCGGCCCGGTCCGCGCGCGTACGAGGAGATGCGTGTACGCTGACGAACCTGGTGGCCGTCGTGTCTCGCGATGACGTTCTATTGCAGCGGCCGGAAGATGTGCGCTTCCTGGTCCCGGTGTTCCACACGACGAGCGCGTGTCCCGGTGCGGTGACCGCGTACGTCCTGCGGCGGATCGCGTATCGCGCCGGCGCCTACGCTCCCGGCATCCAGGAGCAGATCTTCCACGAGCTCAACACGTCGCGCGAGGGTGGCTCGATCGAGAAGGTCCAGCGCTGGTTCGGTGGTCGTGTCTCCACGCTCCATCAGCTGGGCTATCGACTCCAGAGCCGCCGCGTCGCCACGCCGACCGCGTCGTTGCTCGAGTGGGTCCGCGCCGGCAAGGGCTATCGCGGCGCGATGCTGCCCACCTCGTTCCGCCGTCTCCACCCCTCGCCCGGCGCCGCCGGCAAGGATGTCTCCGCCGACGAGATCAACCACGCCGTCGGCATCACCATCGATCGGCTCGACGCCAGCACCGACGAGGAGCTCGTGATGATCGATCCGTGGCCGGGCGTCGCCGGTGGTGGGAAGGATCGCGACAAGGTCTCGCCGCACATCGAGATCGCGCATCGCGATCGCGGCTCGCACGCGCTGATCTACTTCTGGGTCGGCTGGTCGTAGCTACCAGCTGATGACATGCCAGGTGGCGAGCATGCCCTCGCACGCCGGCAGCGTCCCGGACCGGTGATCGATCTGGATCGCAGCGATCCGGCGCTCGAGATCGATCGCCGCACTCCCCACGATCGCGGTGCTCGTGCAATCGGTGGAGTCCTCGCCTTGTCCGCCCCACCGCGAGGTCGGGCGGTGATGGAGCACCCGGGATCCGTCGAGGACGCGCACCCCAGCAACTCCCCACTCGATCGCGACCGCACCCGCCGATCGCCGCCGATCGCCGTCGCTTGCGAGCACCGTCATCGGTTGCAGCCCGAGGGTCACGTGCTGCATCGCCAGCCAGCGATCGGCGCGTGCGCGCTGCCGATCGGCCTTGGTCTCGTCGACGGACGCACCGAGCTGGTCCGCGGCGATCGCGATGAGCGGCC
>JANNBP010000248.1:0-10167 GCA_031385555.1 Deltaproteobacteria bacterium | reverse complement strand
CTTGCCGGCTCGATCATCGGGCTCGGGATCCCGAACCCCACGATCACGATCACGATCACGATCGCGATCGCGATCGCAGCGGTCGCATTCATCCACGGCGCTCGTCCCGAACGAGAAGTTCGGCCGCGTGCTCTGCGCGGGCTACATCGATCCGATGCTGTCCTCCTCGGCGGCGGTGCGCTCGCGATCCTCTATCTGCAGCAGCGCGGCGAGGATCCAACGGTTCGACGCTTCGACTGATCCGAAGTGGCCAGGGAAGCTCGTGGGGCGGGATCGAGCCCTGCGTGACGCGATCGCCTCCGTACAGGCTCGAGGACCTTGTTTGAAGATGGTTGGTGGCCACGTCGCGGCTCGCCTGCCGTATCATCGGACGATGTCTGCGACGAATCTCGTGAGCTCGTTCAACGAGTGGGACCCTCTCGAAGAAGTGATCGTGGGCGTCTCCGAAGGCTCGTGCGAGCTGCCGTGGGACCTCGCGCTCGAATCGGTGATGCCGTCGGAAGCCGTCGACGACATGCGCAAGTACTTCACGAAGGTCGGCGGCCGGCTGAAGAACCCGAAACAGAACGAGCCCGCCATCCGCGAGCTCGACGAGCTGGTGCGCGTGCTCGAAGCCGAAGGCGTGACAGTGCGCCGGCCCGAGCGGCTGAACCTCGCGGCCCCGTACTCGACGCCGGACTGGACCTCGCCGTCCGGTAACGCGCAGATCGATCCGCGGGATGTCCTGATCGTGATCGGCAACGAGATCATCGAGGCGCCGATGGCGTGGCGCTCGCGCTACTTCGAGTTTCGCGCCTACCGCAAACTCCTCAACGAGTACTTCCAGAAGGGTGCGAAGTGGACGGCGGTCCCGAAGCCGTTGATGACCGACGAGCTCTACGACAAGACCTGGAAGCGCGGCGTGCAGAGCTACGTCACGACCGAGGTCGAGCCAGTGTTCGACGCCGCCGACATCACACGTTGCGGCCGCGACCTCTTCATGCAGCGCAGCCAGGTCACCAACGATGCCGGCATCGAGTGGATGCGGCGGCACCTCGGCGACCAGTATCGGGTCCACAAGGTCGAATTTGCGGATGACCGCTCGATCCACATCGACGCGACCTTCGTGCCGCTGGCACCAGGCAAGATCCTGATCAACCCAGATCGCCCGATCATCGAGTTGCCCGAGATCTTCAAGGGCTCGGGGTGGGAGTTCCTGACGCCGACCCGATCGACGCTCGAGAAGCTGCCGCTCTACCGCAGCTTCGAGTGGCTGCACGTCAACGTGCTGATGCTCGACGAGAAGCGCATCATCGTCGAGAAGCAGGAAGAGCCGTTCATCGCCCAGCTCAAGGATTGGGGCTTCACGCCGATCCCCGTCGCGTTCCGCCATAATCACCTGAAGGGTGGTGGCTTTCATTGCGCCACGGTCGACATCCGACGCCGCGGAACGCTGAAGTCGTACTTCTGATCTTCTCGGCAGTTCTGTCGCCTCCTGGATCTCGCAGTTGTGGGAGCTGCCGTCGACGCTCGCCCGTGCTGGGAACCCGCTCGCGGTGAGCTCGACAGGGTCGCCTGCCGAGGAATACGGTGCGGCTCGCCGCCTGACTGACGCTGCTGTTTCGCTACTCGAAAGAGGAGGCGTTTGCGTGTTGCTCGACGCGAGCTCGGCCACACGCTGTCGCTTGCTTGTAGTGGCGGAGCGCCAGCAACTCCTCGAGACGCCGGCGATGTTATCGTGCGGCCATGAGCCGGAACGTGGGGTTCACGAGAGCGTTGCGCCATCGCCCGTTCGTGGCCCTGTGGTTTGGCAACACGGTCTCCGCCTTCGGTGACAGCCTGCACCGGCTCGCGCTTGCCTGGTGGGTGATGCGCGAGACCGGGTCGGGCCTCGCGATGGGGACCGTGTTGGCTTGCACGCTCGTTCCGATGGTGCCGTTCCTGCTGATCGGGGGCGCGCTCGTCGACCGTTTCGATCGCGTCCGGATCATGCTGATTTCGGACGTCGTGCGGGGCCTCATCTCGGGCCTGATCGCACTCCTGATCTCGCTCGATCAACTGGAGCTCTGGCACCTCTACACCGCTGCTGTCGTCTTCGGCAGTGTTGACGGCATGTTCATGCCGGCCATGCAGGCCATCATTCCTTCGATCGTTCCGAGCGAAGATCTGCCGAGCGCGAACTCGATCCGGGTCGCGACCAGGCAGTTGGCGAACGTCATCGGGCCGATGCTCGCCGCGATCGTGATCAGTGTCGGTAGTGGCGCTGTCGCCTTCGTCATTGACGCAGCGACGTTCGCGGTTTCAGCACTCTCGATCGCCACGCTCCTCGGTCTCCCGCTCAAGGTAGCGCGGGACGATGCCGGGCAGTCGAGCATCCTCGCCGACATCCGTAGCGGGATGGCGTACGCCCGACGAGAGCCGTGGCTGAGGGTCTCGATCATCGCGTTCTTCTTCATCAACTTCGCATCGGGGCCGCTGACGACGGTCGTGTTGACGTACATCGTCATCGAGGTCAACCAGTGGGACGCGACCGCGCTCGGAGCGCTCGAAGCGATCATGGCGGCGGGCGCAGTGATCGGTGCGTACTGGCTCGGTCGCCGGTCGCAGGTCAAGCGGCGCGGACTCGTCATCTATGCCGCGATCGTGATCAGTGGAATCGGTGGCCTCATGCTTGGATTGCCGATCCCGTTCGTCGTCATCGGAGCCATCGTGTTCGTCGAGGCCTTGACGAATGCAGTCGTCGTCCTGGTATGGACGAACCTGATGCAAGATCTCGTGCCCGAAGAACACCTCGGTCGCGTGTTCAGCATCGACAATGCCGCGACGGTAATCACCATGCCTCTGGGAATGGCGGTCGTCGGGTTGCTCCTGGACGTCGTCGATATCTCCATGGTGTGTGTGCTCGCCGGCGGCATGATCACGGTCGCAGGTGTGGTCGCATTGCTGCACCCGAAGATTCGCGAGATCAAGTAACGGTGACGCGCAGCCCCCTGCCCTTCGCGGAGACCACGCTGTTTCCCGCCCGCGTCGCCCATTTCTCCACCGCGTACGACCCCGACGCGAGCATCGTCGAGGCCGAGCCCTTCGGGATCGTGCTGCCGGTAGCGCTCTCGCGCGCCGTACCGAGGCGTCGTTTCGAGTTTGCGGTCGGCCGCCGTTGTGCGCGCGAGGCCCTGCAACGACTCGCGCCACCCCTCGCGCTCGTCGACGTCGGGATTGGCAGCCAGCGCGAGCCGCTGTTTCCGGCGGGTGTCGTCGGCGCGATCTCGCATGGTGCCGGCATCGCCTCGGCCGCCGTCGCCTGGCAACGTGACTATCGCGGCGTCGGCCTCGACATCGAGAGCTGGATCGGCGATGACGCTCTCGCTGCGGTCGAGCAGTCCGTGCTGCTGCCGGGCGAGTCACCGCGCTTGGCAACCCAGACCGGACTCTCGGCGCGCCAGGTCGCCACGATCTGCTTCTCCGCGAAGGAGACGCTGTACAAGTGTCTGTTCCCCTCGGTGGGCCGCTACTTCGACTTCATGGACGCCGAGATCGAGTCGATCGATCTTGCAGCAGGGCAGTTCACGGCCCGCCTGCGGGTGTCGCTCAACGAGCGATGGCGTGTGAAGGATTCGTGCGTGGGGAGGCTCCAGCTCACCGACTCGCTCGTGATCACGTCGATGGTGGCAGGTGGGGCGCCGTGAAGCTGCTCGCGATCAGCGACCTGCACGTCGGGAGTGCCGCGAATCGCGCCGCCCTGGAGCAACTCGACCACCATCTCGAGGACTGGTTGATCCTCGGCGGAGATCTCGGCGAGACGCTCGACCATGTCGGTTGGGTGCTCGATCTCTGTGTGCCGCGGTTCGCACGCGTGATCTGGGTCCCCGGCAACCACGAGCTGTGGTCCACCCGTGGGTCACGACTGCACGGTGTGGCCAAGTACGACGCCCTCGTCACGCTGTGTCGTTCCCGCGGAGTGCTGACGCCCGAGGACGACTACGCGGTGTGGCCCGGCGCCGGCCCCCCGACCGTGATCGCGCCCCTGTTCGTCCTCTATGACTACTCGTTCGCACCGGACGGCATCCCGCCCGAGCGCGCGGTCCAGTGGGCAATGGACAGCGGTGTGTTGTGCAGTGATGAGGCCGTGCTCCGGCCCGATCCATATCCGAGTCGGATCGCGTGGTGCCACGACCGGATCGCGATCACGGAGGCCCGGCTGGCACGGCTGCCTAGCACTGTCGGGACGGTGCTGATCAACCACTTCCCGTTGCGAAGAGAGCTCGCTCGATTGCCGAGGATTCCGCGCTTCGCGATCTGGTGTGGCACACGACGCACCGAGGACTGGCACCGCCGATTTCGTGCGCGCGTCGTGGTTAGCGGACATCTCCACATCCGCGGAACGACCATGCTCGACGACGTCACGTTTCACGAGGTGTCGCTCGGTTATCCGGGCGACTGGGACCCAGCTCGCGGGATCGACGGCTACCTTCGTACGATCCTGTAGACCCGAGTGGTTCTCGTACGACCTCACACAGCCGATCGAGGTTCGGCGGCGCGAGCATCGAGTCGTGCTTGCCTGCGGTGGTGCAGCTCGAGGTCAGTCAGGTGACGACCGCGCAGATCCTCGACCGCGGCGGTCGATCCGCTCACGCGGCGGCGCCGAGCTGAAGTCGTAGTTTTCCATGGAGATCGCCGACCCGGTACGCTGAAGCCGTACTTGTAGTCTCGGCAGGATCTGCGAGGGTCGCAGGGGTGCTTCGTTGACAAGAATCACAACGGAGCGCTCATCATAGCAGCGTGGTTCGCCGGCGAAAATTCCTGGAGTACCTGCTCGTGGGGGCAGCCGCGGCAGCTGTGTATCGTCCTGGCCGACGCGTGCTTGCGAACGAAGGCGGTAAGCGCGCACCACGGTACTTCGTTCAGATCTGGCAGTTTGGCGGCGTCGACGGTGTGTGGACCACAGATCCGAAGGGGCCGCGTGATGTCGCGCGAGGCATCGACGTGCCTTACAAACCCAAAGACATCCTGGGAACCAAGCATCTGCAGCTGGGGCCTCACTACAAGGAGCTCGTTCCCTGGGCATCCCGCACGGCGATCGTGCGTGGTGTTCGGCTTGGGACAGCCAATCACGACACCGGTGGCAATCAGATGCTCCGGTTTCGCACGAACTGGAGCTACTCGGCTCCGTCGCTGGTGGATGCAATTGGGTCGTCCCGCGATACGCAGGCGGTCTCAGCGCTCTACCTCGGAGCCCTCGAACCGTTCGACCAGTCGTCGACCGGCGCATTCGGCGAGGCCGACCTCGAGCTTCGCGTGCTTGGAGAGGGACGCCGGGGCCTGCTGACGGCGGTGGATGCAGCGATGCCGGAGGACCTCGCACACATCGCGAGGGGGTTGTCGCGTCAGGCGGATCGGGTCGCCAAGCTGGATACCAGCCTCCGTGGCCAGCGCACCGTCGACAGCTGGCGCTCCGCCGCGACGTTCCTCCAGCGCGTCAGCAAGCTGCCGAAGTTCGAGTTCAAGCCGTCCACGAAGAAGCCAGACAAGTTCGAGGAGCATCTTGCACGCACTGCGTGGGCGCTCGAGCACGACCTCACGCGCAGCGTGACCCTGAGGTGCCTGAACTGGGACACGCACTCTCACAACGAGGACGACCAGTTCGACAACACATCGCAGTTCTTGCCCGTCTTTGCGAAGTTCCTCAAGAAGCTGGCCGAAACGCGCAACGCGCATGGAACGCTGCTCGACCAGACGATGATCTTGATGGGAAGCGAGCTCGGTCGCTATCCGCGCCTCAACAACGATGCAGGCAAGGATCATTTTCCCGAAGCGAACTACACGTTGATCGGTGCCGGGTTCAACCACGGGACTGGATCGGGCATCGCGTTCGGCGGCACGGATCGCGAGATGGCTTCGCTCCCGGTTGACCCCGCGACGGGCCAGGTGGCGAAGGTCGGGATGGAAGTCGACCTGGACGACGTGGGGACCACGCTCGTTCAGCTATGCGGCGTCGATCCGCGGCGGTTTGGTTACAGCGGGCGGATTCTGCCGTTCCTCGCGCCTTCGGAGGCCGCATGAGTGGTCGCTGGCTCGTTCTGGTGTTCTTCGTCGCAGCGTGCGGCAACAAGTCCGCTCCGCCGCTCGCCACAACGCTCACCACAACGACCACGGTCCCCGGGCAGCAGGCCAAGTCCCCCGTGATGAAGGAGTCGCTGCTGCGCGACTTGTCGATCCTGACAACGCAGGCGGAGCCAACCGCCGAGCTGAAGGCGCTCGGTGCGCGCAACGACGTCGCTGGCGTGGTCGAGATGCTTCTCGCAGACCATCGGTTCACGAACGTAGTGGTCGGGACGATGCTGCTCGAAGACTACCGGTTCCCGTCGTACTTCGCCCCGAACGGGATGTTCGTGCTCAAGCAAGATGATCCGTCCCAGCCGTACTACATACGCAAGCCGTGCAAGCCCGCCGACGCCGTCAGTGTCGAGCCGTGGTGGGCGCTGGGCACGCAGATCAAGGTTTGCGCGGACGCCTATGTACCTGACAAGGTCGTCTTGGCGCCGCAGCCCGGGCGAGCGACGCAGCGTCCGCCGCTTTGCGGGAGCTGGCGCACCCCTCAGCCGGGCTGTGGCTGCGGACACAACCTCATCCATTGCACCCACAACAAGGCGCAGCGCCGCGCGATTCGGACGAGCATCGCCAACGAGGTGTTCGACACGATCGGGTATGTCGTCAGCTCCGGTGAGCCCTTGCAGGCGATCTACACGACCAACGCGACGTTTCGCGATCGCAATGCAGAGGTGATGTATCGGATGCATGACGCGGCGGCCGGAAAGCCATGGCGTGAGGGGTTCGAACGGTACGAAAAGGCCTCGTGGCAGCCGCGCAGTGAGGGATTCCCTGGCATGCATGCGGGCATTCTGACCACGACGGATCTGTCGAGGTTCACCGATGTACCGCGGTCCGAGATGATGGCGTACTTCTCCCTCATGACGTGCTCGACCTCGGACGGGGCGCACGTCAGCGCGCATGAGGCACTCGGGGTCGATACCGCCAGCATTCGCCAGGAGTCAGGTGGCAAGGACTACCTCGCGCATCAGGTCGGGTGCACGAACTGTCACGCACGCATGGAGAACGCCATCGGGTTCTTTGCAGCGTGGCGCAGCGTGTTCCACAGCGTGGAGATCGAGCCCGAGCTGCAGGTGATCAAAGAAGGGCACGTCTATCTCAACGACATAGATGACCTGCGGGGGACCGTCCAGACGACTCCTGCCGCGTTCGCCGGTGTGGTCACGGCACAACCGGAATTTGCGAGTTGCCAGGCAGGTCGCATCGCAAACTACCTGTTCAACGGCGCGCCGCAGGAGCCTTCGCTCGCCGGTGACCTCGCGGCAATGATCATGGCGAACAAGCCCGCGCGCGACGTGTTGAAGGTCGCATTGACTCGCTACATTCAGCGAATGTCGGAGCGGGTCGAGGCCACGGATGCGCTGGAGTCCAGCGTCGACTCGACGTACTCGGTTCCGTTCCAGGCCGAGGCCGTGCGGACGTTCGATGCTGGACTCGTGGCGGCACTCTCCGTCTGCGAGGACTGCCATGGCGGTGAGAAGAAGTGGATCGATCAGGCGGTCAAGACGCACAAGACAACCGCGCTCCACATGCTTCGCATGGCCGACATGGTCGCCAGCAGGTCGATGCCAAAGAAGGTCGCGCTCTCGGACGCCGACCGCGAAGGGCTCGTGACCAAGTTGTGTCAGACGGCATGGGCGGACAGCAAGCTCGGCAACGAGACGGCCGCCGTGTTGCTCGGGCATAGGCGACCCGGTTCGGTCCACGAGTTTGGCACCGTCGTTCACCTCTTCGAAGGCATGGTGCCCAACCACAGCGACCAGCCGTGGAAGGTCCCCGAGCTGATGATGAAGCCCGGCAGCAACTTCCTGACGCCAGGGACGGCTGCGACCTATGGCTTAGAAGCCTTGCGCGTGTGCCATGAACGGTCGAAGGCGCCGTCGGACATCGATGCGTGCATGGACCAGCTCCTCGATGATGGAGCGTTCATGCGCACAGGCCCCGTCGGGAACTGAGTTAGACTGGCTCGTCCGCGATGAGCGCTTCTGTCGTTGCACACTGGAGCGCTCAGCTCAAAGATGCACCGTCGATCGAACTGTCGATCACCAACCCGACGACCGATCCGAATCTGCTCGCCGGTCACCTCGAGCTGGAGCTCGGGCCGGTCGACCCGCTCGAAGCTGTGGCAGCGGCGGAATACGTCTCGCTGTCAGATGTCCTGCTGGCGGCCTATGCGGCGTTGCTCCACCGCTACTCGGGGCAGTCGGATTTGCCAATCGGTGTGCTGGATAACGATGGCCCCGGAGTGGTGGTCCGCGCGCAGGTCGAGGGAGGAGAGCCGTTCGCGACCCTTGTTGGATCGGTCTACAACGCGGGAGCAGTAGCGGCCTTCAACA
This sequence comes from Deltaproteobacteria bacterium, assembly GCA_031385555.1. GTDB lineage: Bacteria > Myxococcota_A > Polyangia > Haliangiales > Haliangiaceae > JABFXX01. Next base: position 1,744 of record JANNBP010000248.1, on the reverse strand, counting down.
AGGACTACGCGCTGGAGGACCTGGTGCTGGCGCTCGGTGTGGGGCGCACGGACGGGCGTCATCCGCTCTATCAAGTCGCGTTCGCGTTCGATGTCGAGGTCCCAACCGGCGAGACCACGCCGTACGACCTGCTCCTGGCGGTCTGGACGACACCATCTGGCCTCAGGGTTCGCGCCGACTACAACGCAGGCCGCTACGATCGGGATGCGATCGAGCGGCTGCTGACGCATTTTCGCGTGCTGCTCGACGGAGTCGGGGCGGACGCGTCGGTGCCTGTGGATGCGCTGCCGCTGATGTCGCCATCCGAGCGAGACCTGGTTGTCGTCGAGTGGAATCGCACCGCGCGCGAGTTTCCGCAGGACCGATGTCTGCACGAGCTGGTCGAAGCACAGGTCGATCGTGATCCCGCTGCGCTGGCGGTTTTCCTCGACGGTGTGACGCTCACGTTTGGCGAGCTGGAGCAGCGGGCAAACCAGCTCGCGCACCATCTGCAGTCGCTGGGTGCGGGTCCGGAGGTTCGCGTCGGAGTGTTCGTCGAGCGCTCGCTCGAGATGGTCGTGAGCGTGCTCGCCATCCTGAAGGCGGGTGCGGCGTACGTTCCGATCGAGACGAAGTCCCCGCAGGATCGCATCGCATTCATTCTGGCGGACGCGTCGGTGCCGGTCTTGATCACGCAGGATCGACTGCTCGACCAGCTAGGAGCCCAGGCAACCACGCTGGTGCGGATCGACGGCGACTGGAGCGCGATCGCGCATCACCCCGCGACACGTCCGCGTCACGGCGCGACGGCCGACACCCTGGCGTATGTGATCTACACGTCGGGCTCTACTGGGCGTCCCAAAGGGGTGCAGGTCGAGCACCGGATGATCGTGAATCTGGTGTGCGGAGCGGGGGCCATCGAATCCATGGTCCCCACGGATCGATGTCTTCAGTTCTCGTCGGTGGCGTTCGACTCGAGCGTGGACGAGCTGTTCACGCCGCTGGCGCACGGCGCGGCGCTGGTGCTGCGCGGCGAGGACGTGCCCGGGGCTTCCGACCTGTTCGGCGCGCGCTTCGCGGGCGTGACGGTGATGAACATTCCGACGGCGTACTGGCACACGCTGGCGGCAGCGCTCAAGAGTAGCGAGCTCACCCCGCCGCCTGCGTTGCGGTTGGTGAATATTGGCGGCGAGCGCGCGCTGCCGGAGCACGTGCGGATCTGGGGCCAGCTCGCACCGGGCTGCACGCTGAACAACTTCTACGGGCCGACGGAAGCGACGGTGATGGCTACCGGGTGGAAGCTGCAACCGGAGCAGTTGCGTCCGGGGCGCGAGGTGCCGATCGGCGTGCCCTTGCCGAACTACACCGTGTACGTGCTGGATGTGCGACAGCAGCCGGTGCCGATCGGAATCGCCGGCGAGGTCTACATCGGCGGAGCGAGTGTCGCGCGCGGGTATCTCGATCGCCCCGAGTTGACGGCCGAGAAGTTCCTCCCGAACCCGTTTGGCCCCGGGCGGATGTATCGCACTGGCGATCTCGCGCGATGGGCAGCGGACGGCAACATCGAGTTCGTCGGACGCGCGGACGAGCAGGTGAAGATCCGCGGCTACCGGATCGAGCTGGGCGAGATCGAGGGCGCGCTCTCGTCGGTTTCGGGCGTTCAGGAGTGCGTGGTGATCGCGCGCGAAGACCAACCAGGAATCAAGCGGCTGGTCGCGTACGTGGTCGGTGATCCGAGCATCGATCTGCGCGCTCAGCTTGGAGT
>JANNBP010000206.1:0-2425 GCA_031385555.1 Deltaproteobacteria bacterium | reverse complement strand
TCCCTGATCGTGTCCCTGATCGTGTCCCTGATCGCGCGCGAGCCGCGGCTTGCCGTCGACGGGCTCGTCGAGCTCGATGCTCGAACCGAGGAGCCGGCGGAGCAAGGTTCGCCCGGCAACGAAAGCGAGCGCCGCCGCACGGCCGAGTATCTCGGCGTGGCGACGTTCGCGCGGTGCGAGGAAGGGGGTCCGCGCGAGCTCGGAGATCCGCCCGCGTGTCACCACGATGTCGGATCCGGCGATCACGTCTGCTTCGCCGCGGGCTGGGTGGCGACCTGGTAGAGCAGGTCGACGAGGCCGCCGATGGTGGTGAGCTTCGAGAGCTCCGAGCGCGGGACCTTGACCTTGAGCTCGCGCATCGAGACCGACACGATCTCGACGATGTCGAGCGAGTTCGCGCCGAGCTCCTTCATCGACTTCGAAGGTTCGATCTGGGCCTCGGCGAGACCGTCGATGGTCTGCAGGAGGTGCTTCTTGACCACGGTGAAGATGTGCTCTTTCGTCATGTGCTTTGCTTTCTCTGGTGATCCAACTGGGTGAACGATGCGACGTGCATCAACGCCTCCTGCGTTCGTGCGAGCTCGAACGCCTGGCGGCGCGGCACCGATAGCGTGCGCTTGAGGGCGACCACGCCATCGCGTGGCTTGTCGGCGATCCTCGCGGCGAGGTCCTGGGCGCGGGCATCGACCTCCGCGCGCGGCAGGACGTGGTTGACCCCGGTCCGGGCGAGCTCGCGACCGCGCCGCGCCTCTCCGGTGAACAGCAGCTCGTGCGCGATCGCCGGGGACAGCACGTGCTCGAGCAGCGCCGTGGTGCCCATCCCCGGCGTGAAGCCGAGGTCGAGGAAGTTGACGGTGTAGCGGCTCTCGGCGCCGAGCAGGATCACGTCGGCGGCGATGCCGAGTGCGAAGCCACCGCCGATCGCGTAACCGGCCATCGCGGCGATGCATGGCACCGGGCAGCTCAACAAGATGCGTGGGAGATCGAGCTCGCCGGTGTGGCGACGGCCGCTCACTAGATCGTCGATCACCTCGCGGCTCGCACCACTGCAGAACACGTCGGGCAGCCCGGCGAGCACGATCGCGTGGACGCGCGGATCGCGCCCGAGCGCGGCGAACGTGGTCTCGAGCGCCGCCACGGTGTCGTGACCGAGCGCGTTCGCGGTGGCCTCATCGGTCATCCGAACGACGGCCACCCGATCGTCGCGTTCGACGGTCAGGGTCATCGCGGATCCTCCGCGCGGAGGACCAGGCGTGCGGTGGAGCCGCCGGTTGCAGATCTTGCGCTCCGTGCTGGCCAGCAGAGGGAACCAACCCAACCCAGGCGTGCAGGCGTGGTCGTGAAAACGTCGACGGCCGGCGATGCGGCGCAGGACGTGGTCGTCATGTGGTCGCAGTTCACAGCCATGTCGGATCCTCGGAGGTGAGCGCGGCGCGAACGCCGGGGCGGTCGAGCGCACGGGTCGTCTCGTCGACACCCGCGGCGAGTGCAGCGTCGAGCGGAGCGGCGTCCCAGCGGCGAACGGCGACCACCGTGTCGGGGCTGGCGCGGCGGAGCGACCGGATCACGCGGTGTCGTGCGGTGGTGAGCTCGGAGGCAACCTCATCGACGAGGCCCAACGCGAGCGCCTCCGGCGCCGAGCGCGAGTGGATCGTGGCGATCAACATCGCGAGCCGTTGCGGCGACAGCCGACGCAGCAACGCGGGGCGGATGATCGCGGGCGCGAGACCGTAGAGCGCCTCGGGGAGCCCGAACCGTGCATGCTCGCTTGCGAGCACGTAGTCGCAGGCCGCGGCGATGCCGAGCCCGCCACCGAGCGCCGGCCCGTCGACGACGGCGAGCGTGGGGAGAGGAGCGAGCAGCAGCGCACGCATCACCCCGGCGAAGCCCTCGAGCGACACCCGATCGGGGACCGGCTCGAAGCACATGCCCAGGCAGAACTGACCGGGCTCGCCGGTGATCACGAGGACGCGAGCCCGCCCCGCGACCGCGCGCGCGATGCCCTCGTGCAACGCCTCGACGCACCTCGTGTCGAGCCGGTCTCCCACGGCGAGCGTCGCGATCACGCAACCCTCCACCGGGCGTGCTCGTGGGAGTCCGTGGCGTCGACGCGCGGCGCGAGCAGCCGTTCGTTCCCGGTGATCGTGGCGTCGTGTAACGCCTCGACGCACCTCGTGTCGAGCCGGTCTCCCACGGCAAACGTCGCGATCACGCAACCCTCCACGGGGTGTGCTCGTGGGAGACGGTGGCGTCGACACGCGGCGCGAGCAGCCGTTCGTTTCCGGTGATCGTGGCGTCGTGCAACGCCTCGACGCACCTCGTGTCGAGCCGGTCTCTCTCGGCGAGCGTCGCGATCACGCAACCCTCCACGGGCGTGCTCGTGGGAGACGGTGGCGTCGACGCGCGGCGCGAGCAGCCGTTCGTT
>JANNBP010000192.1:0-3230 GCA_031385555.1 Deltaproteobacteria bacterium | reverse complement strand
ATCGCGTGCGTGATCGCGAGTCCGCGCTCGACCTTGCCGATGCCGCGCGCCATCGCCTGCGCGCTCTTGCCGACCGCGATCGCGAACCGCTTGCCCGGCGAGCGCAGCGTGGAAGCGGGTAGGGCGGCGCTCGCACTCGCGCGCGCGACGACGGTGGCGGACCATCTGATCGTCGTGATCTCGGGAGGTGCGTCGTCGTTGATCGAGGTGCCACAGACCACGCTGGCGGAGTTGACGGCGATCACGAGTGCGGTGATGGCAGCCGGTGCGCCGATCAAGGAGCTCAACCTCGTGCGTTCGTCGCTGTCGGCGATCAAGAGCGGCCGGCTCGCGATGGCATGTCCCGCGCGCGTGATCACGCTCGCGGCGTCCGACGTGATCGGTGACAAGCTCGACGTCATCGGCTCGGGCCCGACGTTCGGGCCGTGGCTCCAGGGCGTCGATCGGATCGTCGACTACGGCAGCTGGCTCGATCGCCGGAGGCGCAACGCGATCGAGATCCTCGAGCGCGAGCGGATCGAGCTGCCATGGTACGTGCGGGCGCCGGTCGCACCGCAGACGGTGAAGCGCCGCGATCTCGCCGAGCTCGTGATCCCGATGTCCGCCGTCGCGCGCGAGACGAGACGAGAGCTCGTGACGCGCGGCTTCGCGGTGCACGGGCTCGACGAGGTGATGCACGGCTCGATCACGGGCCTCGCCGCACGGCTCGCGGCACGCGGCCACAAGGGTGCGTTCGTCGCGTTCGGTGAGCCGACGATCCGGCTGCCGAAGGGCCACGGCGTCGGCGGCCGCGCACAGCAGCTCGCACTCGAGCTCGCGAAGCTGCTACGCGGGACGTCGCTCAGCGCGTTCGTCGCCGGCACCGACGGCAAGGATGGTCCCGCGACGACGCATCGACCATCGCCTGCCGGCGCCTACGTCGATGGCTCGACCTGGCAGCGGCTCTCCGACATCGGGATCGATGGCCACGCCGCGATCGCGCGATGTGATGCGGGCACGGCGCTTTGTGCGATCGAGGCGTTGTTCGTGTCGGGGCCGACGGGGATCAATCACGCTGACCTCCTGATCGTGGGATAGCTGTTTGTCCGGAATGCGGACATGTAGCGGTGCGATTTCATCGATCGAAGGACAGAGGGATGTGCTTTCCTCTTGTCATGGGTCACGTCTACGCAGAGATCGAGCTCTCGAACCCGCGCCGTCCCGAGCTCAAGTCGATCACCGTGCGCGCGCTGGTCGACACCGGCGCGATGATGTTGTGCGTTCCACCGCACCTCGCGTCGCAGCTCGATCTCGAGACCGAGTCGTTTCGCGATGTCACCGTCGCGGATGGTCGGGCCGCGCGCGTGCCCTATGTCGGTCCGGTGCGCGTCGGCTTCGAGAATCGAAGTTGTTTCGTCGGAGCGCTGGTGCTCGGCGACGAGGCACTCCTCGGAGCGGTGCCGATGGAGGACCTCGACCTCGTGGTCTCGCCGGCCCGGCAGACGATCACCGTCAACCCCGAGAGCCCCAACTTTCCACACGCCCGGGTGAAGGCGGCGTAGCTGGCTCGCCGATCTCGCGTGCGACGGTTGACCACGAACGGCGGCCAGCCATCCGTCGGTGCTATACGAGCGCCGTGGCTGCGACGTGGACCACTCTGACCGTCCTCGACTGGACGACCCAGCGTTTCACCGAGGCGGGGATCACTGGCGCACGCCTCGAAGCGCAGCTCCTGCTCGCCCGGGTCCTCGCGTGCTCGCGGATGCAGCTCTACACCGCGTTCGACAAGCCGCTCGGCGAGCCCGAGCTCGCGGCGTACAAGGCGCTGATCCGGCGCCGGCTCGGCGGTGAGCCGGTCGCGTATCTGCTCAACGAGCAGGAGCTGTGGGGGCTGCTGCTGTACGTCGACGAGAACGTGCTCGTGCCCCGCCCCGATACCGAGACGGTGATCGAGGTCGCCATCAAGCTCCGCGGTGACAAGGCCGCGCCGTGTCGCGTGCTCGATCTCTGCACCGGCAGCGGTGCGATCGCGATCGCACTCGCGAAGGAGTTGCCGGCAGCGACGATCATCGCCACCGACGTGTCCCCACAGGCGTGTGCGATCGCCGCGCGCAATGCCGAGCGAAACAAGTTCGCGGATCGCGTCACGGTCCGCGAGGGCGATCTCTACGCGCCGGTCGCAGGTGAACGCTTCGAGTTGATCGTCGCGAACCCACCGTACATCGCGACGGCCGTGATCGACACGCTGTCCTCCGAGGTCAAGCGCGAGCCGCGGCTCGCCCTCGATGGCGGCGCCGATGGGCTCGTGTTCTATGACCGGATCTGCGTGGCGATCCTCGACTACCTCGAACCGGGTGGAGCGCTGGTGGTCGAGCACGGGTTCGATCAGGCGGACGCCGTGCGCGAGCGCTTCGAGCGCGCGGGGTTGGTCGAGATCGCACTCGTCCACGACCTCGGGAAAAATCCGCGGGTCACCCGTGGGAGAAGACCCTAGCCCGTGGTCCAGGCTACGGAATGTTTTTCGTTTTTCGGCCTTGGGCGGTCGCCGTCGATAGCAGCCTAGACGTCACGGTGCGCTCGAGTTGTTCGCACGGTGTTGTGCGAGGTCGTGGCGAGCATGGTGTTGTGTGGGCTCGCGGCGAGCACGGTGTCGAGCGAGGTGGTCGACGAGCGCCGCGTCGAGCGCAACGGATTCGCACTCAGTTGCGACCGTGATCGACGATCACGGCAACTACCTACGGCGGCGACGACGGAAGACGACCAGCGCGACGATCAGCAGCAGCGCACCCGTCTCGGCATCCGGCGCCACCTGACCACTGCAGCAACCCTTGCCGCCAGTCGCCGGCTTCGGGCCCTGCGGCTTGCAGCCATCCTCGATGCCCGCCGCGCACGCGCGCTCGAGATAGACGCGCGCCTTGTCCGCGTCGTCTTTCTTGCCGGTCTCGCGCAGCGCCCGGCCCGCCGCGATGCATGACATCGGATCGAAGCCGTCACAGCCCTTGCTGAACAGCTCGACCGCCTTCTGCGGATTCTTCGGCGTCGCCATGCCGTCGCGGTAATACGTGCCGAGCAGCCACGTGTACGACGGGTTCTCGGCCGCCAGCTCGGTGGCTCGCGTGAACGCCTTGTTGCGCAGCCGCGCGACCTCGCCGAGCGAGCCCTTGGTCTGCTCGATCACCTTCGCGAGCTCCTCGCATGCCGACGGGCTCGAGTACTCGGCATCGCACGACGTGCGCAGCACGGTCTCGGCC
>JANNBP010000144.1:0-38688 GCA_031385555.1 Deltaproteobacteria bacterium | reverse complement strand
CCTCCACCCCGAGCTGGTCAAGCTCGCGCGCCATGCGCCGATCGGACGGTTGCGAAACGATCGCGATGCGGCTCACGAGGTCGCCGCGCGCGTGCTCGAGCGCCTACACGCGCACGAGTTTCGCGCGGTCCAGCGGCTGTTCTCGACCGAGCGCGAGCCCGTGGTGCGCGCGTGGATCCAGGTGCTCGTGCGTACCGCCGCGATCGACGTGATGCGCGCGCAGCCCGAGTACCAGCGCGCACAGACCAAGTGGATCTCGCTCGCGACCCTCAGCTCGAACCCCGGCTCGCCCCCGCCCGCGAGCCTGCTCGACAAGCAGCGCGAGGTCGAGCGGTTCCTCGCCCGAGCGCTCGAGGAGGCTACCGAGCCCGACATCGCGGCGCGCTGGAAGATCGATCCCAAGCACGTGAAGCGGCTCGTCACCAAGGGCGAGCGCTACTTGCCGGTGCTGCGACTCGTCCTCGCCGGGCACTCCTATCCCGAGGTCGCGACCCAGCTGTCGTTGACCCGGCGCGAGGTCGAGCTCGTCGTCGAATACATCGAGGAGTTGTTGCAAGCGCGAGGCTTCGCGACGTAGCGCCGACGAGCTCAACAGATCGTGCTCACGGACTTTCCCCGCGAGTATGTCGTCGAGGTCGTGCGCGCACCCTCGCCGATTCGCGCACTTGCGAGGATCGACTGGAGCGATGTGGTGAGCGGTGGAGCCCTGCCGTCTATCATCCCCGCACCCACGAAAGGCCCCGATGATCCGTCCCTTGATGCTGCTGTCGCTCCCCTTCCTCTCACTCCTCTCGACCGTCACCCCGGCCGCGGCGCAGTCCGTCGGTACCTACAGCGAGTGCAAGAGCACCGACGACGAGTCGGCGTGCAAGGCCTGCCTGGAGCGCGGCGGCGGCATCTTCTACAACTACGACAAGGGCACCAAGCAGTGGGTGTGCGGCGCGACGAGCGACATGAAGCCGTCGAAGGCGTTCCCCAAGAAGGAACCGCCGAAGAAGCCCGCGCTCGGCAAGCACTACTCGACCTACGCGACGATCCAGCCGGGCACGACCCAGATGGGCTCGGCACCGACGGAGGACGGTCGTGGTGAGGAGGAGAAGCGAACCACCGTGAAGCTCACGCGCGCGTACCTCATCAAGGCCACCGAGGTCACGCACGGTGAGTGGTACAACGTGATGGGCGCGCCGCACTGGAGCTACAACGAGAAGTGCGGCATGGACTGCCCCGCCGCCGACGTCTCCTGGCTCGAAGCGGTCGAGTACCTCAACAAGCTCTCCCAGCGCGAGAAGCTCGAGCAGTGCTACGACACCAGCGGCGAGTTCCCGGTGTGGACCAAGGGGCTCGAGTGCAAGGGCTACCGCCTCCCCACCGAGGCCGAGTGGGTGATGGCCGCGCGCGGTGGTAGCAACGACGCGCGCCACGGCGAGCTCGACGACATCGCCTGGTACACGGACAACAGCGGCGGCAACGCGCACCCGGTCGCCACCAAGAAGCCGAACGCGTTCGGGCTCTACGACATGATCGGCAACGTCTCCGAATTCGTCTACGACGCGTGGGACTACAACACGCCCGCACCGAATAGCGTCGACCCGATCCGCCACAAGATCGGCGAGGCCGCGATGGCCGGCGATCGCACGAAGTGCGGCGGCGACTTCTTCGACGGCAAGCACCGCGCACGTGCGGCCGCGCGCCAGGCGCAGCCCGCGTCCTCGCACGATGATCAGATCGGCTTCCGGCCGGCCCGCACCAAGTAACACCCGCCTTCGAACCGGCGAGCATGCTCGACGCGACTCCCGCGTCCTTGCGCCTTCGAACCGGCGAGCATGCTCGCGACTCCCGCGTCCTTGCATCCGATCGGCGTCGCCGGTCGGCCCCGTTCACGAGTCGTCGTCGCGATCCGGCGACGCCGGCGTTGTCGTGGTCTCACCAGACCGCGAGCGCTTCCAGGTCACCCTCACGAAAGGATTTCCAGATGATTCGTCTCGCCCTGATCTCGTTGTTCTCGCTCGTCGCCGGCACCGCGCACGCCGAGACCGTCGGCTCGTACAGCAAGTGCAAGAACCTCGGCGCCAACGCCGGCACCTGCACCAGCTGCCTGCGCAGCGGTCAGATGTTCAACTTCGACAACGCACGCAAGAAGTGGGTCTGCGGTGACACGAGGGACATGACGAAGTCCAAGCCGGTCTCGAAGAAGACCACCGTCAACAAGCAGCCCCAGAAACCGAGCTCGGTGAAGAAGCGGTAGGTGCGAAAACGCTACGGAGTCGAGGTCACATCGACGATCTCGACGCGTCGCGCATCGATCGGGAGGCCAGCCGTCAGCCGTCGCCGCGCGTTGATCCGGATCTCGTGCTCGCACCTCGCAGCGTCGGGGAGGCTGGTCGTCTCCAACGTGAAGGTCGTCAGCTCGGGCTGGTACGCCTGGAACGCCTGCGAGCCGTCGTCGCAGGTCACGAGATCGAGCACGTCGACCTGCTCGACGTCGGCGGGCCGATCGAACTCGATCGTGATCGGACGCGCGCGCGATGCGGTGGTCGGCGCACGAACCGAGAAGGCCTCGGGAAGTGCGAGCTCGCCTTGCTGCCCGCCGAGCTCCACTCGCACCGAGCCGGCCTGGCGCGGCACCATGGCCACGAACGGCCCCGCGTCGAACAACAACAGGATCGCCTCGGCGGGCGGCTCCTCGAGCGCGACGTCCGGGGCGATCTCGAAGACGTTGTCACCGACCGACAAGATCATGCGCTCGTCGGCGACCGCGGGGTTGCACCCGAGCAGCGTCTCGTCCGAGCACCCCACGATATAGAGGGAGCTGCCGTCGTCGAACACGTCGACCTCGGGCCCCCAGTGGTCGAGATTCAGCTCGGGTTCGCACGCGGCGAGGGCCAGGACGGACAGCACGATCGTTGACTTCATCCCTGTCCGACACGCGACCCCGCCGAGCTGCCACCCGGTGCTTGCTGGCAATCGGCGGCAGTCGAGGTTGCCGCGGCAAGACAGGAGCTTACGGCCACGCGTCGACTCGCGAGGCCAGGCTTCCAGGCTTCCGTGGGTGCTACGATCGCGCGGTGCTTCGATGGCTTGTCCTCGTCGGGTTGTGCCTCTCGCACGTGGCGGCAGCGGATCCCCCGAAGGGCTACAAGTGCACGCCCGGCTATCGGTCGGGCACGGCGTGCAAGTGCCCCGAGGATCGGCGACCTGCACGTGACGTCGACGACAAGGCGATCTGCGAGCCGAAGCCGGAGCCGGTGGCGACGGCGTGCCTCGCGGACCGCAAGGGCAAGTTCCCGATCAAGGTCGAGAGCACGCCGGTCGGCGCCACGATCTATGTGGGAAGCAAGACGTGCGGCGTCGTCGCGAGGACGCCGTGGAGCGGCAAGGTGTCCGCGGGTCCGGTGCTCGTGATCCTCGAGCATCAGAGCTACGACACCGTCGAGCGCACGGTCATCGTGACCGCGAAGACCACGTCGGAGCTGTTCGTGCCGATGCAGCGCACCAACGCCGGCTTCGTCGAGATCCGCGGCGAGAGCGATCCAGGCGTGGTCGGCGTGGATGTCACTGTCGACGGGCAAGCGAAGGGCATCGTGCCGATCACGATCAAGCTGCCGGTCGGCCGCCATCTCGTCGAGATCGCGAAGGCGGGCTTCGACAGCTTCTCGCAGTGGGTCGACGTGCTCGATGGCCAGAAGCAGGTGCTGTTGCCGGTGCTGAAGGCGCTCACGGTGTCTTTGGCACGGCTCGTGATCGATGCAGACGTCAAACAGGCCGAGGTGTTCATCAACGGCGAGCGCAAGGGGACCACGCCCCTCGCCCTCGATGATCTGCCGCTCGGCACGTACACGATCATGGTCAAGGCGCCGGGGGCGAAGGACTGGACGCAGAAGCTGACGCTCGCCGCCGGTCAGACGCTGCTCAAGGCGGAGCTCGCGTCGTCGATCCCGAAGTCACCCACCGAAACGGATCTCGACATCGTCGCGGACAAGCCGGACGCCGTGGTGTGGATCGACGGCGCGCTCGTCGGCAAGACACCTCTGCTGCACCGCGTGACCGCCGGCGATCACTGGATCCAGGTCAAGCTCGCGAAGCACGTGACGTGGGAGGTGAAGCAGGTGTTCGAGGCGGGCAAGCCGGCGAAGCTGCGTGCGACGCTCGCGCCGTCCGGCGAGGTGATCGTGACGTCGACGCCGGCGGGTGCGACGGTGTTCGTCGACCGGGTGCGGCGCGGGCTGACGCCGATCACGCTCGAGCTCGCGGAGGGTACGTACACGATCATCGTCGAGCGTGCGGGGTATCAGCGGTTCGAGAAGAAGATCCAGGTCTCGGCCAAGTCGACGACAGTCGCCGCGCCGCTGAAGCGGTAAGGTGCGAGCGTGATCGAGCAAGACCCGCCGCCACCCAAGCCCGAGCGGCAACCGTTGCCGATCGTGACGATCGTGATGATCGCCGCCAACCTCGCGGTCTACGCGATGAGTGTGTCCGCCGGTGCGGACTGGCTCGCGCCCGCGCCCGAAGTCATCTTCCATCAGGGTGGCAACTTCGGCGTGGCCACGTTGGACGGCGACTCCTGGCGACTCCTGTCGTCGATGTTCATGCACTACGGCCTCATTCATCTCGCGATGAACGTGCTCGGCTTGGTGTTCGTGGGGATCGCGGTCGAGCGGTACTACGGACGCGTCGCGTACTTCGCGCTCTATATGTTCTCGGGACTCGCCGGTTCGCTCGCGACCGCGGTCGGCTCCCAGGCGATCTCGGTGGGCGCGTCGGGATCGCTGTTCGGACTGCTCGGCGGGCTCGGATCGTACTTGCTCATCCATCGCACCTCGATCGACAGGGAAGCCTTCGCGAAGCAAGCGCGCTGGCTCGGCATCGTCATCGCGATCAATGTCGTCAACGGACTCCAATCGAAGACGGTCGACATGTACGCGCACATCGGTGGCCTGGTTGCAGGCTTCGCCGCTGGGCTCGTGCTCGCGAAGCGACCCTCGACGGCTCGTAACGTCGTCGTGTTCGCAGCCTCGATCGTGCTGGTTGCGGTCGTCACCGCAGGCCTGGTCCCGAGACCACAGATCGAGGCCATCTTTCCCTCTGCGCAGGTCAAGCTCGAGAAATTCGCGAAGCTCGAGTCGAACTCCCTCGATCGTTACAACCATGTCGTCAACGACCAGAAGCTGACGCAGGACGAGGCGGCGAACATCATCGAGCTCGAAGTCCTACCGCTGTGGAGGGAAAGCAAGGCGCTCGTCTGGTCGATCGACTACTTGCCCGAGGACATGGGTGCCAACCTGCGCGCGTATATCGAGACCCGCGAAAGGGCATGGGTCGCGATCGTCACGGCGTTGCGTAAGAACGATCAGGCAGGACTCGCCGAGGCGATGAACACGATGAGCGAAGCCGAGAAGTACGTCGAGAAGCTCAAGCAGTGATCACTTCGCGATCGCGACGGGCTTGCGTGCGAGCTGCGCGATCGCGTGCTTCTGCTTGCCCGTCTCGAGCGCGATCACGCGCTCCGTGACCTGCTCGCTCGGCGTGCCCCAGTTCTCGATCATCGTGACGTAGACCTTGGTCCGCGCACTCGCGCGATTGCGGTTCGACGCGAAGTAGTGCGCGAACACGTTGTACGTCCCTTGCGGCGCCCGGCGCAGCACGTACATCTCGGGACCGTAGCCCTGGGTGACGTCCTGCGTGAGCTCGCCACCACTGCGCGTCGAGCGATGCTGGTAGAAGCACTCCTCACCGGACGGCTCGACGACGTGGAGATCGACGTCGGTGGCATCGGTGTTCCAGGTGATCGAGACGACGACATCGGCGCGATCTAGCTTCGCCTCCTGCGACAGTGTCGCGAGGCGAGCCGTCGCGTAGCCGCGCAGCTGCTCGTTGCCCGGCTTCGCGAGCAGCCCGCGCAGGAACCGCACGTAGTCGAGGACGACGATCGTGCGCAGGTCACCGAACCGCGGCTCCCACTGACCGGCGAGCGGGATCTCGAAGTAGGCGAGCGCGAGCTCGGGCTTGGCGAGCGAGGCGAGCGCCTGGGCCATCGCACGGTACGTCTGCGGCTCGTGCGGGCGCGCCTCGGCGACCCGGCGGAACAGGTGATAGGCCTGCGCGCGGAGCCCGAGGTCCATCGCCGAGTAGCCGACATCGCGGGCGAGCACGGCGTCGCCGGGGTTCTGCTCGACCAGCGAGGACAGCGACTTGAGCGCATCGGACGGCGACCAGTTCTTGCGCGTCAGCGCATCGGCGGAGACCGCGTCGTAGTCGAGGTCATGCTTCGCCAGCATCGTCAGCAGCGACGGCGAGAGCTGCTTCTTGTCGTGCAGCTTGGTCACCAGCGGCGCATTCGGGACGACGAACGCCGAGGCCGGCAGTTGCGAGAGCAGCGTGAGGTACGAGGTCGTCGGCTGCAGCCGGGCGCTCGGATGCTTCTCGAGCTTGACGAGGTGGGCGAGGAACGCGGCCTTCGGATCGCCGAGGGTGCCTTCCAGCTTCGTCAGCTGACCGTCGAACAGCGCCGCGGCGGGCGTGGCCTTGATGGTGAAGGCATCGGCGTCGGGCTTGATGTGGAAGCGCTGGTAGTCGGCCTCGGAGTCGAGCATCAGCAGCGACGACGAGCGGCCCGTGACCCGGAAGTGCGTGGCGTAGGCGCGGGCGACGTTCGCCGTCGCATCCTCGAGATCCTCGAGACGCGCCGTCGCGACCTGACCGTAGGTCCGCGCGGCGAGCGGCGTGGTGAGCGCGGGGCCGAGCTTGGTCCGCACGGTCTCGCGGCGACCACCCTGCTCGAGCACGAGCTCGAGCGTCGCGCCGCCGACGAGCATGCCGCGACCGACGGCGGTGATCGTCTGGCCGGGGAACAAGGCGGTGGGGCGACCCGCGAGCATCACGTCGGAGGCGCCGGCGAGCGAGGCGGAGATCAGCATCCACGGACGCGCGCGATGCGCGGTGGCAGCCTTCGCCACCTCGGCTTCGCCGGTGACCGCGAACACCGCGCCACCACTCTCGCGGGCGAGGTGTGAGAGCACGCCGACATCGGTGCCGGCGAGCCCCGTCTGGTACGCGAACAGCGTGGCCTTCGAGGCGCGCAGCATGCGCGCGAGCGCGTGCTGGTTGCTCTCGCCCCAGGTCGCGGCACCGTCGGACAACAGGAACACATCCGTCGGAGCTTGCGTGATCTTCGCGAGCTCGCCGAACGCGGCGCCGAGATCGGTGGCGCCCTCGAGAGCGAGCGTGTTGGCGTAGGTCAGCAACGCGTCGACGTTCTCGGGCGTGTTGTCGATCAGCGTCGGCTTGTAGGCGTGGGCATCGACGCTGAAGAACAGCACGTTGAACTGCTTGAGCGAGTCGCGGTTCGAGTCGAGGGTCGAGCGCAGCAACTTCAGCCAGATGTTGAAGCGGTCGGGGTTCGACGACAGCGACGTGTCGACGAGGAACACCGCCGAGTCGGACGTCTGACCTGCGACCGCGGGCAACAGCGGCGTGGCCTGGGTGGCGAAGAACTCTCCCGCGTCGTCGGCACCGACGAGCAGCGGGGCACCCTGCGAGGTGGTGCGCACCGCGAGCGTCTTGTGCTGCGTGCCGTCGAACCGGAACCACTGGCGACCCGCGGCCGAGCGCGCAGATACCTGCGGCGAGGCGGTGGCGGTGGTGCCAGCGGGCAGCGAGACGTCGACGAGCGAGGCCGGTACGTCGGTCGGCAGATCGAACTTGTACTCGAGGGCATCGCCGATCTTCACCAGATCGACGTCGTAGCCGACGACGATGCGATGCAGCTTGTTCGCCGCGAGCGGGAACACGCGCGCACCGAACACCCCGGCGCCGGCCCACTCCATGATCGCGGGATCGACGCGCCGGACGACCGTCTGGTCGTACGCGATCTGCGCGGTCTCGCGCGGCACCATCCGCGCTTCCTTGGGCTGCTGCCACGAGCTCGCCCGCTGGGCCATCAGCGCGCGCGGCTCGCGCACCGGATCGCCGTCGGTGGCGATCGTCAGCGTGGGTGCCTTGGGGTCACGCGCCGCATACTCGGTCTCGCCGAACGCGAAGAAGAACGGCGACGCCTCCTCGGGGAGGCGGAGCTGGAACGTGCCCTCGAGCTGGCGAGGGAGCTGGTTCTCGTAGAGGTAGTCGATCACGACGCGCGCGCGAAAGCCGTCGATCGTGACGGTGGTCTGCATCGCGCGGAGCGTGAGCTGCTCGCGGTCGCCGACCATCACGCGCGACGAGTTCGCGACGATGGTCGAGCGCTTCCAGGTCTCGGCCTCACCGGCCGCGATCTTGGCATCGCTGCCACCCGGCCCCGGCGCTGCAACTCCCATCGCCCTCTCGACAGACGGCGAGGACCTCGACGCCAGCTTCGCGCCCCCGCACGCGACGAGCGAGCACAGACATAACGAGAGCAACCGTGTTGCCATGCCGCGTCCTCGCACCGTTTGCATGCGCGTACAACGCGGCCGGTGCGGTGTGACTTACGCCCGCACGTTGAATAGCCGCAGCACGCCTCCAGTGGACTTGCGATGGCACGTGGCGTGCCGCACTGTGCACGCATGCGTCTCGCCTTTCTCGTGGTGGTGGTCGCGTGTGGTGCGTCGCCGGTCGGCCACAACACGCCGCCGAAGTGGGTGGAGGACACCAGCGTGCTCGCGGCGGCACCGTCGGTGAAGCCCCCGGCGTTCCGGCTCCCCGGCGACGTCCGGCCGGTTCGCTACGATCTCGACCTCACGATCATCCCGAGCAACGCGAAGGGGACCGGGAAGGTTCACATCGCCGCGCGCGTGGTGAAGGCGACCAGCGTGGTCTGGGTCCACGCGCAGGACCTCGCGATCGGTGCAGCGACGATCGACGGCGCACCCGCGAAGGTGGTCCAGCACGAGGACTTCCTCGGCCTGGTCGCCGGCAAACCTCTCGAGCCCGGCGAGCACGCGCTCGACATCGCGTTCACGACGCCGATCGACAAGGAGCGCAGCCGCGGCCTGTACTCGGTAAAAGAGGATGGCGACGACGAGTACGCATACACGTTCTTCGAGCCGGTCGATGCGCGCCGCGCGTTCCCGTGCTTCGACGAGCCCGAGTACAAGGTGCCCTGGAAGCTCACGTTCCACGTCAAGCAGGGCCATCACGCGCTCGCGAACGCAGCGGTGATCAAGGAGACCGCCGAGGGCGACGGCATGAAGCGAGTCGAGCTCGCCGAGAGCAAGCCGCTGCCGAGCTACCTGGTCGCGTACATCGTCGGGCCCTTCGAGCTCGTCGACGGGGGAGTCGCCGGTCGGATCAAGACGCCGGTGCGGTTCGCGATCCCGAAGGGCCGCGCCGGCGAGCTCGGCTGGGCGAAGCAGGTCACGCCGAAGGTCATCGCCGAGCTCGAGAACTACTTCGACATGGACTACCCGTACGGCAAGCTCGATGTCGCCGTGGTGCCGCGGTTCTGGGGAACCATGGAGCACCCCGGCCTCGTCGCGATGGGACAGCCGCTGACGCTGATCCGGCCGGAGCAAGAGACCCGCGAGCGCAAGCAGCGCTACGCGAACATCCTCGCGCACGAGCTCGCACACTACTGGTTCGGCGACCTGGTGACGATGAAGTGGTGGGACGACACCTGGCTCAACGAGGCGCTCGGCGAGTGGCTGGACATGATCATCACGCAGGCGACCGAGCCGGCGTGGCGGTTTCGCGACGGCCGTGCACCGTACGCCGCGTGGGCGATGGAGAACGACGAGACGCTCTCGACGCAGACGATCCGCCGCCCGGTCACGACGCAGGCGCAGATCGAGAGCTCGTTCGACGCGGCGATCACGTACGCGAAGGGCTCGGCGGTGCTCCGGATGTTCGAGAGCTACGTCGGCGAGGACAAGTGGCGAGGCTTCATCCGCGCGTACATGAGGAAGTACGCCGGGGGCACTGCCAGTGCAGAGGACTTCCTCGGGATGGCGAGCACGGCGCTCGGTGCAAGCGTCGAGGCCGGGCTACGCAGCTTCCTCGAGCAGCCGGGCGTGCCACGCGTCAGCGTGAAGTGCGAGGGCACCAAGCTGACCCTCTCGCAGACGCGCGCGCTACCGGCGGGCACGGTCGATCCGAAGCCGAAGCTGTGGAAGTTCCCCGTCTGCATGCGCTTCGGCGAGGCTGCGCGCGCGAACCAACGCTGCGTGTTCCTCGAAGGTGCGGAGACCACGGTCGACGTCGACAAGTGCCCGGCGTGGACGCTACCGAACGCGGATGGCATCGGCTACTACCGCTCGGTCCTCGATCCCGCGACGGCGACCCAGCTCCTGTCTCCCTCCCCACTCGCGAAGCTCGTCAAGCCCACACCGAGCGAGAAGCTGATGATCCTCGCGGATCAGCGCGCCGCCCTCGCCCGGGACGAGCTGACGATCGACAAGCTGCTCGCCCTGTTCCCACTCGTCGCGGCGGATCCCGACGACAAGATCGCGAACGCTTCGTTCGAGCCCCCGATCCGGGCCGACGTGCTCGACGACGCCGACGCCGCGAGGGCCCAGCGGTACGGGGTCAAGACCTACGGCAAGACCGCGCGTCAGCTCGGATGGACGCGTGCCAAGGGCGACTCCGACGAGCGGCACGAGCGGCGACGCAACGCCCTCGCCGCGGTGGCCGCTCACGATCCGGTGCTCGCGAAGCAAGCCGAGGGGCTGTTCGACACCTGGCTCGCGAAGCGGACCGGCATCGCGGATGATCTGGTGTCGACGGTGCTCGCCCTCGTCGTCGAGCGCGGCGGCGCAGCGCGGTTCGACCAGATCGTCGCCGAGACCAAGAAACCACGCGATCGCATCGAGCTGACGCGTCTCCTCACGGCGCTCGGAGCGACCCGCGATCCCGTGCTCGCGAAGCGCGCGTTCGAGCTGGTGCGGAGCAAGGACCTCGATCTCCGCGACTCGCAGCCGTTGTTGCGCGGCTTGCTGTCCACGCGCGAGGTGCGGATGCAGACGTTCGAGCTGGTCGAGAAGCACCTCGACGAGCTGCTCTCGCGCATGCGAGATGACGAGGCGAGCTGGTTCCTGACGGCGCTCGCGAGCAGCCCGTGCGATTCGACGCTGCGCGCTCGCGTGGCTGCACTCGTGACTCCGCGCGCTGCAAGAGTCGGTGGTGCGACGGCCCCGGTCGAGCGCGGCCTCGAGCAGAGCGATCAGTGCATCGCGGCGATGACGCGCCAGCTGCCCGCGCTGAAGAAGTTTCTGTCAGCGTATTGATCACCCGGCTCGACAAGCTCGCCGCATTTTCGCGCTGCGACCGCTGCGACGGGGGGGGACACGCGTCGATTCGCCGACCTGCCCGTGGTACGAGCGCCCCATGCGTAATGCGCTCCCGCTGATCCTGCTCGCGGCGTGCGGCGGCTCCAGTCCGCCCGCCCCGACACTGCCTCCGCCCACCGACACGACGAAGACCGATCCGCCACCGGTGGTCGACACCGCGGCACCGGAGGTTCCGGGCAAGCCGGTGACCACGGCGACGCTGGCGTCGATCGGCCTCGATCCGAGCGCGCTCGATCGCAAGGCGGATCCGTGCGAGGACTTCTATCAGTTCGCGTGCGGTGGCTGGATCGCGAAGACCGAGATCGCCGCCGACAAGCCGATCGCGATGCGCAGCTTCGTCGACATCGAGGACCGCAACGCCGCGTTCCTCCACACCACGTTCGACAAGCTGGCTGCGAACCCGGGCACCGACAAGGTGGCGAAGCAAGTCGGCGACTACTACGCGTCGTGCATCGACGAAGCCGCGATCGAGAAGGCCGGAGTCACTTCGTTGGCTCCGCTGCGCGCTGCGATCGACAAGGTCAAGGATCCGAAGTCGCTGTCGCAGACCATCGCCACCCTCCACGCGTCGAGCGTGGGCGTGCTGTTCGGGACGTCGTCGACGCAGGACTCGAAGAACGCGCAGAGCGTGATCGTCGGCCTCTCGCAGGGCGGCCTCGGCCTCCCGGATCGCGACTACTACCTGAAGGACGACCCGGCGCACAAGACGGTGCTCACCGGCTACCAGGCGTACGTCGCCGACATGCTGACGCAGCTCGGTCGCAAGCCCGACGTGGCGAAGACCGAGGCGGCGGCGATCATCGGCCTCGAGACCGAGCTCGCGAAGGTCTCGAAGGACAAGGTCGCGCTCCGCGATCCGAACGGCACCTACAACAAGATCGACAAGGCCGGCGTCGCCAAGGTGATGCCGAGCTTCGACTGGGCCAATTACTGGAAGGTCCAGGGGCTCGACAAGGTCGACGGCGTCGATACCAACTCGCCGCAATTCCTCGCGGGCGCCGACAAGCTGCTGTCCTCGACCAAGCCCGACGTCTGGCGCGCGTACCTGACGTTCCACGTCGGCAACAACATGGCCTCGCTGCTGCCGAAGCGGTTCGAAGAAGCGAAGTTCAAGTTCGCGCAGAGCCTCACGGGTCAGCCGCAGATGGAGCCACGGTGGAAGCGGTGCATCGATCAGGCGGACGGGGCGATCGGCGACCTGGTCGGTCAGGTGTTCGTCAAGGAGCGGTTCGCGGGCGACAGCAAGACGGCGGCCGAGGGCTACGTCGCCGCGATCAGCGATGCGATGCAGCAGAACCTCAAGGCGCTGCCGTGGATGGACGCGACGACGAAGCAGCGTGCCGACGAGAAGCGCCTCAAGATGGCCAACCAGATCGGCTATCCGGACAAGTGGAAGACGTACGACTTCAAGATCGATCGCAAGACCTGGGCGGCGAACTCACTCGCGGCCCGCAAGCTGTCGCGGACTCGCGACCTCGCGAAGGTCGGCAAGCCGCTCGACCGCGCCGAGTGGGGCTTCCCCGCCCAGATCGTCAACGCGTTCTACAACCCGGGCCTCAACTCGATGTTCTTCCCGGCCGGCATCCTGCAGCCGCCGTTCTACGCGGTCGGCAACTCGGTCCCGGTCAACCTCGGCGCGATGGGCATGGTCGTCGGGCACGAGCTGACGCACGGCTTCGACGATCAGGGCTCGCAGTACGACGCGGTCGGCAACCTGACGAACTGGTGGCAGCCGGAGACCGAGAAGAAGTTCAAGGAGCGCACCCAGTGCGTCGTCGACCAGTACAGCCAGTACGAGGTCAGCGGCGTCAAGGTCAACGGCGCGAACACCGTCGGCGAGAACATCGCGGACATCGGCGGCATCAAGCTCGCGTTCAACGCGTATCGCAACTTGCGCAGCCCGGCGAAGGACACCGTCGTCGCCGATGGCTTCACCGAGGATCAGCAGTTCTTCCTGTCGTTCGCGCAGGCGTGGTGTGCGAAGGCGCGCCCCGAGTACGAGAAGATGCTGGCGAACGTCGACGAGCACTCGCCGTCGAAGTGGCGTGTCAACGGCACGGCCGCGGCGACGCCGGAGTTCGCGAAGGTCTTCCGCTGCAAGCTCGGCGCGAAGCTCGCGCCGGCCAAGCAGTGCGTCGTCTGGTGACAGGCCGTTGCAACGCGGTCAGAGCGGGCAGTACCGACCGCGGGCGTCGGCCTCGGTGGTCACCGCGGTCGGGGCGACCCAGACCTCGTCGAGCGCACCGGCAAACGCACCGAGGGTGACCATGTCGAGCACCGGTCCGCCACTGGTGGCGACGCCGGCCTTCTCGGTCCGCACACCATCGACCCACAGCCGCAGGGTCGGCTCCTCGAGCGACGCGACGACATGATGCCAGGCACCGGCGGCGACGTTGGCCGAGGTGGCGGTGAACGCGGTGCCACCGGCATCCATCACCGTGACCGCGTACTTCACGTTCGCGCCTGCGGCGGTGACTCGGATCTCGAGGCGACCATCCCCGGAGACGACCACGGTGCCGGCACCGCCGGGCTGCGACCACAGCTCGACCGCGAAGATCGGCGCCGCACCGAGCGCGGCAGGCCACGACACGTGATCCGACTCCGCCGCGGTGAAGGCGAGTCCTCCACCGAACCGCCCCGGCGTCGCCGCGGGATCCGCGGGCTCGACCGCCACCGCATCACCGAGAAGTGCAGCCGCGCCACCGGTGGCGTTGGATTGCGTCTGCGCCGCATCGTTGAAGTGAAACAGGCCTGCGGCGCCTGCTGCGACCGGCGCCGCGCACGCGATGGTCCAGCTCCGGAGCACGAGCCCGGCGTTGCCGACACCGTCGTTCGCGCGGATGCGGAACTGATGCGAACCGGCGTTCGCGTTGAACACCAGCGGGCTGGTGCAGGCGGTAAATGCTGCGCCGTCGAGGCTGCACTCGGTGGCGCCTTCGCTCGTGCTGAATGCGAACGTGACGAACGGACCGCTGGTGCCGTCCATCACCGGACCCTCGGTGATCACGATGTTCGGCGCCGCGGTGTCCACGGTCCAGGTCGACTTCGCGGGCGTCGCATCGACATGCCCGGCGGCGTCGATCGCGCGGACCTCGAAGCTGTGCGCGCCTTGCGCCAGCATCATCACGTTGTGCGGCGTGGCGCAGGCAGCGAACGTACTACCGTCGAGCGAGCACTCGAACGTCACCCTGTCTTCGTTCGACGAGAACATGAAGGTCCCCGAGGCGGTCGCGACCGTGCCCGTCGGGCCGGCGTCGATCGAAGTCTCCGGAGCTGTGAGATCGACCATCCACGCGCGCATCGCGGGGGTGGGATCGACGTTGCCGACCGAGTCCGTCACCCGCACCTGGAAGGTGTGCATGCGCTCCGCGAGGTTGGCGAAGCTCGCCGGTGACGTGCACGCGGTGAACGCGGCACCGTCGAGCGAGCACGCGAACGTCGCGCCCGAGCCGGCATCCGGCGAGATGAACGTGAACGTCGCGCTAGTCGAGCCGCTGAGGTCGCCGGGCGCGGACAGGATCTGGGTATCCGGCATCGTCGTATCGATCGCCCACGCGTACGAGGCCGGGCTGTTGTCGAAGTTGCCGGCTCGATCCACCGCGCGCACCGAGAACGCGTGCGCGCCATCGCCGAGCGGACCGAACGTGTCGTCGGGCAAGCACGCCGCGAAGTCGCCGTTGTCGACGCGGCACTCGTAGGTGACGTTGTCCTCGCTCGCTTCGAAGTCGAACCGTACGTCGACGCTGTTGTCGGCCAGAGGAGGCTGTTCGGTCAGCGTGGTGTTGGGGGCGACAGTGTCGATCGTCCAGCGGTGCTCCGCCGGCGTGTCGTCGGTGTTGCCCATCGCGGAGACCGCGCGGATCACGATGCCGTGCGAGCCGTCGCCGAGCGTCCGCGTGTAGGGAGACGTGCAGGGCAGCGGTGATTCCAGGTCGATGCTGCAGATGAAGATCGCGCTCGGATCGTTCGACGTGAACTCGAACTTCGAGCTGCCGCTGTTGTCGAACTCGCGCGGCCCGGACGTGATCGTGGTGTCTGGCGCCGTGGGATCGAGGTCATCGGGACCATCGGCGGGAAGGTCGGAGCTCGGGTGTTTCTCGGAGACCGAACAAGCCACCAGGAGCACGCTGGCGAGGGCGAACCGCATCAGAACCTCCCGCGCAGCGATACGCCGGCAGAGTTGCTGGTCATCGCCGGCGTCACGACGATCTCGTCATCGGGCTTGCCGACGAACCACATCACCGTGCTGGTGAGCAGCGCGGCGCCACCGGCGGCGAACGCGATGTTCGCGCGCATCGCGTTGCGCTTTGCATCGTCGTTGAGGCTCAGCCCCTGGAGGTCGTCGCACAGCGCGGTCGGACAGATCGCGTCGGAGCGCTTCTGGAGCCGAGCCGAGCGATCTCCGAAGTAGGCGCCGGTGCCGATCGCGCCAGCGCCGAGCACACCGAAGACGACCGCGAAGCCGCGTGTGGTGCTCCACGTCCGCGCCTGCTTCTTCTGCTTGAACATCACCGCCGTCAACGGTGCCTGCACGACGACGGGCGCGGGGATCGGGGACACCCCGGGATCCGTACTCGGCTCGAGCTTGGGCACCTGGACGAGGCGTCGCCGCGACCGCGGATCGATCGCGACCTCGAGCCTCCAGGTCCGGAAGCCCGGTGCCTCGGCGACGATGACATGGGTCGCAGGATCGACCGGCAGCGGCGTGTTCCACGCGGCGCGATCGACGATCTCGTCACCGCGCCGGATCACCAGACCCTCGACGGGCTGCGGCACTTCGATCACGAGGTTCGAGAGCCTGGGCTCGAGGGCGGCCGCGCGCTTGGACGCTTCGACCAACCGCTTGTCATCGCCACCCTTCCGCTTCGCGAGCGACTCGGCCTCGCGGAACGCGGCCCACGCGGCCGCGAACTGGCCGAGCTTCTCTCGACAATCGCCGAGGTTGAGCAGCGTGCCGACGCTCGAATCGAGCTTCTGGCTCGCACCGATCTTGTCGCAGCCCGCGGCGAGCTTGCCTTGCTTGATCAGATCGCGCCCGTTGCGAAACAGCGCCTCGGCGGCGGCGGAGTCGGCGTGCGCAGGAGCGATGGCGAGCAAGGTGACGAGTGCGAAGGCCTTGTTAGCGTGTCTCATACAGATCCTCGGACGGCGTCTTGAGCGGGGCTTGTGGCTGCGCCTGCACGGGTCGGCGGGGTTGCGCCTGCGTCTGCGCGCGGCGGGGTTGCGTCCGAGGAGACGTCGGCGTGGGAGCCTCGGGCTTGTCGACCACGGGAGCTTCGACCTCTGGCTCCTGCGCATCCGGCGTCTGGATCTCTGGCTGCGGCGTGCCCTTCTCGACGATCTCGGGCTCCGGCGCCTTCTCGTGCGCCGGCTTGTCCATCTCGGGTGGCTGGGTCGGATCCGGGGCACGCATCGGGACAGGCTCCTTTTCAGTCGGAAACGCGGACATCACGGCGGCGAGCTGTTCGTCGTCATCGGTGCTCGGTTGGCGCTGCATCACCATCGCAACGAGCAGCGTGACGATCAGACCGGACAACACGATCGCGACCAGCGATCGCGAGCGCGTGGGCATCGGCGCGATCTCGCCGGTCACCCACGGCGTGTGCTGCTCTTCCTCGAACCGGCGGCTCGGGGTGGGCACCGCCGGCGGCTTCACTTCGTTGTGCGACTTGAACCCTGCACCGACCGCGATGTTCGCCGGCAGTTCGCGCAGCGGCGCGGGTGTCAGCTTCGGCAAGACGGTATCGATCGCGGCCTGGACCGCGGCCATGGTCTGAAACCTGTCGGCGGGATCCTTCGCGAGACAGTGCTCGACGATCTCGTCGACGGTGTCCGACAGCTCGGGCGCGACCTCGCTGACCTTCGGCGGGCGCTGTTGGAGGTGCGCGACGATGATGTCGCCGGCGCCATCGAGGTCGAACGGCACGCGACCGGTCAGCGCGTGGAACAGCAGGCATCCGAGGCTGTAGATGTCGGAGCGAGCGTCGACTTCGCGCGCGCCCCGGCACTGCTCGGGCGACATGTAGACGGGCGTGCCGAGCATCCGGCCGGTCTGGGTTGCGGTGGTGTCATCGGCCATCTTGCAGATGCCGAAGTCGAGCAACTTGACACGCTCGTGGCTCGACGACTCGAGATCAGGTACGAGGAACACGTTCTCGGGCTTGAGATCGCGATGCACGATCTCCATCTCGTGTGCGGCCGACAGCGCACCGGCGAGCTGGCGAACGATGCGCAGCGCCTCCGCCGCGGGCAGACGACCGAGGTTCGCGATCCGATCCGCGAAGCACTCGCCCTGGAGCAACTCCATGACGATGTAGGCGGTGCCATCGACGTGATAGCCGAAGTCGAAGATCTGGACGACGCCCGGATCGGTGATCGCCGACGTCGCCTTCGCCTCGCGGAAGAACCTCTCCACGATCTCCGGCTGCGTCGACAGCAGCGGCTGCAACACCTTGATGGCGGCACGGCGGCCGATCAGGATGTGCTCGCCGACGTAGACGGTCCCCATCCCGCCCGAGCCGATCTTCTTGATCAACCGGTACTGACCGATGTGGGTTCCGACGATGTCTTTACGAGCTTCAGTGGGCATGGCGGCCTCACCCGCGCGAGAACGCACGGTGTTCTGTAACGGGCAATCCCGTCCAGTGCAGCTCTGATGCCCGCTCGGCAACCACGCGAGTTGCCGAGCTGGAGGCGGCGACCGTGCGCCGACGCCGCGGCCAACCACCGGCGGATCCGCTCGGTGTCCAAGCTACGCGCGGTACGCACGGGCGCGACCCCAGGGATTCGCGCGACTCAGGCAGCCGCTTCGAAGAAGCCGAAGATCATCTCCATGTCGATCGTGACGGCGATGCTGGCGTAGTAGTCGGCGTCGACGGGCGCCACCGCACGTGAGGACAGATCGATCACCACGGCCTCGACCACCCCGTCGGCCTCCAGCGACATCCTGTCTCCCTCGCGGAAGAACGCCTCTTCGAGCTCGGAGAAGTCCGTCATCGGCGTGCCTCGATCTCGTAGCTCGCGTAGTCCGTGAGGTCGTCCGCGCTATCGAGCGTGGCCGCGTAGTAGCCGCCGAGCTCGATGCAATCGGGCACGCCGAGCGAACCAGCCGCGGTGAAGTGGCCGGAGATCGACACGTGACGATCGCCACGCTCGACGCGCGGCATCGGCGCGTCGACACACGTGCGCTGTGACATCACTCGACCGGAGTCGTAGAACGCCGCGTCGAGCTCCCCGAATGCTCGCCCCATGCTTCATGGCTACAGCCGCGGGCGGGAAGGAGCAAGTTTCGAGCGAACCAGGTCAGCGCGCGAAGCCGGCGCGCAGCAGCGCTTCGGCGGACTTGAGTGCCGTGATCCGGGTGATGGAGTCGCACGCGATCGCACCGACGAGGGCGCCGAGTGGCTTGCGCGCCTTGCGGTTATCGACGAACGCCTGCCCGAGCGAGCGCACGACCCCGCCGGGATCGACGCCCGGGAGCTCGATCGGCCCCGGCTTGAGCGCCGGCATCTCCGTCCACCTGGCGACCGCATGCATGAGTGGCGCTTGCTCGCTCCACAGCATCGTCAGCTCCTGGAGCCCGAGCGCGCGCGCCGCGAGCTGCTCACCGATCGAGGCGAAGCCAAGCCAGGCGAGCCACATCCGTGCGAGCACTGGTGGCATCGCGGGACGCTGCGCGTACTGCCGGGGACCGTAGAGCTCGTTGAAGCGCATCGACGGCGTCAGCCACAGCGCCGCGGCGAGCGTGGCCGGACTCGGTGCCTGCCAGGGCTGCTCGAAGATCGCGGTGAACGCGGTGCGCTGGGTGTCGCACTCGAGCTCGAACGCCGCGGCGTCGGCTTGGGCGGCCCACGCCGCGGCGAGGTCGCTGGTCGTGGCAGCCGCGAACATCGCGTCGGCGATCGCGCGCTCGCCTTCGACGAACGCCCGGCCTTCCTTCTCCGCATCGCGCGAGGGCAGCTGCGTGCCGACGATCGTCGGATCCTTGATCGACTCGATCTCGGCGATCACCTCGGCGTGCTCGATGCCGTCGTCGGCAACGTAGAGCGGGCAGATCACGCTGTTGAAGTCGACGACGGTGTAGCCGCCGATCCGAAACACGCGGTTGAACGGGAACAACCGGCACGACGCGGGCTTCGCGTCGCGGCCATCCTCGACCTCGATCCGGCACAGCCCGCTGTCCTCGAGGAACCAGCAGCGATCGCGCGGGTTGAACGCGGTGACCGCATCACCGCGCCGACGCAGAAACGGCGACAGCTGCGGCCGTTTCGCGAGGAGCTGGACGAGCTGCCCGCCGGCGACATCGATGCCGATGCCGTGACCCTTGCAGCACGCGCCGCAGGTCCGGCACTCGTAGCGATACCGGCGATCGGGCCAGGTGAAGTAGACCTTGTCGTTCACGGCGATTGCCAGGGCCAGGTCAGCACGCCGTCCTTGTCCATCACCGCGTTCGTGCGGTCGTCGAGCCACGCCGCGAAGTCGTGGCCGATCCGCGGGATCCGCCAGATCAGGAGGCCGCTCTCGGACTGCTGGAACAGCAGCTGGCCGTTCGGCGACAGCCCGATGCCATCGCGTGCGTTGCCGAGCACGGGCAGCGTCCACTTCGCTCGCGACGGTAGCTCGACCAGCGTGACCTCGCGGCCGGTGCCGACCCCTGCGATCAACTTGCCGTTGGCGGCGAACGACGGCGCGCTCGACGAGTCGGGGAGCAAGCGGTGCGGCGAGGCGCCCGCCTTGAGCTCGAGGTAGTACAGCGAGCGCTCGCGACCGACCTGGATCGCGAGGCCGCCGCCGCTCCCGTAGATGCCATCGATCGGCTGATCGAACTTCGCGATCTCGGAGACCTGGCCGTCCCAGATCATCAGGCGGTTGTCCTCGACGATCAGCACGCGGCCCTTGCCGTCGGAGGCGAGGAAGCCCTCGACGCCGGTGGGCACGCGAATACGCTCGTTCGCGCCGGTGCGGATGTCGCCACGGATGATCTCGCCGGTGCTCGATTGTGCCGCGAACTGATTCGGGCCGATGCCCACGCCATGCGTCGACACGCCGTCGACCTTCGCGATCGAGCGCGCCGGCTCGTCGCCGACCTTCGCGAACACCTGTGAATCGCCGAGGCCGTAGACCAGGCCGTTACCCGCGACCAGGCGCGCCCACGGCTTGTCGCCCTCGACGACGACCTCCGGCTTCGTGCTGCCCTTGCGCAACATGATGAAGCGCGGGCCGCGCGGAGAGTGCTCCTCGCGCAGCAGCACGCGCCCGAGCTCGACGTCGACGTCCATGATGATCGGCAGGTGCATCTCGTTGTAGTCGAGCGGCGTGATCTGCTTGGTCGCGATGTCGTACCACTCCATCGGCGCCTGCATCTCGCGGACGATCAGCAGCGTGCCCTCGTCGACGAACACCGCCTTCATGTAGGGTTTGCCGGCGACCCGTTGCGGCAGGATCAAGCCGAGATCGTAGACGATCACCTGCCCGTCGCCGACCACGGCCATCCGCGGCACACCCGGGCGCACGGCGAGGCGCGACTTCTTCGCGACACCCGGGATCCCGACGCTGCCGCGCCCGAGGTTGCCGATCCAGCCGAGCTTGCCGTCGTCGCGCAGCCACACCAGCACCTCGTCGCCAGCCTCGCGCATCATCGGCGAGAGGTGATCGAACGTGCCGCGACGGAACGGCTTCGGCCCACCGTTCCATGCGGCGATGTCGCCCGCCGCCGTGAACAGCGCGAGCTCGCGGCCGCGATAGCTCATCCACATCACCGTGTCGGTGACCGGGATGTCCGTCCAGGTCGGCTTCGGGTCGAGCGCGAGCTCGAACGCCTTGCCCTCGGAGATCACCGCGAGCGTGCGCGTGCGTGACGCCATCGCGACCCCGACCGGCCCTACCCTGCGCGTCAGCTCCTTGCCGCCGCGGTCGTAGACCACGATCAACTTGCGCGACGACACCGCGTAGAAGCTGCCGTCGGGAGACAGCGTCGTCCACTCGACCTTGTCCTCGAACGGGATCGCGGTCATCGTCCGCGTCGGGATGTCGAAGATCGCCGCACTACCGTCGGCGAGCTTCGCGAGGAAGCGGTCACCCGCCAACGTCGGGAAGCCCAGGTCGATCGCCGGCCACGCGAGCTGCTCGATGGTGCCGGCCTTCGGATCGAAGATCACCGACGGGGCCTTGCGATTCGTCACCAGCAACTTGCCGCCGGCGACCCACTCGGCGCGAGAGAACCGGCCGAACGAGCGCGACACGATCAGCCGGCGGAGATCGAGATCGAACACGCGCACCATGCCGTCGTGCGAGACCTGGAGGAGGTAGCGACCATCGGCCGACATCTCGGCCTGTAGCGCGAGCTCGGTGGTGGTCTGCATCGCGTACGTCGCACCGCGCACCGCCGCTGCTGCCGCGATGCCGCGCGCGTCGTCGAGCCGCGGCGAGGATGGTGATAGCTGCTTGAGGATCGCGATGGCCTCGGTCGGGCTGGTCTCGAGCTGCGCGCGCGCCTGCATCACGATCAGCGCGTCGTTGCGCTCGACCAACCGATCCCGCGCGTCGAGCGCCTCCTTCTGACCTTCGTCGGCTTCCTTGCGAGCCTCGGTCGCGGCATCGCGCTCGGTGATGATCCGATGGACGCCGATCCACGCCATCACCGCGACGGCCACGGCGGCCACCGCGATCACCGACAGCACGCCGCGGTAGCGCCGGGCAAACCGAGCGAGCCGTTGCCGCGTCGTATAGTCGTGTGCTGCGACCAATCTTCCGTCGAGAAATCGCCGGACGTCCTCGCCGAGCTCGCCGGCATCGCGATAGCGATTGTTCGGGTCGAAGGCGAGAGCCTTGGTCGCGATCGCCATCAGCTCCGGCGGCGCGCCGGAGGCCGTCTCGGCGAGCGGACGGATGTCGTGCGTCCGCGTCTTGTCCATCACCTCGGTCGCGGACACGCCGCGCACCGGAGGCTCACCGGACAACAACTGATACAGCGTCGCGCCGAGCGCGTAGACGTCGCCCTGCGTATCGAGCGCTTCACCGCGCGCCTGCTCCGGCGCCATGAAGCCCGGCGTCCCGAACACCGATCCGATCTGCGTCTGCAGCGAATCGCCTGCCGACGGCACGGCGGTGTCGAGCTGCTCCTCTTCCTCCTCGCCGACCACCTTCGCGAGGCCCCAATCGATCACCACGGTCTCGCCGAGCTCGGCGAGCAGGATGTTCTGCGGCTTGATGTCGCGATGGATCACGCCGCGCGAGTGCGCGTGGGCGACGGCTTCGATCGCCGACAGCAAGCGCGGCAACAGCGTCAGCCGCTCGTCGAGATCCTTGCAACGCGCGACCATCTCGTCGAGCGGCTTCCCCGAGACCTTCCGCATCACGTAGTAGGGCTTGCCCTCCATGTTGATGCCGGAGTCGTAGAGCGGGACGATCGACGCGTGCTCGAGCCGCGCGGTGATGTGGATCTCGCGCGCGAACCGGCGGTGGGTGCCCTGGGTCAGCACCTCCTTCAGCGCGACGGTGCGGCCGAGCTGGGTGTCGAACGCTTCGACGACGCGCCCCATCCCGCCACGCCCGAGCTCGTTGCCGATGCGATACCGGTCGAGCGGAATCGTCGGCCTTACAGGCGGGGTATCGCTTTCCTCTTTGGCTGGAACCGTGTCGTCGATCTCGTCCCCGCGGCGCTTCGGCCCGGAGGAACCGCTCTTGCGTGAAGTCGGCGTCGCGGCCATCTCAGCGCTAATCGAGATCCCAGTCGATGTCGGAGATGCTCGGATCGTTCCTGATGTTGACGGCGCGCGTGCGCTCGTCCGCGGGCGGTGCATTGCGCAGGCGCTCCATCGCCGCGAGGCTCTCGATGCTCGACATCCGGGTCGCTTCGTCGCCGTGGTCCTCGAGGAACGGATGCTGCGGATCCGACGGCGGGCTCGCACGGCGATCCGCGAGGACGGTGTGGGCCTCGACGCCGGTCTCGTCGTACGCGCGCGGATCGATCGCGGCCATCCGGGTGGGCTCGGCGTCGAACGGCGACTTCGCGACCGGCTGCGCGCGGCTCGGCTTCGATCCCGGCTTGCCCTGATTCTGCTCGGCCGCGCGGAGGGCGTTGAGCATGTGGTCGTCGACCTGGCGCGTGGGTTCGTCGCCGAACGGTGGAGGCACCTGACGTTTCGGTGGCGCTTTGCGACCGGCCGACGGATTCGGGACCTCCGGTGGCGCATCGTCGAGATGCATCGGTGCCGAGGTCGGCGGCGGCACGTCGCGCTTCGGCCCACCGGTGCCCGGCTTCTTCGCGCGCGCCTGCGCGACACCGACGACGAGCGCGGGCTTCGCCGGCACGTCGGGGCGGATCATCGCGGGCGACACGCCGCTCGGAGGAGGCGCCGGACCGTCATCGAAGTCGAAGTCGTAATCCTTGGCCGGAGCCGCGCCGATGTAGACCGACGAATCCTCGTCGGCGAGACGACCACCTTCATCGCGCAACATGCGAAGGATGCGCGTCCGCTCGCCGGCCGACAGCTGATCGCGGCGGCCGTGACCGGTGTGCATGTGATGGATGCCGGTACCGCCGGTGGCGCCGGAGGCTCCCGTCGCAGCCACGGGCGGCGGCAACTGCGGCTTGCCGCGCTTCGCGAACTCGGAGAGCGGGACGGGTGCGTCGAACTTCTTCTTCGAGCCCACACCCGGTAGCGGCGCAGGCTTGTTGGTCGGTGGGTTGGTCCCGACATTGGTGGGGACGCGGCCGTGCTGGCCCGACGAGAAGATGCTGGTCGCCGAGCGCAGCCACTTGCGCGGACCGGAGACTGCCTCGCTACCCATCGGCATCTGCACGGCCGCCGCAGCCGCCGGCATCGACGGCGCGAAGCCGGTGCTACCGCCGAGGATCGCCGCGGCCGCACGCGCCGCATCTTCTGGACAGTCGAGCGCGGCGCGCACGAACCGGCGGAGGATGTCGTCGGTCTTGCCCATCTGATAGTTGTGCGGCCGCTCGACGAAGCGGATGCCCATCTTCTCGAGCCACGAGATCGGTGGGTCGGCGCCGATCAGCACGAACGCGGCATCGTTCGGATAGCGCTTCTGCGATCCGTCCGCGAGCGCGAGCGTGACGCTGTCCTGTTCGAACTGCAGGATCTGCGAGCCGAGCTTTGCCTTGAGGCGACCCTCGGACGCGTACTGCTCGACTGTCTGCTTGTTCTTCGGCGCAGCGCGATTGAAGCCCTTGCCGCGGTAGCTGATCATCACCTTCGCACCGGCGTCGGCGAGCGCGACTGCGGCCTCGACCGCGGAGTCACCGCCGCCGACGACGAGCACGCTCTTGCCACGCCACTCGTCGGGATCTTCGAGGAGGTTGTAGATCTTCGGCAGGTTCTCGCCCTGCACCTGCAGCGTTCGCGGCTTGCCGCGCGTACCGATCGAGAGCACCACGCGCTGCGCGCGATAGACGTTCACGGTGCTGCGGATCTCGAACGCACCGTCGGCCGCGCGCGCGATGGTCTCGACCGACTCGCCCTTGTTGATGCGCATCCCGACGCGCTCGAGTAGCTCGTTCCAGATCGGGAGCAGCTGTTCCTTCGCCGAGTCGAACACCGGCAGGAACGACAGGTTCGCGGTGTCGTAGGGCTCGGCCATCACGAGCTTGCCCTTCGGGTAGCGCGCGATCGTCGACGCGATCATCTGCTCCTTCTCGAGGATGACGTACGACAGCCCCTTCTGGATGCAGCTCAGCGCCGCCGACAACCCGCCCGGGCCACTGCCGATGATCACGACGTCCGCGATCGTATCGCTGCGGCCGATCGCACCCGGACGCAGCCCGGTCATCATCATGTGCTCGACCACCGCGCGACCGAGGTTCGCGGCGCTCTTCACCAGCGGCTTGCCGGCGACCTCACCGATCAGGTATTGACCGGGAACGATCGTCTGGAAGTTCTCGTCGATCTCCGGAACCTTGAGCGGCGGAGGCACCCCACCCTCCGGAAACATCACCAGCGCTTCGGTCGGGCACGCGAACATGCACGCCTCGCACTGGATGCAGTCCTCGAATCGGAGGACGCGGCTCTTGTTCGCGACCAGATCGAGCACGTTGGTCGGGCACACGGCGACGCACGCATCGCAACCGGTGCAGCGATCATCGTTGATGTCGTGGATCAGGATCGCGGGACCGACGATGGTCGCAGGTTGCATCACCGCCTTGTGCCGTTTACGGGCACCGAGCATGGTGAACACCGCCATCAGTAAGACGGCGAAGCCCCCCAGAGCCAAGGGAACTACCCAGGTCAAGCTGCGGTAAGAATACCTGAATTAGCCGGGCGTGCCCCTGCCTGTTTCGACGTTCTTCACCAGGAATTCACGCACTTCTGCCATCAAGCCTTCGAGGTCCCGCCCTTCGACCGGGATCGGGGCCCCGATCGTGACCCGGACCGCGACGCCTGGTCGCATCACTTTCCCGCCGCGCGGGAGGATGTCGATGGTCCCCGAGATCGCCACTGGGACGATCGGCGCCTTGGTTCCGAGGGCGAGATGGAAGCCGCCCTTCTTGAGCGTGCCGATCGCTCCGTCCCGCGACCTCGTACCTTCGGGTGCGAGGTAGATGGAGACGCCATCACGGACCAGCCGCGCGGCGACCTCGATCGACTTCATGGCTGCATCGTGGTTCGAGCGATCGACCGAGATGTACTCGGCCGCACGCAGCCCCCTACCCCACAGCGGGATCTCGAACAGCTCCTTCTTCGCCAGCATCCGGATCGTCGGACTCGGGAGCGTCGCGTACAGCATCGGGATGTCGAGGTGGCTCTGGTGGTTCGACATGTAGACGTAGGCGCGACCCGGAGGGACACGATCCATGCCGGTCGCCGTGAGCTTGACGTCGAGGACCTCGATGACGCGGCGGCCGAACCACCGAGCGCGCTCGTCGACGGCGCCCCGCTCGAGGTGATCTCGAACGAGGTCCACCAGCGTGGGACCCGTGACGCGAGCCATCGCCCCGAGGACGCGCAGGCTCCCGATGATCCCGCTTGGGGAGATTGCCATGCCGCATCCTACACGTACGTTTTGTGCCTCAGCGCGTTCGGAGATTCGTGTGATCTACCGAGCGTGTTATTTTTCAACCAATGCGCGTGCTGGCGGTGCTCACCGCTTGGCTATTGCTGTGCGGCGGAACGGCGAACGCCGATCCGATCGGCGACAGCATTCGCGCGCTCGGAACCGATCCGAGTCAGCGCGTGCGCCTCGCGGCCGCGGCCTCGCTGTCGAGAGAGACGCGCGATCCACGTGCGGTGATCGCGCTGGCCGGCGCACTGCGCAACGACAGTGACAACGGCATCCGGCGGATCGCGGCCCTCGCGATGGCGCGGATGATCGATGCGCGCATGGCACCCGATGCCTTGCAGCTCGCGTTCACGGCGCTCGATGACGCGAAGGACAATGATCGCAGCTCGGACGTCAGTGTCGCGGCTGGCAACACGCTCCTCAAGATCGGGAGGTTTCGGCCGGTCAAGGCCTCGAAGACGCCGAAGAAGAAGGGCAACGGCCCGCCGGTGTTCGTCAACGTCGATCCGACGATCGATCAATCGAAGCAGCTGCCGGCGGGCAGCGGGCTACGGCTCGAGAAGATCCTGAAGGACAGCGTGCAGCGCACCGGGTACGCGACCACGTGGCCCGGCGGAGGCATGCCGACGTCTGCGGAGCTCGAATCGAATAGCTCGCGCGGCTTCATCGTCGCGACCACGGTGAAGAAACTCGAGATCACGAAGACCGGTTCGCAGACCCAGATCGCGTGCACGGTGGCGGTGCGGATCGCGCCGTGGAACGGCAAGGACGGCGGTGAGCGGTGGGAGGCGAATCGCGCGGCGAGCGCCTCGGGCTCTGCGAAAGCGACCGTCGGCAACTCGCCGAAGATGGTCTCGGGCGGCATCAACGACTGCATCGAAGCGGTCGCGGAGAACGTGACCTCGCAGCAGGTCGTGCCGTTCCTCAAGCGGCTCGCGAGCACGAACTAGCAAACCTGGCGGTTCGCGGTCGGCACGCGACACCAACGCGGCCCAAGGCGCCATCGAGTGACGACTCCGTCGCAGGGTGTCAGGGTCCGCAACGCGCTTCCCACCTGGAGTGCACGTGGATGGTGATTCCTCGTCTGTGCTTCCAAGGCATTCTGAGGGGTTGCGCGTGGCCCCGGCTTTGCTCCTACCAGCAACGATGAAAACCCTCCTCGCGTCGCTGGGTTGTACGATCGCCGCTTGCACGACCCAGCCTGTCACCACGACCGAATCGAGCGTCACGCTCGCCGAGCTTGCACCCGAGCTCCAAATCGCGATTGTCGAGGACGAGCGTGGAGAGGAGATGGTCGTACTCCAGCTCGCAACCGAGCTGTGTGCTGGCCTTGCCGGAGGCTCGGCGACGCTCGGAGGTGCTCATGGTCAGCCGGTGCCGGGTGGCGTGAAGACGACGGTGCACGACGATTTCGGCCATACGGAAATCGTCTGCAGCATCCCGCAGTTCCACTGGGCACGCAGCGTGCTCCCCGGTGGTCTGGTGACACTCGAGGTCAGTGACGACGTGACCACGCTGCGCATGCGTCTCCACCTACCCTCAGAACCACCATCGTTCTCGATCGTCGAGCCGTCCGCGACGTATCACCCAGGCGAGACGGTCGTGCTTCGCACGAACGATCCAGGCGAGCTCCTGACGCCAACGGTTACGGCAAGCGCCGACGGTACGTTCCTGTTCACCATCGACGCGGATGGGCTCAGTATCGAGAATCACCTCGACCCCGAAACCGTTCTTGTGGTCGAGGGCCAGGAGCTTCGCTTCGAGGTGCCAGCGAGCTCACACGTGGTGGCGGAAACGAGCGTGACGCTCGCCGTCGACGCCAGCCTCAAGCTACGGATTGCAGAATGCGACTCGCCGTGGGGTTGTGATGCCACACCCAGGCTTGCGAGAAATGAGATCGCGATCTCGCTGTCGCCATCGAACTGACTACTGCGCAGCCTCGTCGAGTAGCAGCCGACCACGACGACTGGCAGCCCTCGCGAACCTTGTTCGCGGCCGCGCGAGGCAGCGTGCCGGCGCGGCCATGAGACCGCGCCGGCACACCTCGAGCGCGTCAGATCACGAAGGCTCGGTCTTCCATTCCTTCATCGCCTGATCGCCGGGGCGATCGATATGGACCTTGTCGTCCACCGTGGTGACCCACGTGAGCGGGATGAAGTGGTGCTTGCCGCTCTTGTCCTTGCTGAGCTTGATCTGGTCGGTGCCCTCGATGTGATCGACCGTTGCGAACTGGCCGTCCTCCGAGCAGACGACGGGCATGTGCGGCTTGATGAGTCCCTTGGCAGTATTTGAATCCAACATGTCGTGAGCTACACGCACGTCGCGTACCAGCCATGTACGAGCAATGCCGACGTTCTCGACCCCGTTGCGCCCACTCCCGCTCCAACCGGTGATGCGGGGAAGTGCGAAGGGCGTGTGCGCGCGTGCGTGCCTGCACTCACGACCAGTGAGCCGACCGCGCAGACGGAGCATCGACGACCTCTACGAAATCGACCTCGACCGCAGCGTCCTGACCGTGGCCCGGCACCAAACCGACCAGAAATCGTCGAAGTCTCGGCACTCGCTCACGCACCTCGCGCGCGACCTCGATGCACGTCTCGATCGTGGGCCAGTGGCTCGCGCGGAACGCCAGCCCTTCGAGGGTCGGCGCGTACGCGGCGACCGCGAGCAGCTCCGTGACGAGATCGCGCGGTGGTGGCCACAGCGAGAATTCGACGTTGCGGAACGGAACGGAGGCGCCGAGCTTCCGCAGCTCCTCGAGGTGGGCGCGTTCGAGGCGCACCCACGCCGGGACGCGCGGCAGACCCGCAAGAAACCGCGCGTACCTTGGCGCGGTGACGTATCCCGGAGACACGTCGTGCAGTGCGCACAGCTCGCGCGGGTCCGGGTCCGCGTCCCAGATCCACGGTGGCGTGGTCACCGTGCCGACGCTGATGCTCGCCAGCAGCCCGCCGCGGAAGCTGGGGCCGCTATAGAGGAGTGCCGTGTCGCCGAGCATCTCGTGGTGGCGATCCTCGAGGAGCTGCGCGGCTTGCGCTCGACCATCGTCGCGGCACTGCAACGCGATCGCCTCGCCACGCGGATCGCCACGCTCGATCAGCGCATCGGCGAGCACGAGCCGGCGCTCGACATCGTCGGGTGACTCGATCAGGGAGCGCCACAACGCCTCGACGCGGCCGTCCGGATCATCGAGGGTGCGAACCCACGAGCGCGCCTCCTCGTCCGAGGCATCGGGGGTCATGACCAGCGACCACGAGAGCGCCTGCTGTTGCGCGGGCGTGAGCTCGGCCCACACCGTCGTCGCCTTCGCGATCGCGAGCGGATGCTGCAGTGCCGCGATCCGTTCAGCGAGCAGCGGATCGGTCGGGCTCGCCACCAGCTCGGCGGCGAGTCGCATGGCGGTACGCGGATCGTCCTCGCCGGGTTGATCGCCAACTCGGCGACCGATCGTCGTCACCAGCGTTGCCCACGCGACGGTTCGATGTTCGCGCCATCGCGTCAGCGCTGCGTCGAGGGCGGTCGGCCAGTCGTCACGGATCGCCGCCGCTAGCTTGTGCATGACGAGCGAGCAGGATACCCGCGATCACTTGCGAGTCACCGCGCGACGAGCGGCGGCCATGATCGCGCGTGCCGACGTCCTCATCTCCGCCCACGGATCGCGCTCGAGCTGCGAGATCCGGCGTGGCACCGTCGCCGTGGTGAAGCGTTTCGGATCGACGCCCTCGGCGAGCTCCTCCCAGGTGATCGGCGTCGCGACGGTCGCGTTCTCGCGCGCACGCGGGGAATAGGGAGCGATGAACGTCGCGTTGCGACCGTTGCGCAGGTAATCGAGGAAGATCTTGCCGCGGCGCCGCGACTTGGTCATCACGGTGACGAAGCGATCCGGAGCATCGCGACGCATCCCTTCGACGACGAGCCAGGTGAATTCCTTGAAGGCGGCCCACGACGGGCCGCGCTTGGTCGGCACCGTGACATGGAGCCCCTTGCCGCCGGTGGTCTTGACGAAGCTGACGAAGCCGAGGTCGTCGAGTCGGCGCCGCAGCTGGAACGCCGCGAGCGCGGTCTCGTCCCAGGTGACGCCTTCGCCGGGATCCAGATCGAACACCATCAGATCAGGCTTCTCCGGCTGATCGGCGTGCGAGCCCCACGTGTGGATCTCGAGTGTACCGAGCTGGGCGAGCGCGACGAGCCCCGGCATGTCGTCGACGGACATGTAGTGCTCGAGCTCGCCATCGGTCTCCGACAGCGGCACCGGATGGATCGATTTCGGCGAGCCGGCGAGCACGTGCTTCTGGAAGAAGCAGGGCTTGGTGCGTCCGTCGGGGCAACGCACGATCGTCAGCGGCCGGTTCGCGACGTGCGGCAGCATGTACTCGGAGACCACCGCGAGGTACGCGATCAGCTCGCCCTTGGTCAGCGACTGCTCGGGGAACAGCACCTTGTCGAGGTTCGTCAGCTTGAAGCCGAGCGGCAGCCCGGCGACCAGCTCGTGGATGTGCTCGGGCGTCGCCCGCGTCGCCGAGGTCGGCGCCTTGGTCGCCATGCGCGCCGCGCGTTGCTGCGCGACGGTCGGCTTCTCGGCTCGGTTCGAGTGCCACACGCGATCCGCGTCCTGCGCGACTTCCTCGACGGTGCGACCGGTGATCACGCTCTCCGGTCGATCCTCGGTGATGTCGCCGGTGTCGATCGCATCTTCATCGCGTCCCTTGAACAGCAGCCAGCTCTTCGCCGTGCGCACGAGATGAAACCTGCCGCGCAGCTTGTCGCCTGCGAGCGTGAAGGTCAGCTTGCCCTGCTTCATCGCGTCGTGTGCGTCACCCTCGGGCTGCCACGTGCCGCGATCCCACACCACGACGGTGCCGCCGCCGTACTCGCCCTGCGGGATGATGCCCTCGAAGTCGGCGTAGTCGGTCGGGTGATCCTCGACGTGCACCGCGAGCCGGCGATCACCGGGCTTCATGCTCGGCCCCTTCGGCACCGCCCACGACAGCAATACGCCATCGAGCTCGAGGCGGAAGTCGTAGTGCAATCGCCGCGCGGCATGCTTCTGGATCACGAAGCGATTGCCCGTCTTCGTCGACGATCCACCACTCGGCTCCGCCGTCTTGGTGAAGTCGCGCATCGCGCGGTACTTCGCGAGCTTCCCCGCCATTTACTTCCTCGCGGTCTTCGCGGCGGTCGCACGCTTGACCGTCTTGCGCTGCGTGCGATCACGAACGGTCGCCGCTTTCCGCGGTGCTCGCGTGGTGTGGGCGCGCTTCGCGGGCGCGCGCTTGGAACGGTGGCCGCGCGTGGGCTTGTTCTCTTCACCCGCACCGAGCGAGGCCTCGAGCGCCGCCATCAGGTCGGTGATCGGCGCCGGCTTCTCGGCCTCGGGAGCGATGATCTCGCCGCCCTTCGCCTTCTTCGCGATCAGCTTGCGGACGCGCGCCTTGACCTCGTCGGTGTACTGCGACGGATCGAACTTGGCGTGGCGCAGCTGATCGATCACGCGCTGCGCTAAGGCCAGCTCCCTCGCAGGTGGTGCGGGCAGCTTACCTATCTCATCGCGCACCGCGGACCACGGCTTGACCTCGTCGGGATAGCGCAGCTGATGCATCAGCAGACCGTCCTCGTACGGGCGGATGCTGACGATGTATTGCTTGCCGCGCGCGGCGTACGTCGCGATCCCGACCAGCTCGGAATCGGCGAGCGCATCGCGGAACAGCCGATACGCACGCTCGCCACCCTTGCCCGGGCCGAGGTAGTAGCTGCGATCGACGTAGATCGGATCGACCTCGCTCGCAGGCACGAACTCGGTCAACGCGACCTCGTCGCTGGCCACGGCCTCGAGCGCCTTGAGCTCCGCCTTGTCGAGCTCGACGTAGTTGCCCTTCGTCAGCTCGAAGCCCTTCGCCATCTCGGCGCGCTCGACCTCGCCGTGCTTCGGGCAGACGTAGTGCTGCTTGAGGCGCTCGCCGCAGCCTTCATGGATCAGGTTGAAGTGGACCTCGTGCGACGGCTCCGCGGTCGTGTAGACCTTGACCGGGATCGCGACGAGGCCGAACGACAGCGTGGCCGAATCGAGGGCGCGTGCGGGCATGTCGCGATGGGATGCGATGCTCGTGCCGGCACGCTGCTCGCACGGTGATGCAGGTATGCGTTTCGCCTTCCTTGCACTTACGCTCTCCGGAATTCTTGCGGGCTGTGGAGGCTCGCAGCCCCAAGCACAACGCGGCGAACGGATCGGGCAGTCCACGGCGCCGCTACCGCCCGATCCGAACGCGCCGCTCGCGAAGGACGACACCGGTCCCAATGGGGTGACCGTGCCGTTCGCGAAGCCCGCGGCGGGTGACGTCGGCTCGCCGAGCTCGCCCGGTCCAACTTCTCCGACGACGGGCGACGCGCCCGGCACCGGGACATCACCGGGCGGCACGCCGGGAACGCAGCAACCCGGCACCCCTGCCGACGCGGGCGTATGGTCGCCGCCGCCCGACGCGCCGTGACAGCAGCGCTCGCTGCCGGTAGAACAGCCGGCATGGAACCCGCGACCATCGCCGCCCAGCTGCGCGAGCTCGCGATGTACTACGAGCTCGACGGCGACAAGCATCGCTCGTACGCCTACGACCGGGCGGCGAAGTCGATCGAGGCCGTGCAGGGCCTCCAGCGCCTGGTCGAGGAAGGCCGGCTCGAGGAGCTGCCGAACATCGGGCCGTCGACCGGCCGCGTGATCACCGAGCTCTACAAGACGGGGCGCGTCGCGGTGCTCGACAAGATGCGCAGCGCGTGGCCCGCCGTCGTGATCGAGCTGGCGACGCTGCCCAAGGTCGGGGTGCAGAAGGCTCGCAAGATCTTCAAGAGCCTGTCGCCGACCGATCTCGATCACGTCGCGGCGTTGTGCAGGCTCAATGCGATCAGCGAGCTCTCCGGCTTCGGCAAGGTCAGCGAGCAACACATCCTGCAGGCGATCGAGGAGCGCAAGCTCAACGGCACGCGGATGCTCCTCGTCGACGCCCAGGATCACGCGACGTCGCTCGCGCATCACCTCAAGAGCTACGAGGCGATCACGCGCATCGAGAGCTGCGGCCCGGTGCGCCGGTGGTGCGAGGTCGTCGACGTCATGGCGTACGCGGTGGCCTCGCGCGATCGCGAGGCGGTGGCCGATCGCGTCGCCGAGTTCGGGCTGGTCACCTCGGTCGACAAGGCCTCCGATCCGATCGTCGGGTTCCTCGCCGGTGGGCTGCGTTGCGAGGTCCACGTCGCGGTGCCCGAGCACTTCGGCTGGACGATGATCGTCGCCACCGGATCGAAGACCCATGTCGCGCAGCTGCGTGACCGCGCCGCCGAACGCGGCCTGGATCTCGACAAGCTGATCGCCACCGACGAGCCGCTCGTCTACAAGGCGCTGGACCTGCCGTGGTTGCCTCCGGAAGTTCGCGACGGCACCGACGAGATCGCGGCCGCGATCGCCGGCGACGACTTCACGGATCTGATCACGCTCGACGACATCACCGTCGCCAGCCACTGCCACACCACCGAGAGCGACGGCAAGGCTTCGCTCGAGGAGATGATCCGCGGCGCCGCCGAGCGTGGCTTCCAGGCGATCACGATCACCGATCATTCCGCGAACGCGAGTTACGCGAACGGCCTCGATCTCGATCGGCTGCGCGCGCAGGCCGCCGCGATCCACGCGCTGCAGCATCCCGACGCGCGCGTGTTCCACGGCACCGAGGCCGACATCCTTGCCGACGGCGCGATCGACGTGCCGCCGGAGATGATCCCGCAGCTCGACGTGATCATCGCGAGCGTGCATCAGCGCTACAAGCTCGACGAGGACGGCACGACCAAGCGCCTGGTCGCCGCGATGAAGCAGCCGTACTTCAAGATCTGGGGTCACCCGCTCGGCCGGCTCGTGCTCAAGCGCGATCCGATCGCGGTGCGGATCGACGAAGTGCTCGATACCCTCGCGAGCTCGCGCGGTGCGATCGAGATCAACGGCGATCCCTACCGGCTCGATCTCGATCCCGAGAACGTCCGGCGCGCGGCGAAGCGAGGCATTCGCGTCGTGCTGTCGAGCGACGCCCACTCGGTGCGTGCGCTCGGCGCGGTGCGCTATGCCGTCGGGCTCGCGCGGCGGGCACGGCTGCGCAAGAAGGACGTGATCAACGCCGGCTCGGCTGACGAGGTCGCCGAGCTCGTGCGTCCGGTCTAGGCGAACGCTAGCAGGCACGGCTTCGCACGAGGCGTGATCGACGCCGGGGTCTGACTTCGTCGGCGAAGACCTGCGCTCCAGGAGTCGCCGCGATGGTCGGTGAACGTCGGTAGCGAAGCTGGCGCACAACGCGGACGCAGCGTGCGTCCTGAATAGGACCTGGTCGACGAAGACGTTTGCTCCGCCGAAGTGAGTAGCGTCGCCGCGATGTTCGGAGGACGTCGGTCGTGAAGCTCGCGCCTCGGGTGGCACTCTCGCCCTGCGGGTCAGCTTGCGCGAGGGCCGCGCCGAGCGCCATCACGCTCCGCTCTCCCGACCGACCGCCGCGGCGACGAATCATCATCGATCGCGCGCGCTCTGCTCGCGCTCGTCACGGCCTTCGCCCGCTGACCCGCGACGGGCGAGAGAGCGCCCACCCTCGGCCACCCCGAGGAGCTTGGGTTCCTGGTCGCGAGCGCTCGCGCGAGCACGAATCGCCCAGCACTAGAGAGCCGAACCGCTAAGCGGCTCGGCGGTTCGAGAGCTCCAGAAGGTTGATGACCGCTGCGGCGCGGTTGAGGTCGAGCTCGTTTTTGCGTATGCCCCGGTAGCGCGCTGTTTGTCCCTGGATGGCTTCGACACGTGCCAGCTTGTGTTCGACAACAACACGACGGCGCAGTTGTTCACGACCTTCTGGTGTCTTGTTCGTCCGTCGGAGCTTGATGAGGAGATCCTCGATCGGATGGATCTTGATGCTCCGCTTGGGTGCCTCAGTGCATTGAGGTTTGAGCTTGCAGCGAGAGCAGTCCGACTCTTCGAATTTCGCCTCGCCAGACCCGAGGATGATCGCTCGCTTGCCCGCAGGACAAGTGACGATTCCTCGTCGGAGATCGATGTCGAACTCGTACTTCGTGAATCGGCCCTGGTTCGACTTGGCCCATGGGCGCGAGTTGATCGTGACCCCAGCGCGATGCAGCTCGACCACTGAGGGACTTCCCAAGTATCCACGATCGATGTCGAGCACTGCGACCCGACCATGTTTGGCCACTGCGCCGAGCAACGGTTTAGTGGCCAGGTGCTCGGCGTCGTTGGCAGGAAGAACCGCCGCCGAGAGAATGAAGCCATAGGCAACGGCGATGTGCCTCTTGTAGCCGTTGAACAATTGCGAGCGACTCTTCCGACCGTGGCGCATCTCGGGATCGCTGATCGAGACGATACGGTCCTCGGCAACCCCGTCGCGGATGCGATGCCCGTGTCCTGAAGGGTCTGGTTCGATGTCCTGCTCGACCACACGACGAAGGAGCTCGAGCGGGTCCTTGATCGGAGGAGCCTTGGCCCCCTGCTTCGCATGCTCGCAGACCCACGCGTCAAGAGCCGCTGCCTGCGATAGCAGATGCTGCAACGCCTCGTGCTGAGCATCGTCATCATCCCAATCGATATCGAGAGCAGCCTTGATGCTGTCGCCGGTAAGCACAGTTAGCTTCGCTTTCTTGATGACCTGCTCTTCACTCATATCGAGGGCTGCGCTCACCGCGTGAACAACCCTGGACATCGCCCTCCCGATTAAATTCCAGGTGTCCTCGACGCGACCCGCTCCGGGTAGAGGCGACGAATCCAGGGCGAGCCTCAGCTTCTTCCATCCAAACTTCTGCGTCGTCTTCGCTAACTCGATCGTCCTGTCGACGAGCTTCTTGTCCAGGTCGTTCGCGATTGCTCGAACTCTGAAGCGAACTAGCGTCCCTTGTCCGAACGAGGCGCGCTTCTGGCCGAGAGTCCCAAGCACCAGCTGCCACCTCAGATCGTTCTCGGCCGCGTCGACCGTATCGGCGTCGCTGAGTCCGTCGTACCTCTGCAGCAACATCACCATTGCAAGCAACGCCGGCGGACAAGGCTCCTGCCCTCGAGGGTCGTAGCTGGCAGCCAACTCCTTCTGGAACTCCGCATCGAAAAGCTCGGCGCGGACCTCCCACAGAAATCGATAGAACCTGCTCGCAGGCCGAAGGTTACCAGCGACTTCGGTCTCTGCAGCCGTGTCAGGCGGGGCCCATTTCATGGGCCGAGTGGATCACCGCCGCCGATCCGCGTCGATCCCGACGTCCGATTTAGTGGATCGGCTCTCTAGCTCGGTCGCGTGGCCTCGCCGTCGACGACGATCGACACTGCACGCCCGCCTCCCGGTCGACGTGGTTATTCCTGGAACACGGCCGTGCAGTGGTCGCTCGAGAATCGCGTCCACACGGGACGGGCCGAGTCAGCAGTCGTTCTCGTCGACGAAGACCTGCCGCGTGGCGTCCTTGCGACCAGTTATCCGATCAACAGGCGGTGCGGCGACCTGCTCGGCGAGCTTCGATCCCGGTGGGACTTGGTGGTCGTCGACGAAGCCCTGCCGCGCGGCGGTCCGGCGACCTGCTCGGCGAGCTCCGATCCCGGTGGGACTTGGTGGTGCTCGTCGACGAAGACCGGCCTCTTGCGACCACGAGTCATCCGGCCAACAGGCGGTCCGGCGACCTGCTCGGCAAGCTCCGATCCCGCGTGGGACGGATTCCTCCTCGTCAACGACGACCGACCGCGCGGCGGTCCTGCAACCACGAGCCATCCGAGCAACCCACGGCCGCACGCGAATACGTGTTGGTCCGGAAGCTATTCAGTTATCAGAACCAGTCGGATCGACAATCTCGTCCATGCGAGCTGGCCGACGGATCTGCTCCGCAAACCTCGGTCCCGCGTGGGACCCAGCCATCGTCTTCGACACGAACCCACCATCACCGATTGCGTTTGCCACCGCTGGCATCATGCGCGTTCGACGTTCGGCAGCGCTCCGGTATCGCCACGCGTCCTTCCATGATCATCACTCATCGAGAGTGACATTGTTTTACGATTTTTTATTTGACGGGTATCGCGGCGCACTCACGTGCGCTCTGCGCGATCGAACGATATGCGGAGCGAATAATTTGGTCGCAGCCGCGCTTCGTCGCTCCTGGCGCGTTCTGGCGTTTCTCGATGAGGAATAGCGACACAGGCCGAGCGCGCCACGTCAGGGTGAAA
Source organism: Deltaproteobacteria bacterium (assembly GCA_031385555.1). GTDB lineage: Bacteria > Myxococcota_A > Polyangia > Haliangiales > Haliangiaceae > JABFXX01. The sequence goes on along the minus strand of JANNBP010000144.1, from coordinate 1,200 downwards.
TCAAGTCCGTGGTAGTGATAATCCTGCGTGCGATGACATTCGCGCGCATGGCGACAGTGACGTGTGCTGTCGCGATTAGCGAGGTCGACAATGACTAGCGATTCGAACATCACGAGTGAGTGGCAGCCGCTCAGCGACGAAGAGGCGGCGGCGATCCGCGAGAAGGACTGGAAGGAGCTCCACTGGCAGCTGCGCTCACTCGCACAGCAACGCGTCGCGCTGGAGGCCAAGGAGACCTCGCTGCTGCTCGAGGCCGAGGAGTCACGGCTCTATCGGCGGCTCGGTTACTCGACGATGACTGAATACATGGAACGCGAGCTCCACTGGGGTACGCACGCGGCGAACGAACGGCTGCGCGTGGCCCGCGAGCTACTCGCGCTGCCCTTGATCGCGGACACCTTCGAGCGCGGCGAGCTGTGCTTCTCGGCGGTACGCGAGCTCACGCGCGTGGCCACATCGGAGAACGAACACGAGTTCTTGGCCAAGGCCCAAGGCCGCACGGTGCGCGACGTGGAGCGGATGGTGGCCGGGCTCCGGCGCGGCGATTCTCCCGAGGACGATCCGGATCCGAAGTTGATCAAGAAGAAGATCGTTCTCGAGGTCTGCGCGGAGGTGTGGGCGCGCTATCGCCGCACCAGGACCGAGCGCGAGAAGGCGTACGGTCAACGGCTCGACGACAGCGAGTTCCTCGACGGCCTCCTTCGCGACGCCGAGGCACCGGCCGCAGGTCAAATGACCAAGCCCGCGGTGCAGGTCGCAGTCACCGTCTGCAAGAGCTGCAAGAAGAACTTCACGGCGGCCGGCGGCCAGCAGGTCCCGATCGATGACCTCACCGCCGATTGGCTGACCTGCGATGCGGAGCTGATCGGCGATCTCGAATCGAACGAGCTGACAAGACCGAAGTCCCATATCCCCGACGCGATCCGGCGCAAGGTGATGCACCGAGACGGGTTCGCCTGCATCGTCCCGGGCTGCACCGCGACCCGAAATCTGGATGTTCATCATTTCGAACACCGCCAGCACGGCGGCAAACACACTGTCGAGAACTGCGGAACCCTGTGTGGTGGTCACCACAAACAGCACCACTTCGGCCGCCTAAAGATCATGGGTTCGTCGGACGACCGCACGTTCACGTGGCACACCGACGAGGGCGTCATGTCCGCGACGACGGGCACGCCGTGGGAGTTCGTGGAGGAGGAC
>JANNBP010000090.1:0-4021 GCA_031385555.1 Deltaproteobacteria bacterium | reverse complement strand
GTCCACTCGACGAGGGTCGGCCGCGGGGACACCGCGATCTCGGCGGGCGGCGGCGGCGGATGAGCCACGGCAGGAGCGGTGAAGACGACCAGGAAGACCAGCGCGAGCCGCATCGTGCGGTCAACGCGGCTGGGTGCGCGGCGATCTATTTTGACCAACGATGTCGTGCAGGTGTGACCGGGCGTTCACGCCTCGTCGACGCCGCACCTGTCAGGGCTTGAGGGAGACGCACATCTCGGCGAGCTGCGCATGGATCCAGTAGGAGAGGACCTGGTCCGTCCGTTAGCGCTTCAAGCTGAGGTGCAGGTGATTGTGATGACCGTAGAACCACAGCCGGCCCGAGGGCTCGGTCTCGTAGCCGAGGCTGATCCGCTTGCACGCCTCGGCGGTGACGAGACCCGTGCGGCACATCCGCGCGAGCTGAGCACGGATCGGCTTCGCGACCATGCCGTCGATGCCGACGATCCGCACGCGCTCGGACTCGAACAGCGTACCGATGAACAGCGCGGTGCGCTTCGCATCGAGCAGGTTCGGTTTACCGGTGCAGTGAAACGCATCCTCGCTCTCGGTGGGGCACACCGCACGCACACCGTTGTTCTCGGTGCCGCGCTGGTAGTACGCGATGTCGATGTCGTAGCCGCCGTCGTGCGTGTGACGCGGATGGCGCGGGTGACCGTAGGCCGTGCCCGGCGTGTTGCCGTCGACATCGCTCGCATCGGCGAGCCCGAGCCTGCCACCGTTGCCCTTCCACTCTGCGGCATCGCACGCGACGCGCGCGGTGGCGTACTTGACGAGCATCATCAGCTCGCGGCGCATGTAGGACGTCGACGTGACCGACGAGTCTTCCCAGTGGATGATGTCGTCGTGATAGCCCGGCCCCATCGCCGGCAGGAGTTGCACGAGCTCGTCACAACCCTCGGTGCAGTCGCGCGGTGGCAGGTCGCAGGCCGCGGGACGCTCGTGCCGGCAGCTTCGCCACACCGCGGAGGTCAGCGTCCCGGTGAGGCACAGCAGCACGACCCACTTCACGTGGACTCGACAGCGTCACCGCGCGCAGGTTGCGCGAAGCGCGAAGGGCGCAGAACCGCGTTAGCGCTTTTTCTTCGCGCGCGCCGACAGCGACGCCAGCTTGCCGGAGGCGACCAGCTTGCGCAGCGCGTTCTCCATCTCGCGGGCGAACACGACGCGCACCGAATCGACACCGACGGAGCGAAACGTCTCGAACAGCTTCTTCGACTGGGCGATCGTGATCTGGCCGTCCTCGACGCGACCGAGGAACAGCTCGACGAGCTCGCCGACCGCGCGGCCGAGGTGCTTGCGCAGGATCTCGGACGCCTTCACCGCGGTCTGCAGATCGATGCCGACCGTCTCCAGCTTCATCGCGATGCCCAGCAGGGCGGGGCTGCCGAGCAGATAGACATCGCCCTTGCGCTCGATGATGCCGGCGCGCTCGAGGTCGGCGAGCAGACCAGGACGGCGAGAGCCCGCGGCGTCGTAGAGCTCGGCCTCGCTCAGCGTCTTCATCGAGTCGAGCACCCACGGGTGGTGCATCTGCTCCTCGACGCCGAGCCACTCCGCGAGATCGACCTCGCCGCGATCGATGCGCTTCATCAGATCGCCGATCGCGTCGATCCGGAGACCGCGATCCTGGAGCTGCGCGATCAGCTTGAGCCGCTCGACGTGGTGCTTGCCGTAGTACGCGACGCGACCGCGGATCTCCGGAGCCATCAACGCATTGCGCGATTGATAGAACCGGATCGTGCGACTCGGGACCTGCGAGGAGGCCGAGAGCTCGTCGATCGTGAGCGTGTGCTCGGTGGTCATGCGGCGAGAGCGGTTCTCGTAGGAAGTGCAAGCCGGAAGATCGTACGGAGCGTCGAACCGAGCTGTTTCCTGAACGAGCCCTTGTTGTACGGGATGCCGAACCGCGCGCATAGCGCCTCGACCTTCGGAGCGACCTCCGCGTAGCGGTTGCTCGGCAGATCCGGGAACAGGTGGTGCTCGACCTGGAAGCTCAGGTTGCCCGACAGCAGATGAAACAGCGGACCACCCGTGATGTTGCACGAGCCGAGGATCTGCCGGAGGTACCAGCGACCGCGGGTCTCGCCCTCGATCTGTTCCTCGGTGAACAGCTGCGCGCCGTCGGGAAAGTGGCCGCAGAAGATGATCGCGTAGGTCCATAGGTTCCGCATCGAGTTGGCGACGAGGTTCGCGAGCAGCACGGGGAGCGCGAACGGACCCGCGAGCAGCGGCCACAGCACGTAGTCCTTCGCGAGTTGCTTGCCGGCCTTGCGACCGATGCCGCGCAGCTTGGTGAACGTGTCCTGGCCGTCGAGGTCGTGCATCCCGACGCCCCACTGGAACATCATCGCGAGCGCCGCGTTGTAGACGGGCTGCGCGAGGTGAAACGGTCGCCACGGCTGCTTGTCGCTGATCCGCAGGATTTCGTAGCCGACGTCGCGGTCCTTCCCGATCACGTTGGTCCACGTGTGGTGGACGACGTTGTGCGAGTGCTTCCACTGATCGGCGGGGCAGACGTTGTCCCACTCCCAGGTCGACGAATGGATCTCGGGATCCTGCATCCAGTCCCACTGGCCGTGGATCACGTTGTGGCCGATCTCCATGTTCTCGAGGATCTTCGAGAGCCCGAGGGAGACGGTGCCGAGACCGATGACACCGAGGAAGAACGGCGTGGGGATCAACGGCAAGCTCGCGTAGATCAACACGCGACCGCCGAGGGCCATGCCGCGCTGCACGGCGATCACGCGCTGGATGTACGCGCGATCGGCGGCGCCGAGGGTGGCCTTGACGTCGCGCTGGAGGGTGTCGAGCTCGCGACCGAAATCTTCGATCTGCTCGTCGGTGACGGAAACGGGAAGAGAGTGCATAGCGGGTCCTTTCAGAGAGCGAGCTCGACGTCACCGGCGGCGGCGCACATGCAGATCTGGATCCGCGCGCCGGCGTCGATCCGATCTCCCGTGCGCAGATCGCGGACGCAGCCCTTGGTAAGTGTGGCATCGCAGGTGTGGCAGATGCCCATGCGGCATCCGTGTGGTGCGTTGACGCCGGCAGTCTCGGCGATTCGTAGCAGGGGCGTGCGTCCGTCGGAGATCGCCGAGACGCGGCTCGTGCCGAACCGAACGTGGCCGCCGCTCGCATCGGACGGAGCGACGAGCGTGGCCGCGAACCGTTCGACGCGTGCGTTGGTGAACGCGACCGCCTCGAGCAGACTCGCGGGTCCGCACGCCATCGGTTCGCGCGTCTTCCAATCCGGCACGAGCTCGGCGAGGAGCGCGGGCGTGAACCGCCGGCGATCGGTCACGATGATCGACCGGTACGTCGGCTGCGCTGCGAGATCGAACAGCTCGCTCGCGAAGATCACGTCATCGGCGGAGCGCGCGAAGTGAAGGTGGACGACGTCCCGCATGCCGGTGCGCAGCATGCTCATCACCGGGGTGATGCCGGAGCCGCCGGTGATGAACAGGACGCGCTCGTTCGCCGGCATCACGAAGTCACCTTCGGGTAGGCCGAGCGTCAGGTAGCTCCCTGGTTGCGCGGCGCACAGCGCATTGGACACGCGACCCTGCGCCTTCACGGTGATCGTGATCAAGCCATCCGCGCGATCGGGCGACGACGAGATCGAGTACGTGCGCGCGGCGAGGCGGCCATCGATCGCGATCGCGACGCGCACGTGCTGGCCCGCTTGATGGCGCTGCCAGCCACGCCCGGGGCGCAGCGTCAGCGTCGTGACGTCCTGGGTCTCGCGCGTGACCGCCTCGATCCTCGCGCCTGCGGGCTGGAACAGACCGAGGTAGTGCGCCGGCGTGAGCGGGGTGGCGATCAGACTGGCGAACCGTCCGAGCAGGTTCGATGCAACGCTCTTCATTGAGCCAATACTGACTGTGACAGTGCTGACTGTCAAGGTCGCTTGATCGACCAATTTGTCATCTGGTCCCAGAACACGCGTGATTGCGCGGAGATGCGGGGGTAGATCCTGTCCCCGTTTAGAGCAGCACGCCGG